>JBEKYJ010000179.1:0-8056 GCA_049511095.1 Verrucomicrobiia bacterium
CGAGAGTTTCCGGTTGAAGAAGACAACGGCGTCACCGAAGGCCATTCCGTTCTTCGTTCCGCCAAGACTGAGAACGTCGACACCGGGTTCCCACGATATCTCGCGCGGCTTCACGCCGAGACTGGCAACGGCGTTCGCGAACCGGGCGCCGTCCACGTGGACGAAGAGGCCGAGGTTGCGCGCGGTCGCGGCAATCGCGGCCAACTCACCGCGCGTGTACACCGTGCCGAGTTCGGTGGCCTGGGTGAGGGACACGGCGCGCGGCATCGACGCGTGCACGTCGCGTCGCGTTTTCGCCGCCCGCTCGATGTCGGGGGGCGAAATCTTTCCGTTTTCGCCTTTCACGGGACGCAGCTTCACGCCGGGCGCAAAGAACCCTGGCGCGTTGCATTCGTCGGTCTCCACGTGCGAGTAATCGAAGGCGATCACGCTGTGGTAGGAATCGCACAGGCTGGCGAGGGCGAGAGAATTGGCGGCGGTGCCGTTGAAGACAAAAAACACGTCGCAGTCGGTCTCGAAGAGATCGCGAACAAGCTGCTTGGCCTTCAGCGTCCACGGATCATCGCCGTAGCCGGTGACGTGGCCCGTGTTGGCTTCCTGCAATGCCGCCAACACCTCCGGACAGATTCCCGAGTTGTTGTCGCTGGCGAAATGGCGCAACCGTTTGGTTTCGTGCATGAGCAGCTCCCGCGTTCGGTTTGCCGTACTCTGCATGAAATCGGCGCGACATTCCAGCCGCGATTGGAGCAGACACGACGGGAGGGTTTAGACAGGACTTACGTTCCTAGCTCGACACTCCAATTTGGGGGATTTCATATCTGCAAGATGGGCATTCGAGCGTTTCCCCTCTCATTGTATAGGCGAGAATCAGGCGTTCGCTGCATTGAGGACATTCGTGGGCAAACCGGATTTTGGGGATGACCACAATTTTTTTACAGTCAGGGCAGTTGATTTCCAGACCCACCCCAACCTCATCAACGACCAGATGCTTCCCGCACCACCCGCATTTGAAGAAAATGTCGGGCATCTCTTGGCCTCTGCCGGTAGTTTATACAACTGAATGGCAACAAAGGAAAGCCCAAAATCATCGCCGTTTCCGCCGCCCGATCCCCGCTGCCAGTTCCCGCCCAGACAACCCCCAGATTCCACTTGCATTTTTCACGCCGTGACGTAAAAGGGAGCCGGAGAGTCGAGCAGGGGTTTCTCGAAGGATTTTTTAGGCGAGATTACGCTAATTTCCGAGGAGAAGTGGAAGGCTTGAACGTTCGGGCCTACGTCTCGACTCTCCAATTGTTTTCCGCCCGCCCGCCCCGACAGGCCAACGTAGCGTTTACGACTCAATTACCGCCGAAGCGGTCTGCTTTTCGGCAAGGAACTCGTCAATGGCCCCGATCAGTTGGGTGGCGATAACCGGTTTCGTGAGCAACTTGTCAACCTCGTCGAGATACGCCTCGGGCACCGAGTCGAGGTCCACAGCCGTGAGTCCAATGACTTTTGCGTTCGGACTGAGTTGCTTTATGACCTTGAGCGTCTCGCCCCCATTGAGTTCTGGCATTCTGTAATCGAGCACCACGACGCGGATGTCACGGGCAGCATTGCGGAGCATGTCCAATCCCTGCTGGCCAGAAGACGAAGTCACCACATTGAAGCCGCGCTTGCCCAACAAGGATTTGACGGTTTGGAGCAGCACGAGGTCGTCATCAATGACCAGGATGGTGGACTTCGGTTCGCCCACGCCACCACTGCTGAATAATGCGATTGCTGCGGAGAAGATGCCCATATGTTTCTTTCCACAATCGACAAGGAGCAATTAGCTTGCCAATGGCTATCGTGGAAACCACGGTTTTCCCATCGTGGAAACGACCATCAGTTGCAGTGGAGACGACGGGGTCCAACGCAGGGGGGTGACAGGCGGGACGGCGGTTCTACGGTTTGTGGTCTTTCACGTAGTAATCGATTTGCTGGCAGATGCGGTGGAGGACGTTGCAGTCGCGTTTTTCGAGCGGGGCGCGGGCGATGACGCGGCGGAGTGAGCGGAGGAATGAATCGGGATCGCCCTGGTGCGGTCGGAAACCGATCTGGGCGAGGGAGGTCGACAAGTGTTTCAGCAACGATTCGACTTCGTGAACGGTGGCGAGGTTGTAGCGCGGTTTGGGGAGTTCACCCATGCTGGCGAGGTAGACTTCGTAGGCGAGGAGCATCACGGCCTGCGAGAGGTTCAAGGATGGATGCTCGGTGGCCTGTGGCACGCTGACGATGTCGTGGCAGAGGCGCAGTTCGGTGTCGGAAAGACCGGCTTCTTCGCGTCCGAACACAATTCCGACACGGTGTTTGTGGGAAAGCTCGGCGATTTTCGTGGCGGCCTGGCGGGCTTCGACGACTTGGGAGAACTGGGCGCGGCGTTTGCGGTGGGTGGTGCCGACGAGCCAATGGAGGCCGTCGGTAGCTTCTTCCCAGGTGGCCACGTGGCGGGCGTTCTTCAGCAAATCGCCGGCGCCGTGCCCGAACATGATCGCTTGCACGTGCGTCTGGAAATCCTTTGGGCCGTTGAGCACGACGAGGTTGGAGAGGCCCATCGTCTTCATCGCGCGCGCGGCGGAGCCGATGTTGCCCGGGACGGCGGGTTCGACGAGGATGACGGTGACGTTGGCGAGGTGGCGTGGCGCGGCAAACGTCAGGGCCGGCCCGGGATCTTTTTCGGTCGGTTTACGCATGTGAATCGAGAATGATAGTCACGGGGCCGTCGTTGACCAGCTCGACGTCCATCATCGCGGCGAAGCGGCCTTCGGCGATCTTGAGTGGTGTGGCGGCGCGCAGTTTCGCCATGAAATCGTGGTAGAACTGCTCGGCGTCAGCGGGCGGCATGGCGTCGGAGAAACTCGGGCGCGCACCTTTGCGGGCGTCGCCGTAGAGCGTGAATTGCGAAACGACGAGGATGCCGCCGCCGATGTCGGTGACGGAGCGGTTCAGGTTCTTGGCGTCGTCGGGGAAGATGCGGAGGGCGAGGAGTTTCTTGATCGTCCACTCGGCGTCCGCGGCGCTATCGTCTTTTCCAACGCCAACCAGCGCGAGCAAGCCCGGCCCGATTTCGCCGACGACCTGGTTGTCAATCTTGACGGAGGCGCGAGAGACGCGTTGCACGACGGCTTTCATCGGGCAGGTGAATACGCCAAGGTTGAGGGGTTGTCCAGCCTTGAACGGGGGGACGCATGTGCTAGGCTGGCCGCGTGAAAATCCGGTTTCTGTGTCCACACTGCAAAGGCGAATTGGAGTTCGACGATTTGTCGCAGGACGAATCGCCGTGCCCCTTGTGCCAAAAACCGATTCGGCTGCGGATCACGGAGCGGATGCGGCGGAGCAACCTGGTGGACCGCTGCGCGGTGTGCGACTGCAACACCGTGTACGTGCAAAAGGATTTCAACCGCACGCTGGGCGTGAGCATTTTTCTGGCGGGGGCGGCGTTGTTTTTGATCTGCGCGTGGAAGAACCGGCTCGTGGAAGGCACGCTCGTGTGGGCGGTGTTTGTCGTGGCCGACGGGCTGCTCTACAAGTTTTTGCCGGACGTGACGATTTGTTACAAGTGCTACACCCAATACCGCCAGGTAACACCGAACCCGGACAATCAGCCCTTCGAACTCGGCCTCGCCGAGAAATACGATCCGCTCGATAAACGCGCCAGCGCCGAGAATCCCGCCGCCGAATGGAAGGGACGCTGACATACGATGCCACGCGGGCTGCTGATTTGCTTGTTCGCGGTGGCGGCGCTGACGCAGTCCGCGCGCGGTGAGGAAGACCGTAACGAGGCCGAGCGGCAGTTTCGCTTCCTCCTGTCGCGGGGTGAAGAGCTGAGCGCGCAGGGCGATCAGTTTACGGATCGCACGCCGCCGGCGGTCACCAATCGTTGGAACGCGCAGATGCGCCGTCTGGAAGGTGATTACAAACGGTTCCTGAACAGTCACCCGCGACACGCACGCGCGATGGTCGCTTACGGCGATCTGATTTACGATCGCGACCGCGAGGAGGAGGCAATTCGATGGTGGGAAAAGGCCATCGCGGCTGATCCGCGCGAAGCGTACGCCTATAACGAAATTGCCAATCACTACGGCCACTACGGACAGGCCGACAAAGCACTGCGTTACTATGAAAAGGCGATCGAGTTGGCGCCGACGGAGCCGATCTTCCGCTTCAATTGGGCGACGACCTGCCAGCTTTTCCGCAACGAGTCACAAGCGGTCTATGGCTGGAACAAGGACGAGATTTTCCAGCACAGCCTGGAGCAATTCCGCTCCGCGCGCGACCTCGCGCCGCGAGACTTTGAGATGTCGAGCACGTATGCCGAAACCTTCTATGAGATGCCCCAGCCGGATTGGCGGGAAGCCTATGAGGCCTGGCAGTTTTGCCTCAATCAACCGCTCGATGACCGACAGCGACAATTCGTGTACGGGTATCTCGCGCGCGTTTGTGTTCGATTGGGGCGCTACGATGAAGCGAGAGCGTGGGTGGCGAAGATGACCGGCAGCGAACAGGAGTCCGTGCGCCGCGCCATTGAACGGAAGATTGCGGAGTTGAGCAAGACAGACGCTACGCCAACCGCCACGAATTCACCCACGGTTCCTGACTCTACGGCTTTGCCACGCCGATGACGCCACACGCCACGCGCGCGCCTGCGTTGCCTGTCGGCTGCGTGATGAAATCGTCGACCTTCTCGTGGACGATCACGCCATGGCCGACGATGGATTCCGCGCCATTGAGCGAGATCATTTTGTCCACGCGGTCGTAGTGGGCCTTGCCAGCGGCGTTCGCCTCGAGATTGCCGAAGTCACCCGCGTGTCGCATGCTTGCATCAGGAGCGCCGTGTTGCATATGGCGCGGATTGAAATGGCCGCCGGCCGAGGTCGCGTCGGGCGCGCTGCAATCGCCGAACTCGTGGATGTGGAACCCGTGCTTGCCGGGAGTCAGGCCCGTCACGTCCGCGACGATTCTCACACCGCCATTGACCTGGGTGAAGGAGACGGTGCCCGATACAGTGCTGCCTTTGGTCGGCGAGAGTACCGCTACCGCCTTCGTCACCGACTGGGTCTGTGCCGAGGCGACGGCCACGGCCATGATTGACGCCATCACGAGAATGCCAGCTTTCATCACATTGCCTCCTGTAGTTTGCCGAGTAACTGAACTGAACCTAGCATGCGCCGCCAGAACGCTCAAATCATTCGCCGAATCCAGAGTGCTTCCGCTCTACCGTAACGTTGGTCATATCATCGCTTCCTTTCTGCTGCAGGCGTCGATGGCGTTACGCTCTTGCTCAAAGAATGCAATAGTGCTTTGAGTTCGGCAAGTATTCCTTCGGGTTTCGTTTCGGTGAAGCGCGGGAATTTGCCGCCGACTTGAAAAAGAGCGGCGCGTTGGGAGAGCATGATTTTATCTTCACGCGTTTCGACGGTGTCCACGAGCGCGTCGCCGGCTTGAATTCTGACCTCGGCGCATTGCAGGAGGAGTTCCAAGTTGCGGGGGATCTTGCCGTAGCGGTCGCGGAATTCACGGCGGAGCGCCTTGATATCGGGCAGTTCCAGCGTCTGCGCGATCTTGCGGTACGCCTGGATGCGCAGGCGCGTGTCGGTGATATAGTTCGCGGGGATTCGGGCGAGCGATTCGCCGAATTCGTCGTTGAGGAAATCGAGTTTCAGCGTGACCAGCAGACGGCGTTTCGGCTTCTCGCCTTTCAGGCGGGCGATGCTTTCCTTGAGCAACTGGCAATAGAGATCGAAGCCAATGGCGGTGATGTGGCCGCTTTGTTCCGAGCCGAGGATGTTGCCGGCGCCGCGAATTTCCAGATCGCGCATGGCGATCTTGAACCCGCTGCCGAGCGACGAATACTGTTTGAGGGCGCTGATGCGTTTGCGCGCGCTCTGGACGAGGTGGATGTGGCGGGGGAGCAGGATGTAGGCG
Organism: Verrucomicrobiia bacterium; assembly: GCA_049511095.1. Lineage (GTDB taxonomy): Bacteria > Verrucomicrobiota > Verrucomicrobiia > Palsa-1439 > Palsa-1439 > Palsa-1439. Next base: position 5,947 of record JBEKYJ010000179.1, read on the forward strand.
TAGGCCTGATGCTTGTAGCGGCCCACGCGACCGCGGAGTTGATAGAGGTCGCTCAGCCCGAAACGATCCGCGCGATCGATGATGATCGTGTTGGCGTTGGGAATGTCGAGACCGCTTTCGATGATGGTGGTGCAGACGAGCACGTCAATCTGGCCTTTCACAAACCGGTGCATGACCTCTTCGAGTTCATGTTCGTCCATCTGGCCGTGGCCGACGTCGATGCGGATGTTCGATCCTTCCAGGAGGTTTCGCAATCGCGCCGCGACGGGTTCGATGCTCTGGACGCGATTGTGGAGGAAATACACCTGGCCGCCGCGATTGAGTTCGCGCTGGATGGCCTGTCGGATCAGGCGTTCGTCGTAGGGCGCGATGACCGTTTCCACGGGCAGGCGGTCCTGCGGCGGGGTTTGGATGGTGCTCATGTCGCGCGCGCCGGTGAGCGAGAGATAGAGCGTGCGGGGGATCGGCGTGGCGCTGAGCGTCAGCACGTCCACGAGCTTGCGCAATTGTTTGAAGCGCTCCTTGTGCAACACGCCGAACCGCTGCTCTTCGTCGACGACGACCAACCCGAGGTTCTTGAACAGCACATCGCCGCTCAACAGCCGGTGCGTGCCGACGACGATATCCACGCCGCCTTTGCGAAGAAGCTGGGTGACTTTCTTTTGTTCGCGGGGCGAGCGGAAGCGCGAGAGCATTTCGATGGCGATGGGGTAGCCCGACATGCGCTCGCGCAAGGTGTTGAAATGTTGCTCGGCCAGGATCGTCGTGGGCACGAGCACGGCGACTTGAAACCCGTCCATGACCGCCTTGAACGCGGCGCGGATGGCGACCTCGGTCTTGCCGTAGCCGACATCCCCGCAGATCAGGCGATCCATCGGCTTGCGGGATTCCATGTCGCGCTTGACCTCGTCGATGGCGGTGAGTTGATCGGGAGTTTCATCGTAAACGAACGCGGCCTCGAACTCGTGTTGCCAGGCGGTGTCGGTGGAAAACGCGTGGCCTTCCAACGTGGTGCGCGCGGCCTGGATTTCGAGCAAGTCGGCGGCGAGATCCATGATCGCGCGTTCGGCGGAGAACTTTTGCTTTTGCCAGAGCGCGCCGCCGAGTTGATGCAGGGTCGGCAGGCGCCTGCCCGCGCCGACGTATTTCGAGACGAGATGCGCCTGGTCGATGGGGACGTAGAGGCGGGCTTCCCCGGCGTACTCGATGGCCAGAACTTCCTGCTTGGTGCCGTTGAAATCGAGCGACTTCAGCCCGAGATATTTCCCAATGCCGTGCTGGACGTGGACGACGAAGTCGCCGTCCTGCAACTCCGTCCAATCCGACGGCTGCGCCAGTTGATGGAACTTGCGGCGCGGTCGCACGAGCTTGTAGCGACCGAAGATTTCGGAGTCGGTTACAACCGCGAGTCTGGCTTCGGCCCAGAGGAACCCGTGGGACATAAAGGAGGAGGGATGAAAGATGAAGGAAGAGGAAAGCGACGGGAATTGTTCACGCCAGAGTTCCTCGAAGCGCTGTTTCTCGCCATCGGTGCCGCAGAACACGTGGAGTGAGTACTTCTCGTCGATCCAGCGTTGCATCTGCTCGAAGAACGAGCGCCGCATCTGCTCGGCGACCTCGGGCTCGGGCGCGCGCGTGTCCAGCGGACGAAACGCATCGAGGGACGCGAGTTGCAGGTTGATGTGCGTCGGCGGCGGGTCGATGGCCAATGCTTCCGTGAGTTGGATCGTCATCAGCCCCGACTCCAGCGTGTGGCGCCAGTCGGCGAAGAACTTGTCGCCCTCGGGAATCTGCTTCGCGTAGGCCTCGGCGGCTTCGGCGAGTTTATCCGGTTCGTCGAGCACGAGCAGTGCATCGCGCGGCAGAAAATCGACCATCAGCGCGGTCTTGCCGTCGGCTTGCTTGAGAATGCCCAACTCGCCGGCGGGCGTGACGACGACCTGCTCCCGTTTGTCGCGCGACTGTTGGGTGGTGGGATCGAAGGTGCGGATCGATTCGATTTCGTCGCCGGAGAACTCGATACGCACCGGCTCGTCGCGGTCGAGCGGGAAGAAGTCGACGATGCCGCCGCGCATCGCCATGTCGCCGGGTTCGTTGACCTGGTATTCGC
>JBEKYJ010000180.1:0-8042 GCA_049511095.1 Verrucomicrobiia bacterium
CAGACCACTCGCGTGAAGCATTGCGTTGTGGCTTGGACGTCAAGCCAGAAGCTGCTTCCCGCGATGGTCACAAGCGAAAGGGAAACATGAGAAAAACATTCGTAGCCAAGATCATGCGGTTGGCCTTGGTGTCCGGGGCGATGGCCGCCTGTTCGTCCGATCGCTGGCGCGCGGTTCGTTCCCGGAAAAACATTACCGTGGCGACCGTCAAGCCGATGACCAATGAGACCGCCGCCGCCGCGCCGGCGGCAAAGGCAAGTTTGTTTCGTCGAACCAGCTTTCGGAGCCGGTACAGTTTGCTGGGCGGGCGGGCCGTGATGGGTTCGTTCCCAAGGTGCCGCTGGATGTCCGCCACCAGCGCGCTGGCAGTCTCGTAGCGGCGGGTACGGTTCTTCTCCAGGCATTTCATCACGATCCAATCCAGGTCCCCGCGCAACAGGCTGATCAGTTTGGGCGGCTCGGTCTGGCGGTGCCGGGCGGTGGTCGTGAGTTCCTCGCGCTGCAATGCGGTCAGCCGCGTCGAGGGCTTGGGCGGCTCCGTTTCCCGAATGCGCCTGAGCATTTCCTCCATCCCGGCTTGGGCGAGTTCTTTGGAATCGAACGGCGGGCGACCCGTCAGCAATTCATAGAGCAGCACGCCCAGAGCGTAGATGTCGCTGCGCGTGTCAATGTCCAACCCGCTTGCGCCGGCTTGCTCCGGACTCATGTAGGCCGGCGTGCCGATGAATTGCTCGAACCGCGTGTAGAGCGTCTTGTCCGTGAGCCGCTCTCCTATGGCCTTGGCAATCCCAAAGTCGATCACCTTCGGCACCGGCACGTCGTCGTGCATGCTGACCAGGATGTTCGAGGGCTTGATGTCCCGGTGGATGACGCCCTTCTGGTGCGCGTGCTGGATGGCATGACAGACCTGCAGGAAGAGCTTGAGCCGCTCGACAGTCGACAGGTTGTTCTGGTCGCTGTAATCGGTAATACGCACGCCGCGCACCAGTTCCATGACGAAATAGGGCCGGCCAGTGTCAGTGGCGCCTCCATCAAGCACCCGGGCAATGTTGGGATGGTCCATCATCGCTAGGGCTTGGCGCTCGGCCTCGAAGCGGGCCACCACCTGTTTCGTGTCCATGCCGAGCTTGATGACTTTCAACGCCACCCGCCGCCGCATTGGAGCCTCCTGCTCGGCCATATAGACCACGCCACAGCCGCCCTCGCCGATCTTCTGGAGGAGCTTGTAGCGGCCAATCAGCGTGCCCGGACCTTCCTCCGGCCCGAGACGCACGGTCGCGTTGCCCGGCGGCGCCGCTAGCGGTTCGAGGAACGGATCGGGACTTTCATGAGCTTGGAGGAGAGTTTCGAGCCTGCCGCGTAGTGTCGGATTCCCCGCACAGGCCTGGTTGAGGAAGTTTTCGCGCTCCGGGCCAATCGCCCGTTGGAGGGCCTCGCGGAAAAGAGCTTCTTCCCTGTCATCGGCAGCGTTCATCGGCGAAGGAATTGATCCCCTCAAACATACATGCGTATTCTGGCTGGAAAACGTTTGGAGGAATCTTGCGCCTCCTTCCCACCCGCCAACACCGCCTGAGCCAGGGAACGGATCTGCAGTCTGCCGACTTCACAGGGATCTGCGCAGCTCGACCGCAAGCCAGGCCCGGGCGTAGGCCCACCATTCTTTTGCCGTCGGCACAGCGATGCCCAGGACGGAAGCCGCCTCCTCGAAGGTCATCCCGGTGAAGTAACGCAGCTTCACCAATTCAGCCTTGCGCGGGTGAATGGTGGCCAACTTCTCCAACGCGTCGTCAACCGCCAGCAACTTCTCATCGTCGGCTACCACCAGCGGAATCTCCACCTCGTCCAGGCTTACACGGGGCGCTCCGCCGCCGCGCTTCAGAGCGGTGTGTCGACGGGCGCGCTCCACCAGGATCCGGCGCATGGCTTCGGCCGCAGCGCTGAAGAAATGCTTGCGTCCTTCCCATTTTGGTTCTTCCGCCCGTTGCTCCGAGCCGGTCAATCGGAGCCACGCCTCATGCACCAGCGCGGTGGCTTGGAGCGTCTGTCCGGGTTTCTCGTGCGCAAGTTGATGGGCTGCCACACGGCGCAATTCGTCATAGACGAGCGGGAGCAACTCCTCGGCATCGTGGGGTTCACCCCGCTCGATACACATCAAGAGTCGAGTGACTTCGTTCATGATGGATTCAACTGCGAATGATTGACGGGAAACCGGGGTGCGGATACAGGAGCAGCACTGCTGGCGGGTCGCGTACCTTGTGGCCCGTCGGCTGTGACGCACGTCTCGCACTGGACACGCTGTGTCACGCTGCGTCCGACCTCCAAGAAGGGCACCGAAGCTGTCGGCAGAAACGATGCGCACATATCAAGGCGTGGCGCCTAGTTCAGCTTCTCCTACTCGTAAATCAAGCACTTCAGGGCTTGGCGGTCAATCAGAAAAGGCCTGAAATACATGCTCCGCTTGCACTGGAAGAATCCGCGACCATCACGGGCCATTGGCTGAAGGAAATGACCGATGAAACCAGATGTGGTCCCTCAGCCGCATACGTTTCTGGCACGGTTTACCCGCCTCAGGCGGGCTGTCCTATTCATTCCAAACCCGCGAAGTGGTTGAGAAAAAGTTCCATGCCCGACGCCCCGTCCTCCCCACGGCGAGCCCGTGTTGAATCGTCCCCTCAACGATTCAACAAGATTCCACCCTCTGCGCCCCTTGCGCCTTTTTGCGGCGATCCGCCCCTTCGTGGTAAATCTCCTTCGCCTCGCACCGGCCGCGCCTTCTGGAAAGCCAAACTGACCGCCAACATCGCCCGCGACCGGCTCGTAAATCGAACCCTGCGTCAGGCCGGGTGGACCATCGTGAGAATCTGGGAACACGATCTCGCGAAAGCAGCCCGCACGTCTACCCCAATTCTTTACCACGTTCCACGTGGCTTATCGGGGCTGCCTTCACCGCATCAAGGTCGCCCTGATGCCTTCCACTGGAAGGTATCAGTGACGTTCTTCGTGTCTTCGTGGTGAAAACTCTCCTTCTCGTGCCCTTCGTGTTTGCGCCCCTTGCGCCTTTTGGCGGCCATCCGCCCCCTCGCCCGCGACCGCCTCGTAAATCGAACCCTCCGTCAAGCCGGCTGGACCATCCTCCGCATCTGGGAACACGACCTCACCAACCACCCCTCGCGCTGCCTCCGCCGCATCCGCCAAGCGCTAGGTTAAATCGTCCCCTCAACGATTCAATTCACATTCTGCGCCCATACGTCCCATGCGTCCTTTACGTCCTCTGCGTGAGATACGCTCCCACGCTTTGACGCTCCAACGCTCCAATACTCCAACACTCCCACGCTCCTCTCGTGCCAATTCGTAGTGTTTTCCACGATGGCAAAATACCGGAAAGTATTATGGCGAAATAACTTGCGGTTATTCATCCGTGTGTTATATACAGGCGTGTAGGGTCGCCTTGTTTGCAGGGCAAGTAGAGTTCTCTTTGAACCGTTGTGAGCGGTTCCTATCGTTTACTCATGGAAATGCCCAGGGTGCCAACTCGGCTTGCACAAAATCAGACTAATCGCGTGAAGGAATGCGTTCTGGCTTGGACGTCAAGCCAGAAGCTGCTTCCCGCGATGGTCACAAGCGAAAAGGAAACATGAGAAAAATATTCGTAGCCAGGATTATGCGGTTGGCCTTGGTGTCCGGGGCGATGGCCGTTGCCAGCATCGCGTCTGCTAACACTGTCGTCGTAGACGCAAACAACACCTCGCCGGGAGACGATTTTACCAACGCCGGCGCTGTCACCACCACTCCCGCGGCACCGGGTGCGGCGCTGGATGCCAGTGGTTGGTACTACAACAACGTCCGTAACAACGGGCACGTGGGAATCTCGACGGCCAACCCCTTCGACGGTGACGGCTCGGTAGGGTTCAACGCCACGCAGGGGGGCGGCAGCAGCTCGAAAGCCGACATCGAGTACTACAACATTGTCGGAGGCGTGCCGCAATCGCTGGGAACGCTCGGCAATTTGACTTCGTTCAGCTACGATTGGTATCGCAACTCTGGTGGAACGGCAAGCCAATGGCTGACACCCGTGCTGCGCCTCTATGTGGAGAGCCCCGACCTCACCAAGTCTGGATACCTCGTTTTCGAACCCGTGTACAATGCCCTCGGTAACAACGCGGCTCCAGTCAATCAGTGGGAGACGGACAACATCGTCACGGAAGACGCTCACCTCTGGTCCTCGGGCTCTACCCTGCCAAATCTCGGCAACGACTACGGCGACGCGGTGAAGCTTAGCTCGTGGAAGGCCAATTATGGAAATTACCTCGTGCTGGGAGTTAGCGCCGGCGTCGGTTCGGGATGGGATACCCTTCAAGGCGCTGTGGACGATATCACGGTCGGTTTTAGCGGGGCCGCCACCACCTACAACTTTGAAGTTGTCCCCGAACCCACGACACTGGCGCTGCTTGGCTTCGGTCTGGCCGGCCTGGTGCTGATTCGGAAACGAAAGTAAGCGACGATCTCTTGAACCGACAAACCGGGCGGGCCTTCGGGTCCGCCCGCTTTCTTGCCGTAATGCCGTCACTCAACAGGATAGGAACTCCGGATTTCCACTTTCCCCAGCGTGACCGTGCCTCCGCCGTATTCGCGTCCAACCGAACTTCTCTGTGTCGCGTGCGGAGCCGAATCGGACGGAGCCGAATCCGATGAGACGCCGCACGTCGTACTCCCGCGGCAAACGCCATATCGGGCGAACGCCCGATAGAGCAAAAGCCGGAACATTGCCTTCACCGAATCCGCCACGCCCTGATACCTTAGTCTCTAAGGTATCAGCGACGTTCTTCGTGTCTTCGTGGTGAAAACTCTCTTTCTCTTGCTCGCACCCTTCGTGTTTGCGCCCCCTACGCCTTCCTGCGGCGATCCGCCCCCTCGCCCGCAACCATTGTCCTGATACATGGCACTACCATGTATCGATATCCTCATCTCGCATTTCCAAATCGCTGATATATCGCTAAACGATCCCCCACGTCACTTCTTGCCAAGAATGGCTTTGGCCGCCGGGGAATCCTTCATCGGCAGTTTCGTCCGCCGGATGCCGTCGAATTTGTACAGCGCGCCGGCCACTGCGGGTGCCGTGGGAATCAGGCCGACTTCGCCGACGCCCTTCGCGCCGTACGGGCCTGCGGGCTCGTTTTCCTCGATGAAAATGCACTCGATCTCGGGCATGTCCTTGGCGCGGAGGATGCCGAGCGCGCGCAAATCCTTGCTCACGATGCAGCCGTCCTTGAGTTGCAGTTCCTCCGTAAGCGCGTAGCCCAGGCCCATGTGAATCGAGCCTTCGATCTGGCCTTGCAGCAGGATCGGATTCATCACCTTGCCCACGTCATGCGCGGCCACGACTTTCTTCAACCGGCCTTCGTCGTCGAGGATCACAACTTGCGTGGCGAACCCGTACGTAATGTGCGTCTTCACGTCGGGCCCCGTATAGCCCAGCGGTTGCGTGTCGTTCACGACAAACTCGCCGTACCACTCCTTGCCCGCCAGCTTCCGCAACGTTTCCTTCGTTACGCTCGACGCTCCTCGCCCCACGCTCCCCACGATCTTTCCCAAATCCTTCTTGAACTTCGCGCAGGCCGCGCGCACCGCCTGGCACCCCAGCAACGTCCCCCGCGAACCGGTCGTCTGCGCGCTATCCAGCGCGTACCGCGTGTCCGTCACCACCCGCACCAGACGCGGGCTCACGCCCGTTTCCTCGCAGAACGTCTGCAGCAGCACCGTGAACAACCCCTGCCCCATCTCGGTAAATCCCGTGCGCACCACCACCGTCCCGTCCGCCTCCACGCGGATCATCGCCCGTCCGCCGTCTTCGCTGCCGTTGCCGATGCCGACGTTCTTGATGCCGCAACCGATCCCCGCGAATTTCGCCCCGCGATAACTGTCTTTCACCGCCAGCAATGTCTTCTTCAGCCCGACGCTGTGCTTCAGCACCTGCCCCGTCGCAAACATGTCGCCAACCTCCAGCGCATTGCGCCAGCGAATCTCCCACCCGTCGATGCCCACCTTCTCGGCCAGCATGTCCACCACCGTCTCGATGCCAAACGCCGCCTGGTTCGCGCCGAACCCGCGCATCGCCCCGCACGGCGGATTGTTCGTGTACGCGCCGACCGATTGAATGTCCACCACGGGAACTTTATACGGCCCGCACGCGTGACCCCCCGCGCGTTCGAGCACTTTCGTGCCGACCGACGCATACGCGCCCTTGTCGCCAACCGCCCGCACTTTCACACACGTCAAATGCCCTTCCTTGTCGCAACCCGCCCAGTACTCGAACTTGATCGGGTGCCGCTTCGGGTGGAACCGTGTGCTCTCCTCGCGCGAGAACGTCGCTTTCACGGGCCGCTTCGTCAGCCATGCCATCAACGCGACACGCGGCTGCATCGCGAGATCTTCCTTGCCGCCGAACGCCCCGCCGTTGCTGACCAGTTCGACGTACACCCGATTGTGCGGCAGGCCGAGCACATCCGCGATCTGGTCGCGGTCGTCGTAGATCCCCTGCCCCTGCGAATACACAATGATCTGCGCGCCGTTGGCCACCGCCGTCAGCGCCGCCGCCTGTTGTTCCTTCGACAAATTACCGAACCGCGCCGAGGTCGCGCCGTCGCTCAAGGGAATCGACAGGCAGGACTCGGGCTCCAGAAACGCGTGCTCGACGTGTTGCGTCTGGACCTTGACGTTGACCGTGTGCGCGGCCCCCTTCCACGCTTCGTCGAAATTGCCGCGCGCAACCCCCGTCTGGCACAGCCTGTTCGGCTTCGGCGGATGCACCAGCGGCGCGTCGGGCGCCAGCGCCTCTTCCGTCGTGAGCACGGGCTGCAGCACCTGATACTCGACTTTAATGAGCTTCGCCGCCTTGCGCGCCGTGCGCTCGTCCTCGGCGGCCACCATCGCCAGCATGTCGCCGATGCAATGCGTCTCCTCGCCTTCCCCGATGAACACCGGCCAATCCCTGTAAATGAGCCCCACGCACTTTTCGCCGGGCACATCGCGCGCGGTGATCACCTTCACCACGCCGGCGAATCGCTCCGCCTTGCTCGTGTCGATCTTCAACACCTTCGCGCGCGGGTGCGCCGTGAACACGAACGCGCCGTGCGCCAGCCCCGGCACCTTCAGGTCGTCGATGTAGTTCTTGTCCCCCAACGCCTTGTCCGCGCCTTCGTACAGGGCCAGCGACGTGCCGACCCGGCCGGATTCGTCCAGCTCGGGGAATGCGCCGCCGCGTCGCACCTTTCCCGCCAGTTCCACCGCGTCCAGGATCTTCGTGTAGCCCGTGCAACGGCACAGATGCGGGCCCAGCCAGCGGGCGATTTCCGCGCGCGGCATCGCGGGGTTCTGGTCGAGCATCCACTTCGCCCGCATCGCAATGCCGGGAATGCAGAACCCGCATTGCAATCCCCCCGTGGTGACGAACGCGCGCGCCAGCAGGTCGCGCTCCTCGCGGGGCAGCCCTTCCAGCGTCGTGACTTTCTTCCCCGCGGCGGTCTTCGCCTTCACCACGCAGGAGAGTACGACTTTGCCGTCCACCAGCACCGCACAACAGCCGCACTGCCCCATCGGCTGGCAGCCGTTCTTGGGCGAAACAATGTCAAACTTGTCGCGAAGCAGGTTCAACAGCATCAACTCCTCGTCGACCTCCGACGAAACGAGCTTGCCGTTGAGTGTGAACGTGATGCGCTCACCCTGCACTGCGACCGTGGCCATACCCTGAGTTTAGGTCAGCCGGGCAATGAATCAAAGGATATTTCGTCCCACGCAGAGACGCGGAGAACACAGAGAACGGCAAGTCGACTTGGTCCGTGAAGAGTGCGAATCACGTCGACGAGTCTTTGCCCGATTTCTTGAGAGGAGAAATCGGGCAAAATCCTTCCCCTCTTCCGCTCTCCGCCTCTGGTGAGACCACTCCGCCTCGCACGTACCAGGATGTACCGGTTCTCACCGGCAAGGCTGTGCCATGGCGGATCGAGGCTTACTTCGACTTGTCGAGCACGTGGGAGATGCAGACC
>JBEKYJ010000181.1:0-8021 GCA_049511095.1 Verrucomicrobiia bacterium
CCGGTTTGCGGAACCGCGGCTCACGATGCAATTCGACGAAACCCAGTTCCTCGAAAAAATGGCGGCCTTGCAGGTTCTCCGCGCTCACACCGGCGTGCACGCCGCGCGCGCCCGCCGCGCGGGCGCGTTCGCAGAACGCCTCGACCAGTCGCTCGCCGAGTCGCTGACCGCGGAAGTCTTCCCGCACGTTCACGTGCAGGTGCGCGGGGTAGTTGTCGAGCGTCGGGCCGGTGCGATACCCGTTCTTCAACCGCATCCCGATATTGGCGCGAAACAGGCGCACGGTTTGCGGATGCCACAGCGTTCCACGCAAGAGTGCCTTGACGAAGGCCACCGGCCCGATACGCCACATCATCGTGCGGAGAAATCGCTTCGTATCGACGCTCCCCGTCACGTAGCCCACAACGTCGCCGCCGCTTTCCGCAACGAAAACCGATTGCGGCTCGAACTCGGTGTAATAATTGGTCAGCACATCGGCAAACACTTCGCGATCGGGAAAGAATCGCTCGATGGGCCGGCCCGCATCCGCCGTTTCGGAACAGATCTGCCGCAGCGCGGCGCGGTCGCGCGGTTCATACGGACGAATCTGCAGCGCCATGGTTTGGATCATCCTTCAAGAAAGAACCGCCACTTGCAGAACAATTCCTTCGGATGAGGGTCCGGCGGCGCAAACAGACACTCGACGCGAATCCGCTCGTCAATGACCCGGGCAAAACTCTCGAACTCCGCCCGGTGCATTTCCTTGCACACATATTCCCCCAACCCGCGTTTCAATCGCGCCTCCTGGCTGGGACATGAAGGCGTCGTGATCACCACCTCGTCCTCCGACTCCTGGATTTGGTACCCAATCAACATCGTCCAGGGATACAGCCTCAATGCGCGGACAAATCCTTTGAGGCCCTTCTCCTGAATATGGAATCGCGCCAGCAGATCTTTGGCCGCCATGCCGCCCACGCGTCCCCAGACTTGCGCATTCAATTGCTCGGCAGCGCTTTGGCCGAAGCGTTCCGTGGCGTAGATGAACCAAAAGGCATCCGCCACTCTGTAGTGCCACAGGAGGAACTCAAGGTAGCGCCGGAGTTCGCCGGCGTCCATGCTCTCGAAAGGATCGGTTGTCATCGTCTCCATCCGTTATGAAGCGGTTCGCTTCACACCCGGAAGCGGAGTGTAGTCAGACGGCAACCCTTCGGCAAGCTTCGAAGGCTAAGTCGCGCGAGGCCGGTTCAAGCACGCGGTGATAGATGAAAACCGAGCAGAGAAGTCCGCTCGGCTTGACGATGGCGGAGCGTTTGTAGTAGCCTGCGCCGCGAATCACCATGAGCCCGCACAAGAAACTTCTCGCCACCCTTCTCAGTGTGATGGTGTTCGCCTTCGTGATGCCGACGGAAAGCCCGGCCCCGTTGATCTGGCGCAAGGGTGAAGGGTGGACTTGGGAGCATGGGGGCGTGGCGGTCGCCACGAACCCGGCCGACCAACTCAAGATTGGTCAGGACCTCGAGGCGAAGAAACGGTATCGCGACGCGATCGGCGCCTATCGCCGGGTGATTGCCCGCTGGCCGCTGGCATCGTCGACGCAGGAAGCACGGATGGGGCTGGCCGAGTGTTACAGCGCCATCGGCTATCACTACAAGGCGTTCCAGACCTACCAGGAGTTGATCAAGAAGCACCCGAACACGCCGCATTTTGATGAGGTCCTGCAACGCCAGTTCGAAATCGGCAATCTGTTTCTGGCGGGCGAACGTCAAAAGGCGTGGGGTATCCGGTTCTTTCCTTCCATGGAGCGCACGGTGGAGGTCTATGAGCAGGTGGTGAAAAACGGCCCGTACAGCGCGGTTTCGCCCGAGGCGCAGTTCCGGATCGGGCTGACGTACGAGAAGGAACGCGATTACCTCGCCGCCGTCCACGCGTATGAGAAACTGATGGAACGCTATCCGAAGCACCCGCTGGCCGAGGCGGCGCAATTCCAGATCGGTTGGGAGTACAAGAAGGAATCGCAACGCGCGGAATACGACCAGAATGCCGCGAACCTGTCGATTGCCGCGTTTACCGATTTTTTGTTTCGGTATCCCGGTAGCGACAAGGCGCCCGTTGCCGAGCAATACCGGTCCGCGCTGAAGGTGGAACAGGCCAAGGGATTGTTCCGCATCGGTGAGTTCTACGAGAAGAACCACTACTACAAATCGGCAATCATCTACTACAACGACGTCATCGAAAAGAACCCGGAGTCCGGTTGGGCGACGCAGGCGAAAGAAAAGGTCGCCAAGCTCTCGCCCCTGTCCACCGAGACCACCGCCACGCCATGAATCGCCGCGCTTCGGTGAATAGCAAGACCGCCATGGCAACCCCGAAAGCTTTCGGGGTGGCCCTGCAAGTATTTCTCCTGACTTTCTTCGCGTTCGGTTGCGCGGGTTATCACGTCGGCCCTGTGACCAAGCGCAGCTTCAATTCCATTGCCGTGCCGATGTTCCGCAACGAGACGCTCCGCCCGCAACTGGAAGCGCAGATCAGCAATGCGGTCATCAAACGCCTTCAACAGGATGGCTCGCTCCGCCTCGAACCCGAATCGCGCGCGGATGTCGTTTTGACCGGCTCTGTGTTCCGTTACGCGCGGAACGCTCTGCGGATGCTGCATTCAGACACGGGCGTGCCCCGCGAGTATGAGATCGTCATCACCGTGCGCGTCGAAGCCCGGGATCGCCGCACGGGCGAAATCGTCCTGAAATCAACCGAGATCGAGGGCAAGTCCGACGTGTTTATCGGTGAAGACCAGCAAAGCGCCGAAGAACAGGCGTTGCCGCTGGTGGCCGACGACATTGGCAAGAGAGTCGCCGGGCGGCTGGTGGAGAGTTGGTAAAACCGCTTATTTCGCCACGGCCTTCAGGTGCGCCGACAACCGTGATTTCTTGCGGGAGGCGTTGTTGCGATGGATCACGCAGGTCTTGGCCGCCTTGTCCAGCGCGGAGCTGAGCAGACGATACAATTCGACGGCGTCGGGCCCCTTTTTGGCGGAGATCGCCTCGAGAAATTTCTTTTCCAGCGAGTGCAGCCTGGATTTAATCGACTTGTTCTGCGCGCCCCGGCGGAGGCTGGCGCGCGCTTGTTTCGCTGCGGAACGTGTATTGGCCATGATGAAGTATCCGATGAATCTGTTGCGTCTGGGTTGCTTGAACGGCGCGTCATCTTACGGCCCGACCCGCAAAAGTCAACGGGGAAAATCGTGCGATTCCTGAAGCTATTCATTGGCATTTTGCTCTTGCCGGCCTGCGGGGCGCTGACGCTGACCGTATTGCGCCTGGCGCGGGAGCTTTCGTTCGCTCCGCACCCGTTGGGCAACTCGGCGTTGTGGGCGTTCGTTGCGGGCTACGGGGCGTGGCTGCTCGTATTCGTGTTTCTGCCCAAACCCATGCGCACCTACGTGCTCGGCCATGAGCTGACTCATGCCATCTGGGCGTTGCTGATGGGCGCGCGCGTGGGCGGACTGAAGGTCAAGAAGACGGGCGGCCAGGTGAAGACGAGCAAGACGAACTGGTTCATCGTACTCGCGCCCTACTTCTTTCCATTCTACGCGATGCTGTTCATCGGCGTGTTCCTGTTGGTTCACGCCGTCTGGGATCTGGCCGCGTACCTGTGGGTGCTGTTCTTCCTCGTCGGGCTGGGCTGGAGCTTTCATGTGACGTTCACGTTGATGATGCTGCTGGCCGTGGAGCAACCAGATGTCAACTCCCAAGGCGTCGTGTTCTCGGTCGTGATCATTTACTGCATGAACCTGCTGACGATGGCCATCACCGCGACCGCGTTGTCGCGTTCGGCGACGTTCGCCATGCTGGCCCGGTCGGTCGGCGGCGATTTCGTCATGGCCTACGGCTGGGCGCTCGACAATCTGGTGGCGTTGTGGCATTATGCGACGACTTTCGTGAACCAGACCCATCAGCGTTGAGGCGGTTCGCCCGACAAACATGAATCTCACCGAAATCCTGAGTGTGGACCAGATCGTGCCTCGCCTCGCCGCCACGGACCGCTGGGTCGTGATCGACCAACTCATCGACGTGCTCGTGCGCACCCACAAGATTCGCCCCGAAGATCGCGAGACGGTGCGCAAAGCCGTCAAGGACCGCGAGACCAGCAAGAGCACGGGCATCGGTTACGGAATCGCCCTGCCCCACGCCAGCGTCGGGTGCATCCAGGATGTCGTGGCGGCCTTCGGTCGGCCCGCGCCGGGCGTTGATTTTCAAGCGCTCGACAACCAGCCCGTCACGATGGGTCTGCTCTTTCTCACGCCGCAGGGACAATTCCAGAAACATCTTCTGCTGCTGTCCACCGTGGCGCGGTTTCTGAGCAACAAGGGCAACCGCCAGAAGCTGGAAGCCGCCCAGACCGCTGAGGAAATTCTCGCCATCTTTCGTTCCGCGTCCTAATCTCCAGCCTCATGCCCTCTGCGCCTGACATCATTGCCGAGGCCGTCGAACGCGCCTTGCGTTCGGCAGTGGGAGACGACAACGCCGGCCCCGCGTTGATCCGCGTGTGCGCCGACTCGAAATTCGGTGATTACCAGGCCAACGGCATCATGGCGGTCGCCAAACGACTCCGCCAAAACCCGCGCGCCCTGGCCAAGAAAGTCATGGCCCAGCTTCAACTCACGGATGTCAGCGAGCCGCCCACCGTCGCCGGCGCGGGTTTTATTAATTTCCGGTTAAAACCTGATTTCGTGGCGCAGCGCGTCAGCGCGGCAGCCACTGACGAGCGGCTCGGCGTGCCGCTCGTGGCGCGACCGAAAACGGCCGTCATCGATTTCAGTTCCCCGAATGTCGCCAAGCCGATGCACGTCGGTCATATCCGCTCGACCATCATCGGCGATTGCGTCGCGCGCGTGATGCGGTTCCTCGGCCACAAAACCATTACCGACAATCATCTCGGCGACTGGGGCACGCAGTTCGGCATGTTGATCATCGGCTGGAAACGGTTCCGCGACGACAACGCATTGAAGAAGGACGCCATCGCCGAATTGGAGCGTCTCTACAAATACGTGAACGACCGCAAGGAATTGCGCGATGACGCGAAAGCCGAGTTGGTGAAGTTGCAACAGGGCGATGCTGAGAACACGGCGATTTGGAAAAACATCATCGACCTCTCGATGCAGGAGTTTGGGAAGATATATCAGCGGCTCGGCGTGGCGTTCGACCACACGTTCGGCGAGAGTTTCTACAACCCGATGTTGAAAGACGTGGTCGATGATTTGAAGCGGCTCGGGGTCGCGCGGGAAAGCGAAGGCGCCATGTGCATCTTCTTTGAGGACGACCCTGAGATGAAGAACGCCGCGCCGCTCCTCATCCAGAAGGCCGACGGCGCGTTTCTGTACGGCACGACGGACATGGCGACGCTGAAGTATCGCATCGACCAGTGGCATCCCGATGAGATCATTTACGTAACCGACGCGCGCCAGCAATTGCATTTCCAGCAGGTGTTCGCCGCGGCGCGGAAATGGTGGAAGAACGTCCCCGACCTGCGGCATGTCTATTTCGGCTCGATCCTCGGCGAAGACGGCAAACCGCTCAAGACCCGCGAAGGCGCGCCGGTAAAGTTGTCCGACCTGCTGGACGAAGCCGAGGAACGCGCGTTGGCAGTGGTGACGGAGAAAAGCCCCGAGTTGCCGGAGGAGAAGCGCAAAGAGATCGCCCGCACGGTCGGCATCGGCGCGGTGAAATACGCCGACTTGTCACAGAATCGCACCACGGACTACGTGTTTAGCTGGCCGAAGATGCTGGCGATGACGGGCAACACGGCCCCGTACATGCAGTACGCCTACGTCCGCGTACAGAGCATCTTCCGCAAGAACACAGCCGCCGCGTCGGGGGACGCGGCCTACAACATCACGCTCGAACACGCCGCCGAACTGGATCTGGCCAAGCACATCCTGCGATTCCCCGAAACCCTGCAGGCGGTCGCTGACGACGACAAACCGAACTGGTTGACCGGCTATCTGTACGATCTCGCGAACAAGTTCAGCACGTTCTACGAGAATTGTCCGGTGTTGCAGTCGCCCGAGCCGACCCGGTCATCGCGGCTGGCGCTGTGCCGGTTGACCGCCGATGTCATCAAACGCGGTTTGAATCTTTTGGGCATCGACGTCATCGAACAGATGTAGGCGGAAGAGAGTAGCCAGTAGCCAGTAGTCAAGGGGGTCGCAGAAGGAGGGCAGATTGGAAAAGAGTGGCCGCGCGCGGATCTGTAAATTGCAGAGCGTTGACCCCCGAGACGACGCTCAGCGGGCGCTTCCAGATTTGCCGGGTCTACACTTGTATACCAGCGCCTTTTCGCCGGCAAAGATGTCGTCTCCCACAACGACAATCACGGGGAATTTCAGTGGAACTCCAAGCGGTGACACGATGGCGTTTACCAATCCATAGGCCGTCCATGACGTCTGCCAATCGCCGCGGCGCAAATTGGCCGTCAGCGTACAGATGCCCGTTCTCTTCTTATAAGTCAGTCGGCACGTTCCTTGAGACCCGACGCCGCATCCTTTGCTGTTCAAGGTGAACGAGACCTGCACGCGGGCAAGGTCCAACGTCACCGTCTTGCCAGCGAAACTGTAATGGGCGGGCAGACTAAACGTGCCTTTGACAGTACAACTGTCCGCATTGGCCTTGGCAAAATTCAGCTTCACCTGCAGTTTGCTCACTGTCAGGGGCGCGGCATTGGTGACCGGCGAGAACGCTCCGCCGCCGGAAATCCCACCCTCCAGCACGAACGTCCCGCCGCTCATGCTGCCGGCGTCGGACTGACCGATGAGGCCGCTGACGGTGTACGCGCCGCCGGTGCTGCTGCCCCCGCCACCGTTCAAGCTCCACCAATCAATGCCCAAGTCCCGCGCCGACGCCGCGGAGGAGGCCAGCATCAACCACGGCACGACGAAAGCAAACCAACGGTGGCGTGGCCTGTTCAGTGTTACCAGTTTGGTGTTCATGACTCATTCCATGCGAATTGTGTAGGACTGGATCCCGTTCTTGTTGGAGCTATCAGTAATACACAATGACTCGACCATTCCCGCCGTGGGCACCTTGTAAGAGCGAAGGCCTAGAAGCGATAGCGCCAGCACCGCCCCCACCCGGTACGTGGCCAACCCCTGAAACGTCCGACACTGCGAAATACTTACCACCCGCCCCACCGCATCCAGCGGCTCCGCCGTTACCAGGCATTGCCCAGTCGGTGGCAGTCTCGGTATCGCCGCCAGACTCGCCAGCGATGTTCACGGCGGCATCGCTCATACCCCCTGGTCCTCCTTCTCCGCAAACACTATATGGACTGCACTCGCTATCATAAATACAAGTGCTACCACCGAAGCCACCGAACGCAGTAATCAGAGAGCCAAAGCTACTGTCACCACCATCGGTATTGCTAACACCTCCAATTCCAACAATGACCGGATAACTCGTGCCGGGGACGACATCAAATACTTGCTTGCCATACCCGCCGCCGCCACCACCACCACCCGACTGAGCCGATGTGGTCCAGCTGCCGTCGGGCCAGGTGAAAGAACAATACGAATTGGAACCACCGCCACCGCCACCAGCCCAGACCTCAACCATGATCCGCGTGACGCCTGCTGGAACAACAAACGTCCCATTTCCATTGAACACTTGCATATTGGGGATGGCCGCGTTCGTTAAGCCGCTGCCATTACCGGTAAACGACCCCGCGAAGCTGTTGGCGCTGTTGTTGAACGTCACTTGGTTGGTGTAAGTGCCACTTACGTCATTGGTTCCCGGCGGGCCAGTGTCTCCTTTGTCTCCCTTCGCCCCCTGCGGGCCTTGCGGGCCGAATGGACCCACTGGCCCCGTCGCGCCTGTGTCCCCTTTCGGGCCTTGCGGACCGGTCGCACCCGTGTCACCTTTCACCCCCTGTGGGCCTTGGACACCTTGCAAGCCTTGGTCACCTTTCGGGCCTTGCGGGCCTGTGTCTCCCTTCAGACCCTGTGGGCCGGTCGCGCCGGTGTCACCCTTAACACCCTGTAGCCCTTGCGGGCC
>JBEKYJ010000182.1:0-8004 GCA_049511095.1 Verrucomicrobiia bacterium
TAGGCGAGGAAGGTGACGAGGACGAGACCCAAGGCCAGAAGCCAGGGCCGGTTTCCAAAGTCCGGGGTCTTTGCCAGAGGCGCTTGAGCCCCAGCGGGGCGGATCGACGTCGGTTCTGCCATTCGATGAAGGGTAACATACCGGCGGCGGAAGATGGAGAAAATGCGACGCATGGGCCAGCCCCCGACCTCGGAGTCGGGGCAAGGCGGCCGCGCGCGGCCTGGCACAGCACCCGGCGTAAAGAAACGGCGCGCCCTACAAAACGGACCCTGCACGCGAGCGGGCCCACGCTACACAACAAGGCACGGCCCGGAAAAAGACAAGAGGCCAGTCCGAAGACTGGCCTCTCGGAAACGAATTGGGAGTTAGGTCCCTTATTTACTTATTTAGCTGCGACGACGAGCGAGGCCAATCAGCCCGAGCAAGCCCGTGCCGACCAGTACCCATGTCGAAGGCTCGGGAACAACCGTGTCCTGCAACAGCATGTAGCTACTTCCGGCGCTGTACTGCGGGCCGCTGCCGTAAATAACCGTCGCGTTCCCGTTCAGCACATTGCCAGCCGTCCCCGGAAGGTCGACCAATTGCTCGATGTCGGGAGAGGAACTGTTCGGAATATCACCCGCATGGGGGAATTTCCAATTAGCGTTTTGCGTGGGGGAAAACGTGTAGATGCCCTCTTGCGTGCCGGAGGTGATCACGAAATACAACTGCTGACCACCGAAGGCGCCCTGGTCATAGGACGAGATCTCTTCGGGTATGAAGCCTGGGTACCCGCTCACGCTGCCCGTGTTAAACACCGCCGTGCTGCTGGCAAACGCGTGATAGGCACTCAAGTCGCTGCTGCCAGCCGTTGGCGCAGTACTGAAGTAGCCGACCGACGCATAGGCGTTGTCCGGAACAGGCGTTCCGTTCTGCAATGCGAAGCCGGTGTAGTCGGACGCACTCCAGTCAATTTCGATATTCGCAGCGCGGACGGACATTGCCGTTGCAGCCGCGAGCACTCCCACTACCAGATACTTAATCCCTTTATTCATAACTTTCCTTCTCCCTTTCGTTTCTCTCAGTTCGTCTTTCAGAACCGAATTTGTTTTTCCTGTTACCCTCTAAAGCGTTTTTGTTCGTTCGTCCACCCGGCTCAATACAGCGCCGCCGCGGCCCAGTTGAACCCGTTGTGACCCGTCTGCAACGAAATCAAGACACTCACCCCGTTCGAGATTGCGACGTTACTCGCATCATTACCCGAGATGTCTTTCCAGCCAACAGTCCCTTTGCCATTGAACCAATAATACTTGGCGTAGGTACCACCGTCTTGATGAATCAGCACATTATCCGCTGCGCCGACTGATCCGCCGCCCGTCAAACCAGTAGCAGCGTTGCCCGTATAGAGTTTGCTGTTGGTCAACGTCATGGCGGAAGTTGCATACACGTTCCCGAGGAACGTATTGGTGCCACCGACCGGAATCAGCGTGGGACCGAGCTTCACAGCGCCGATCAACTTGATGGTCAAATTGGTGGTCGTTGCCTTCGAAATGAGAATCCCTTGGTCAGGGAAAATCCGGACATTGCCGACCAGGTTACCGGAACCGTCCTTCCATCCGACGGTACCTTTACCATTGAACCAGTAATACTTGGCAAAAGTCTGGCTCGACTGAAGGGGAATAAGAATGTTGTCAGCGGACCCGATGGCGCCACCACCCATGAGGCCGGACTCGTCATTCGGCCCGAATACAGTGGCGACGGTCCAGTGCGGGTAGATCTTGTACATTGTGGCCCCGCTGACCGCCGTGGCATCGTTGGTGCCGGTGAACACGCTGGCGGTGTCGTTGCTGACGATGTCGTCCAACAACCCCGGATGCGCGCCATCGAGGAACTCAATGAAATACAGCGGGCCACTCGCGCCGCTGGCAAACCCATTGTTGGGGAGCACGCTGGAGGTCGTGATCTTGGTTCCCGAAATCGTGCTAATCACTCCGCGGTTGGTAGGAATCTGGGTCATGCCCAATCCCAAGTACGACAATGCGCCGACACCACCAAGGGTTGTTCCGTTCGCCGTTAGCGTGATGAAACCGACCGGGTCAGTGAACACGTCGGCGGCGGCAACTTGATAGTTGGCGACCGCGGTGATCAATCCGATGCTGAAAGCTACTGCCAGGAAGCGAATGCCCCTTGTTGAATATCCTCTTTGCATGTCTTCTCCTCGCCTATTTCCCAAAGCCTTGTTCACGACTCGGTGAACTGTTCTTTTCCCTATACGTTCGCCTATACCGCGCTGACTCGGTGAATCTATTTGTCCTACTGCGGCGAGATTATCAGGTGGGGCCTTGAGTGTCAATAACTAATTGAGCTTTTTCTTCTTTTTTCGCAGGGTTCGGGCAGGGGGGCGACATTGGCTTGTGAGCGGGGATCGTCGGAGGGGGCAAACGTTGATTTTTCGGCCATTTTTACGGTTTTTTCGTAAATTTGCGCACCCGGAAGGCCCGTTGCCCTTGTTTTGGGGCCCGTTGGTAACCAGTTGGTGGGGTGGGGCGGGAGGGGTAGAGTTTCAGGCATTCTTAGCGATTTGGAGGTCCTCATGTGAAACAAACATTCGGCTGGATACTACAACGGAAAAGGCAGCGGCTGGATACGACAACGGAAGAGGCAGCGGCTGGATACCCTCGTCGGACTCGGGCATCCAGCCCTACAAAAAAGGAGTCGGACATGAGCAGACAGCCCTACAAACGGAAAGGGCAGCGGCTGGATACACCTCGTCGGACTCGGGCATCCAGCCCTACAATCCGGTTTGAGGCATCCAGCCCTACAACACAAAACAACAACTCGGGCATCCAGCCCTACAAAAAGGAGTTGGACATGAGCAGACGGGCCTACAATACGGTACCGATCCGTCTCAAGATCTCCTCCGGGGTGCCGCTCCACGCGTAATCTTCCGGCCGTTCACACAACCCCGCTCGCACCGGATTCTGCCGCACGTATTCCCACTTCCGCTCTGCGCTCTCGTCCGACCGCAACAAATGATCGAAAAAACCGGCCTGCCAGATTCTTTCGCGCCCCAACCGCAACGTCACGGCGCTCTTCCAAGCCCGCATGAACTCCGCGAGGGATTGCTCCCGTTCCCGCAACGGCGCGGCGAACAAATGCACGTGATCGGGCATGAAACACGTCTGGGAAACCTCCCAACCGTGACGCGCTTGGCAACGGCGCAGGCATGCGGTGGCTACGCGCACCGGGTCGTCGGCGATGAAGATGCGTTGGCGACGACAGCAGCAGACGGTGACGAAGTAGACAACCGGCGAGTCTAGCGGCAACCAGACCGGAATGCGACGAAGACGCCGGCGGTTCGGCAGATCGGCCATCGAGCGACTGTAGCAAGTGGAGCGTGGCGGGCAAGCCGGATTATGAGGCGAGGGCGGACGGCTGGATACGACAACGGAAAAGGCAACGGCTGGATACCCTCGTCGGACTCGGGCATCCAGCCCTACAAAAAGGAGTCGGACATGAGCAGACAGCCCTACAATCCGGTTTGAGGCATCCAGCCCCACAATGGTTGAGTTGAGAGGCGAGGGTCTGGTATGAATGCGGGGAGTTATGAAGATTTTATTTGCGGCCAGTGAGATGACGCCGTACGCCAAGACGGGAGGATTGGGCGACGTGGTCGGGGCGTTGGCGGGGGAACTGAGCCGGCGGGGCCACGAGGTGACGTGCTGTGTTCCGTTTTACCGGTGCGCCCGGGAGAGCGCGGGCCGGGCGAAGCGGATCGGGGTGAGGCTGCGGATCCCGCTGGGGAGTTTCACGGTGAGCGGGGAGGTGGTGGAGTTGAAACAGCGGGACGGGGTGCGGGTGTGGTTCGTGCGGTGCGACGAGTTTTTCGATCGGGCGGAGTTGTATTATGACGGCGTGAGGGATTACGCGGACAACGCGGAACGGTTTTTATTTTTCTCGAAGGCGGTGGTGGAGTTGATGGGGGCGGGAGGCGCGGGGGCGGAGGTGGTGCATTGCCACGACTGGCAGACGGCGTTTGTGCCGGTGGCGATGCGGCAGGGGGCGGCGAGGGGCGGGGCGGGGTTCGGCGTGAAGACGGTGTTGACGATCCACAACCTGGCGTATCAGGGGATTTTCCCGGCGGAGGATTTTGCGTTGACGAACCTGGGCGGGGAGATGTTTGCGCCGGCGGCGGCGCTGGAGTTTTATGGGTGGATGAATTTGTTGAAGGGGGGGATCGTGTTCGCCGATACGATCACGACGGTGAGCCGGCGGTACGCGGAGGAAATGCTGACGGCGGCGGAGGGGTGCGGACTGGAGCCGGTGCTGGCGACGCGGGCGGAGGATTTGCACGGGATCGTGAACGGGGTGGATTACGGGCGCTGGAATCCCGCGACGGACCGGCATCTGCGGCAGAGGTATGGGGTGGAGGAGTTGGCGGGGAAGGGCGTGTGCCGGGAGGATTTGGTGAGGAGGGTGGGGTTGGTGAATCGGCTGGACTCGGCTAGAATCAGTGAAACGCAGCTAGTGGCAGGGTTCGTGTCGCGGTTGACCGAGCAGAAGGGGGTGGAGGTGCTGGCGGGGGCGATGGAGGGGCTGGTGGGGTTGGGAGTGAGGGTGGTGGTGTTGGGACGAGGTGAGAGGAAGTACGAGGAAGTACTGACGAATGTGGCGGCGCGGTTCCCGGGCCGGGTGGTGGTGAAGATCGGGCACGATGAACCGCTCGCGCACCAGATTCAGGGCGGGGCGGACCTGCTGTTGATGCCGTCGCGCTTTGAGCCGTGCGGATTGACGCAATTGTACGCTCTCAAATACGGGACGATACCGGTGGTGCACGCCACCGGGGGGCTGGACGATACGATCAGGCAGTACAACCCGCGCTCCGGGGCGGGAACTGGTTTCAAATTTGCTTCGTATACGTCGGCGGCGCTGGTGGCGGCGGTGCACCAGGCGATTTTGCTCCACAAACAGCCGAAGAAATGGCAGAAGTTGATGCGCCACGCGATGGCGTGCGATTTTTCGTGGCAGGCCAGCGCGAAAGAATATGAAACATTGTACGCGGCGCCCTGAGGCGCGGCGAAAAAGTGGGGACAACCGAATATGCCAGAACTGCGTAAGGATCCAGTCGTAGGGCGTTGGGTCATCATTACCACGGAACGCGGGAAGCGGCCGAGCGATTACGTGCCGCAGCCCGTGGAAGTGCCCGACCTCGCCAGAAACCCATTCGCCGAAGGCAACGAGCACATGACGCCGCCCGAGATTTTCGCCTTCCGCGACCCCAAGAGCAAACCGAACACGCCCGGCTGGCAAGTGCGCGTGGTGCCGAACAAGTTTCCCGCCCTGCGCATCGAGGGCGACCTCGACAAGGAAGGACAGGGGATCTACGACAAGATGAACGGCATCGGCGCGCACGAGGTCGTCATCGAGACGCCGAACCCGTCCCTGCAGCTCGAACAGCAGTCCGTCGAGGGCATCGGCCGCATCATCGAGACGTACAAGATTCGCATGACCGATCTGCTGCGCGATCCCCGGTTCCGGTACATCCTCGTCTTCAAGAATTTTGGCAAGCAGGCCGGCGCGACGATTGGCCATCCGCACTCGCAGTTGATCGCGACGCCGGTCACGCCGAAGCGGATCAAGGAAAAGCTGGTCGGCGCCATGCAATACTACACCTACAAAGACCGCAGCATCTTCGAAGACATTCTGAAACAAGAGATCAAGGAAGGCTTGCGGCTGGTTTACGAAAACGCGGGCTTTGTGGCGTTTTGCCCGTTCGCGGCGCGTTTCCCGTTTGAAGTGACGATCATGCCGCGGCGGCAATCCGCGTATTTCCCCGAGATTCACCCCGACGAAATCCTGCTGCTGGCCGATGCCCTGAAGGTCACGCTGATGAAGTTGTCGAAGGCCCTGAACGAGCCGCAATACAATTTCCTCGTGATGACGGGACCGGCGCGCTACGCGCACCACGGCTACTGGTCGACCATCGACCAGGATTTCCGCTGGCACATCGAGATTCTGCCGCGCCTGACGCTCATCGCCGGCTTCGAAGTCGGCACCGGTTTTTACATCAACCCGACGCCGCCCGAGGAATCAGCCAAATACCTGCGCGAGATTCCGGTCTGAGGACGCTGAGAGGGTCGATCCCATGCCGCTCCACGTCGCCTTTCTCTGGCACATGCACCAGCCGTATTACGTGGACCCGATCCGCGGGTCGGCGCTGATGCCGTGGGTGCGCCTGCACGCGACCAAGGGCTACCTCGACATGATCTGGCTGGCGGACCAGTTTCCCGATTTCCGGTGCACGTTCAACCTGACGCCCGTGCTGGTGACGCAAATCCAGCAGTTGGCCAACGGGGAGGTCCGCGACTTGTGGCAGGACCTGGCCAAGCCGTCTCCCGAAACACTGACGCCTGCGCAAAAGGCGGCCATCCTGGAGCACTTCTTCAAGGCGAATTGGGACAACATGGTCAAGCCGTTCCCGCGATACTGGGCGCTGCTACAGAAGCGCGGGCTGAACGCGGCCAGGGTCAATCTCCAACAGGCCGCCGCCAGTTTCGCCGACCGGGAGTTCCGCGATTTGCAGGTGTGGTTCAATCTGACATGGTTTGGCTACGCGGCCGAGCGGCTCTATCCCGAAATTGCGGAATTGAAAAGGAAGGGTGGGGGATTCACCGAACGAGACAAGCAGACGGTCTTCGACCAACAGCAGGACATCCTGAAAAACATCCTCAGCTTCTATCGGGCGGTGTCCCAACGCGGCCAGATCGAAATCAGCACGACCCCGTTTTTCCATCCGATCATGCCGCTGGTTTACAACACCGAGTTTGCCCGTCGCTGCATGCCGGGCCGTGAACTGCCGCCGCCGTTTTCGCATCCCGAGGACGTGCGCGCGCAACTGGCGCTGGCTCGCGACCTTCACACCCAGATCTTCGGCGCGCCGCCGCACGGCACGTGGCCGTCGGAAGGCTCTGTTTGTCCGGAGCTGATTCCCATCCTGCAGGAGCTCGGCTACGAATGGTTCGCCACCGACGAAGAGAACCTGTGGCGCAGCCTGGCCGTCGTGCATCCGGGCAAGATTCTGGATCGCGGCATGTTATTTCAAGGCTACCGCGCGCAGTACGGCGATGCCAGCGCGTGCCTCGCGTTCCGCGAGCGGACCCTGAGCGATTTCGTCGGCTTCACGGCCTCACGCAACGACCCGCACCGGGCGGTTGATTTCATGGTCGGCCAACTCGAACAGATTGCCCGTGGCGCGCCCATTGCCGATCCGTTGTGCACCGTCATCCTCGACGGTGAAAATGCCTGGGAACATTTCCCCGACGGCGGACAGGCGTTCCTGCGTGAGTTGTACCAACGACTGTCCACGCACTCCGTGATTTCGACCACCACGTTCCACGACCACTTTTCGTCGCATCCACCCGGCGCCATCCTCAGCACGCTCCACACCGGCTCGTGGATCCATGCCGACTTCGATATCTGGATTGGCGAGCCCGAGGAAAATCGCGGCTGGGAGTTGCTCGGTCACACCCGCGACTTTCTCCAGGCGAAGGCCGATCGACACGAGATCACCCCCGAACAGTTAAAAAAGGCCCTGCAGGAAATCTATGCCGCCGAGGGCAGCGACTGGTTCTGGTGGTATGGCGGCGATTTCGTGACGGACAACGACCTGATCTTCGACGAACTCTTTCGCACCCACTTGCAGAACGTCTATCGTATTTGCGGCGTGCCGATCCCCGATGTGTTGAAGACCAACATCTGTCGCTCCGAGGTGGCGCGCGAGGCGCGCAAGCCGACTGACCTCATCACGCCGCAGATCGATGGCCTCATTACCTCCTATTATGAATGGGCCGGCGCCGGCCTTTACGAAGCGGGACGCAATCTGGGTGCCATGTACCGCAGTGAGCGTTGCATCGAGGCCGTCCACTTCGGGTCGGATCTCACCACATTCTATCTGCGCGTTGACCTCCGCAAGGGGGTTGAACTGCCATCCCAGGCGGCGTTGCGCGTCAATTTCGTCGATCCCAC
>JBEKYJ010000183.1:0-8003 GCA_049511095.1 Verrucomicrobiia bacterium
TAGAGCACTACGAGCAGTCGCTGCAGATTAACCCCAGGAATGCCGAGGCGCATAACAATTTTGGAAATGTCTTCTTGCTGGAGGGTAAGGTCAGCGATGCAATCGGGCATTATGAGCAGGCGGTACGGATCAAGCCTGATTACGCCGAGGCGCACTACGGATTGGGGCTCGCCCTGGCGCGACTGGGCCGGGTACAGGAAGCCATGGGCCATTATGAGCAGGCGCTGCGGATCAAGCCCGATTACGCCGAGGCGCATTACGAATTGGGACTGGCGCTGGCACAGTTGGGCCGGATGCCGGAAGCGATGGGGCACTGGGAACAGGCATTGCGCATCAACCCTGATTACGCCGAGGCGCACAACAATGTGGGCGTCGCCCTGTTCCGACTGCGGAGGGAGTCAGAGGCGGTCGGACACTACGAGCAGGCGCTACGGATCAAGCCTGATTACGCCGAGGCACACTTCAACTTGGGGCTCGCCTTGGCACGACTGGGCCGGGTGCAGGAAGCAGTGGGCCATTATGAGCGCGCGGTACGGATCAAGCCTGATTACGCCGAGGCGCATTACGGATTGGGACTGGCGCTGGCGCAGTTGGGCCGGATACCGGAAGCGATGGGGCACTGGGAACAGGCATTGCGCATCAACCCTGATTACGCCGATGCGCACTACGCTTTGGGGATCGCGTTGGAACAAGCCGGCAGACTCCGGGACGCCATCGGACACTACGAGCAGGCGCTGCGGATCAAGCCCGATTTTGCCGAGGCGCGGGACGCGCTCGTGCGACTGCAAGCTGGCCAGTAAGCGGCCCTGGGAAGTTCAAACCGCACGGTTCGCAAATCGTCCAACGTGGGGAGGCCGCGTAGATCAGTATCCGCTGGTCGCGGCTGACAAGTTTCGTTAATCTCCCGGGCTGTTGAAAACACAGAAGTTCACCCTGTTGCTGTTGGCCGCCGCGCGCCGTTTAGCCCATCATACCCGTTTCATGGCGTCGGACCCCGGGAATGTGGTTACGAGCAGAACGGATCATCACGATTTCACAACCCAAATGTGTTACCTGGTTTCCATCAACGCCAGTTGCACCAATACATTGTGCCTGCGCCCCGGAATCACATGACTCGATTCCCACTCCCCCAGCGGCAGCCGATTGTCCGGCAGGTGTGTATATCTCTGGCTCTGGTCATCGCCACCGTGGTTGTTTATCTGCCCGTGCGTCATCACGAATTCGTGGAGTTTGACGATGGCAAGCTCGTGACGGAGAATCCGAATCTCCAGGACGGTCTGACGTGGCGCTCGGTGCGCTGGGCACTGACGGCGGGTTTGACCCACGCTGATCGAAATGCCGACTACTGGAGGCCTCTGAGCTTTCTGTCGCACGCGGTGGACATCGAATTGTTCGGGCTGCGTCCGGCAGGGCATCATCTGATGAACGTGGGGATTCACGCCGCGGCGGCGGTGGCGCTGTTCCTGGTATTGCAGTCGATGACCCATGCTCCGTGGCGCTGCGCCCTGGTGGCGGCGCTGTTTGCGCTGCACCCCTTGCGGGTCGAGTCGGTGGCCTGGGCGGCGGAACGCAAGGACGTATTGAGCGGCCTGTTTTTCATGCTGACACTCGGCGCGTATGTGGGGTATGTGCGCCATCCCTTCTCGTTGGCCCGCTACCTTGCGGTAGCGCTCTGGTTTGCCTTGGGGCTGATGTCCAAGTCGATGGTGGTGACGCTGCCGTTCGTGTTGCTGTTGCTGGACTACTGGCCGCTGGGGCGGACACGATGGGCGGAGCCGGTGGTGGCCGGTAACCATGTGACGATGCCTCCGGGCCAGTTACTGAGAGAGAAGCTTCCGTTGTTTGCGCTGGCGGCCGCATCGGGTCTGGTGACCTTTCGGGGGCGGGCCGTGCCAGATGAGATAGGTTTGCTGGCCAAAATACCGCTGGCAATGCGAATCGGCAACGCCTTGCTCTCCTATGGGCGCTACATCGGCAAGGTGTTTTGGCCAACCGGGCTGGCCGTTTTTTATCCGCTACACCCGGGGTTGTCCACCGCCGCAGTGATGGGGGCAGGTGTGGGGCTGGTCGGGGTGACAGCAGCGGTGATTTGGGGCGCGCGGCGCAGGCCGTGGCTTGTTACAGGCTGGTTTTGGTACTTGGGAATGTTGGTGCCGGTCATTGGGGTGCTGCAGGGTGCAGGAGAGTCGATGGCGGATCGCTTTACGTATCTTCCCTCGGTTGGATTGTTCATCATGCTGTGCTGGAGCGTGCCGCGCCGCGCGATGGAGCGGCGGATCTCAGAAGTAATCACCTGTGTCGTTGCAGCAGCAGTGCTGACGGTCTGCGCGGCGCTGTCGAGGGTTCAACTCGGGTACTGGAAGGACTCTGAGACACTGTTTCGGCATGCCTTGGATGTCACGCGGGACAATTGGCTGGCGCACAACAACCTGGGGGCCGCTCTGGAGCGCGCGGGGAGGGTGCAGGAGGCGATGACGCAGTGGGAACAGACCCTCCGGATCAAGCCTGATGACGCCAAGGCATATTACAACTTGGGGGTGGCTTTGTGGCGGACGGGCAAGGTACAGGAGGCGATGACGCAGTGGGAGCAGGCTCTCCGGATCAAGCCGGATTACGCCAAGGCGCACTACAACTTGGGAAATGCCTTGCTCCAAGCAGGCAATGTCAAGGAGGCGATTGGGCACTATGTGCAGGCCTTGCGGATCAAGCCTGATTACGTTGAGGCGCACTACAATCTGGGGATTGCCTTGGAGCAGGCGGGCAGGATACCGGAAGCGATAGAGCATTTGCAGCAGGCCCTGCGGATCAAGCCCGATTACGCCGAAGCGCACTACAATCTGGGGACTACCTTGGGGCAGGCGGGCAGGATACCGGAAGCCATAGAGCATCTGGAGCAGGCGCTACGGATCAAGCCTGATTACGCCGAGGCGCACTACAACCTCGGGAATGCCTTGGGGCTGGCGGGCAGGATACCGGAAGCGATCGCGCAGTACGAGCAGGCGCTGCGGATCAAGCCCGATTTTGCCGAGGCGCGGGACGCGCTCGTGCGACTGCAAGGTGGCCAGTAAGCCGAGTCCGACGAGACGCGGTGTTCCGCGAGAACACCGCAACAGCCGCCTTCGGAATTTCAAACCGCCAGGTTCGCAAACCGTCCAGAGTGGGGAACGTCTGCTGAGGGTGTGGGCTGTCGAGGACCACAATTCTAGGGGAGCGGACGCCTTTTTATGCTTTCCTTGCGGTTTCATCAGAGGTCTAATAGGGTTCATTAGGTTGATCGGTCCATAGGAAAGCGCGCTTCAAACGAACTCCATCACGGTGGCTGGGTTTGTTACGTTGGGATCGAGAAAATGAACAACGACGAGTTAATTCTGGCTGAACTCCGAAAGATATCCGCATGGGCGGACAGGCAGCGCAAGGCGACAAAATGGTCCCTCATCTTGCTTGCCGTCTTCTTCCCGGGCATGATCGTTTTCGGCATCGTGATGGACCACCGATCGAAGACGCGAGAGGATATCGAGGCTCTCAAGAAACACGATTGGTACGATGTTGACCAAAATATCCGCCTTGGCAACCCAGCTGAGGCAATACGGATTGGGGAGGAACTCATCCAGAAGACACCGCAGTACCCCGGAGGTCACTATAAGCTAGCGGCGGCGTACGTGGCGGCAGGGAGGATAAAGGAGGCAAGGGCACACTTTGCGGAAGCGGCTCGTCTGTTTCCTTGCGAAGATTATGAGAAGTTACTAACCGCGATAGACAAGAGAATCGCAACAGAGTCTCCCCAGTCACACGCTCCGGCGAATGCAACTTCGCCCCATCCATGACCTCTAGCCGAATGAAGCCTTAGTCCCCGCGGCAGCCCTCGGAAGTTCAAACCGCAAGGTTCGCAAATCGTCCAAAGCGGGGACGCACTTCGTTTATTGCCCGCACCCGGTCTTGTCGGCGCGTTTGATCTGTCTATACTCCCGTTGGGATGTCCGAACAATTTCATCATCACGTGTATGTCGTGTTGCTCGACAACGGCGTGTTGAAGGAGCGCAAGGTTTTATCTGCGAATCCGGAACGTGATCCGAAAAAGCCGTGCGTGTATGTGGGGATGACGGGCATTCCGCCCATCGAGCGATTTCAGAACCACAAGGATGGGTACAAAGCGTCGCACTACGTCCAGAAATACGGCGTGCGGCTGTTGCCCGAGTTGTACGAGTTTCTCAACCCGATGCCATACGAGGCGGCGTGCCAGATGGAGAAGGATCTGGCTGGGGAATTGCGCGAACAGGGCTACACGGTTTGCGGCGGGACGTAAGAAAGACGACAACGGGGCCCGTTGTCCTACAATTCGGAGACAGCGCAGACAACGACGGCAAGCGGGCCGCTCGCCCTACAAATTCGGAGATTCCAATTATCGTAACTCGATATTTTTTGCTGGACGGGGCGTTGCGGGGCGGGTATAATGGCGACGGTTGTTTGACATAAGAAGAATGGTTCGGGCCTACAGACCGCAAACGGCAACGGAACAGAGCGGACGCCCACCTCGGCGGGTAAACCCTCCTTAGGCGGGCAAGCCTTGGAGAGGCGTCCCTACCAACGGCGAAGGAGCGTCGGTTGGGAGGGGTAATCTCTATAAAAGTACTTTTTTACCAAACGAACCCAACTGAAAAATGCGTATGTGTTTAGTCATGAATATATTAGGAAAAAAAGCGAGTTGGGTTCGTTTTGCAAAAACGAGGCAAAAGACAGGGAATAAAGTGCAAAAAGAAGCGCTGGGAGGGGGGATTTTTGACCGAAACGAAGCTAAAACGGACCCAATTTCCAAGACTGTGAGGCACCGGAGATAGTGAAACTGAACCAGTACGGCGGGTTAATCCTTCACGCGGGCGATGGCGAGGCCGTCGAGTTCCCTGCGAACAATGGGCACCACAATCGCCTCGAGCTTGGGGTGCGCCGCGAGTTTCCGGTTGAACTCCTGGATACCGCGTATGATCGGGTCGGTTTCCCCGGTGTGCGCCACTTTCCCGTCGCGGATGACGTTGTCGGCGAGAATCACGCTGCCGGGCCGGGTCAACTGCATCGTATAGTCCAAATAGATCGGATAGCTCGGTTTGTCGGCGTCGATAAACACCAGGTCAAACGGTTGTTCGCCCGCCTCAACCATCTTCTTCAGCGTCAGGCGCGCGTCGCCATGCCGAATGTCCACACGCGGCAACAGACCGGCGCGCTCGAGATTCTTGCGCGCCACTTCCACATGGCGCTCGTCCACCTCGAGCGTCACGAGTCGGCCTTGCGGCCCGATCGCGCGGGCCAGCCACATCGCGCTGTAGCCGCCGAGCAACCCGATTTCGAGCACGCGCTTTACACTTGAGAGCTTCGCCAACAAATACAGCAACTTGCCTTCATTCCGAGAAACGTGGATCTGAGGCAGGCCGGCTTTTTGCGCATCGCGCAGTGCGAACTCGAACGCCAGGTCGCGCGGCACGAACAACCGCTCGATGTACTCGTCGATTTCCAGAAGCGACGGGCGTTGGGTGGGAAGTGACACGCGAGGAAGTGGGTCAGCCTTCATGGTGTTGGCGGGAGCCGGTCCGTCCGGGCGGCAAAAATGAAATCGCTTTCGGTCAGGCCATCGATCTTATGCGTCCAAACGGTGACTTTCACCCTGCCCCAGGCGAGATAAATGTCGGGATGATGGCCCTGCAGTTCCGCCATTTCGCCGACGCGATTGGTGAAATCGAGCGCTTCGCGGAAGTCCTTGAACTTATACTCCTTTTCAAGGTGGTGTTCGCCCACCACGCGCCAGTCGTTGTTGACCGCGGCCAGGAGGTTCTGCAGCGCCGCGCCTTTCAACGGCGGCACACCGCCCTTGCACGGGACACAGTCTTTCGCCGCCAATTCACATGCTTTCATATCCGTTGTCTCCCCCTAAACCGACACTACGCTCGTTTCGCCGCCATGCAAGTGCGCCACTTGTTACCGCGCCGCGCCCAACCGCCGGAGCAGTTCGGCGCTCATGGCGATACCGCGATGAAAATTATCGAGGTCCATCTTCTCGTTGGTCGAATGCCAATTGTCGTCGGGCAACCCAAGCCCGACCAGAATAATTTCGCCATGCAACTGTCGCCGGAACACGTCGAGGATCGGCAGCGAACCGCCTTCCCGGCACAGCACGGGTTTGCGTCCAAACGCTGCCTCCAGCGCCGCCAGGGCAGCCCGCGCGCCGGGACCGTCGGTAGCGGTGAAGAACGGCGGCGTGTGGCCTCCCACGATCGTCAGCCGCACCGATTTCGGGCATTGCCGGCGCAGATGACGCTCGACCGCCCGCAACACGCGTTCGGGACGCTGACCGGGCACGATTCGACAACTGATTTTTGCGGACGCCCAGGCGGGCACGATCGTTTTACCGCCGGGACCTTGATAGCCACTGGTGAGCCCGTTGATCTCGAATGTCGGACGCGCCCAACGCTGTTCCAGCGGCGTGAACCCCTTTTCCCCCGCCAGAACCGGCACACCGAGAAAATCCCGGTAGGCTCTGGCGTCGAACGGCAGGCGTCGCCACATGCGACGTTCCCAAGCGGCGAGCGGTTTCATGCCCGCGTAGAAACCGGGCACGGTGATGTGACCGTTCGCGTCCACGCAACCCGCCAGCAGTTGCGAGAGGACCATGGCCGGATTGGCGACACTGCCGCCGAAGACGCCAGAGTGCAGATCGCGCGACGGCCCTTCCACGCGCACCTCCAGCCCCGCGACGCCGCGCGTGGCGTAGGTAAGCGTCGGAAGCCCCTTCGCGAACATGCTGGTGTCGGAGACGATGATGTAATCCGCGCGGAACTGCTTCGCCCGTCGCCGGACAAACGCCACAAGGTTTCCGCTGCCGACTTCCTCTTCGCCTTCGATGAGAAAGGTGACGTCCGCCGGCAGCGGCGTGCGGGTCTTCAGGCAGGCCTCGACCGCCTTGACGTGCGCGAAAAACTGCCCCTTGTTGTCGGAAGCGCCGCGCCCGAAGAGTTTGCCGCCGCGTTCGACCGGCTCGAACGGTGGAGTCTTCCACAATTCGAGCGGTTCAGGCGGCTGCACGTCGTAGTGCCCGTAGACCAGCACCCGCGGGGCGTGGGCGTTGGGCGCGCGCGGCGTGCGGGCCACGAGAATCGGGTTGCCCTTCGTCGGGTACAGTTTGACATCCAGCCCCAAACTGCGAAAATGCCGGGCAAGCCAGTCAGCACAGGCCAGCACGTCGCGACGACGCTGCGGCTGCGTCGAGACACTGGCGAAGCGCACCAGCGATTTGAGCTGCTGAACAAACTGATCGCGATTTCGCGACAAATATTTTCGGATGACCACCACGGGAACGGGACGCTAGCCGATTTGCTGCTTCAAGTCACCGCTAAATTGGATAGCCCTTGCCTTGACGTGTGGTATAGTATGGAGCCTTAGACTTCCATGACAGACAGCGATCCACCCGTACCGAACCCGACTCCCGAGGAAAACCAAGCGTTGCCGCTTGAGGAATTGGAGCTTACGCCCCAGTGGGTCAAGACATCCGGCACATCCTACGTCGATCATTCGGGTGGAGACCGTGAATCGAGGCGAGAGGGTCGGCGTCCTCCCAACCGCGACCGCCCTCCTGAGCGCGACCGTGATCGTCGCCCGCGTTCGCCCAGGCCACCCGAAGCGGGAGACCGTCGCGGGCCACGCCCGGAGCGACGGCAGGGCGGCCCGCCGCAGCGGCGTGACAACCGACCGAGTCCCACCAAGCCGTCGGCGCCGCCCCTCGCGCTGATTGAGGTGACGTTTCAGCCTGAAGACAAGGGCTTCGCCGCGATGGTTGAGGCGATGAAGCAAGCGCAACTGGCCTACGCGCTGTTCGACATCGCCAAGCTCGTCCTCAACAAACCCGAGCGACATTTGGTGAAGTTCAGCCGCCCGCCCGCCGCGGACGGATCACGCGAGCCGTTGTTTGTCGTGTCGCCGGGCGAGAACATCTGCCTGCGGCAGGACGAAGCCGTGCGGTT
>JBEKYJ010000184.1:0-7947 GCA_049511095.1 Verrucomicrobiia bacterium
CGCTTTGCCACGTCGAACGAGTTGCTGAACCGCATCCGCAACCTCGTGCGCTGGGCGCAACGGTCGAACATGGTTTCCATCCTCACCGACTGTCCGCATCGCGAAAAGCTGGGGTGGCTCGAACAGTATCACCTCAATGGCCCGGCGATCCGTTACGAGTTTGATGTCGCGCGGATTTTCGCCAAGGGCATGCACGACATGGCGGAGGCGCAGGCCAATGATGGGTTCGTGCCGACCACCGCGCCGGAATACGCGAAATTTAAAGGCACGTTCCACGCGGCGACGGAATGGAGTTCGGCTTTCATCCTAGTGCCGTGGCAGCAATACCAGTTTACCGGCGACCTCGACCTGCTGCGCGCGCACTTCGACGCCATGGAGCGCTACTTCGCCTATCTCGAAACGCGCGCCACCGATGACATCGTGTCCGAGGGACTTGGCGACTGGTACGATCTCGGCCCGGAAAAGCCCGGCGACCCCCAGCTTACGCCGCCAGCCGTCACGGCCACGGCGTTTTATTTTACCGACGCGACGATTCTCGCCCGGGCCGCCATGCTTCTGGGCCGCGTGGATGACGCCAAACACTACGCCGCGCGGGCCGAGAGAATTCGTGAGAGTTACAATCGCCGCTTTTTCCACCGCGACACCGGTTCCTATGCCACCGGCTCGCAATGCGCCAACGCGCTTCCGTTGGTGATGAACATCGTTGAGCCCGCGAACCGCGCCCGCGTGCTGGCCGCGCTTGTGCGTGATGTGGAGCAGCACGGCGACGCGATGACGGCGGGCGACGTCGGCTTCCGCTACCTTCTTCAGGCCCTCGCCGAAGGCGGGCGCTCCGATGTGGTCTACCGGATGATCAATCAGGACGAAAAGCCCGGCTACGGTTACCAACTCAAGAAGGGCGCGACAAGCCTCACCGAATCGTGGGACGCGAACCCCAGTTCCTCGCACAATCACTTCATGCTCGGGCAAATCACTGAATGGTTCTACAAGGACCTCGCCGGCATCGACGGCGACGCGACAGGTCCG
The DNA here is from genome assembly GCA_049511095.1 of Verrucomicrobiia bacterium. GTDB lineage: Bacteria > Verrucomicrobiota > Verrucomicrobiia > Palsa-1439 > Palsa-1439 > Palsa-1439. The sequence goes on from JBEKYJ010000184.1 coordinate 1,027, forward strand.
GGTTTCAAGAAAATTATCCTCCACCCGCAGCCCGTGGGCGATCTCACGTGGGTCGAGGCAAGTTACGAGTCAATCCACGGCCTGATCTCGCTGCGATGGGAACGCGACGGCGAACGGTTTGTGTTGAAGGCAACGATTCCCGCGAACACAACGGCGACGGTCTTCATGTACGCGCACAGGGGCACGGCGGTACGGGAAGGCGGCGCGTCGGCCGAACAGCGACCGGGCGTGAAGTTTCTTCGCCGCGAAGGCGACCGCGCCGTGTTTGCCATTGAGTCGGGAAGTTATGCCTTCGAATCGCAATTCGGTCATCCATGAAATCGTCATTTCATTTGATCTCCGTCTTTCTGCTCGGGTTTGTTGCCGTGGCGGCAACTTCACAAGATCAGCCAATACGCATTGACGGACCGGAGCAAGGCAGGCTGGATTTGAGTTTACCCGATGGCGGATTGCCACCGGCGGTTGGCGTGCGGAACGTCGAGGTGTTTCGTGCCACGCGAACCGCACCGGGTCTGGCCGACGGCAAGGGCTGGACCTATAACCACCACGTGGACATGGCGTGTTGGAAAGGACGCCTGTACGTCTCATGGACTTCCGGTGAGAAAGACGAGGACACATGGCCGTGGCATGAATTGTACAGCACATCGGTTGACGGTGAGCATTGGTCAGCGCCGGCGGAGTTGTTTCCCCAAGGCGTCTCCACCCCGCTGCGGATGCATTTCTTTCTGGCGACCAATGGCCGGATGCTGGCAATTGCCGGGCTGCGGCTGGGACTGACCAAACTCAGCGAGACATTGAAAGGCCCGTTGGTGGTGCGGGAAATTCTGGCCAATCACACCCTTGGCCCCGTCTTCACGCTGTCAGCGCCGTTAACCCTCAGCGGACAAGACGCGCCCCCTTTGTTCGGCAACTCGACGGACAAGGGCTTTGTAGACGCGTGCGCTCAACTGTTGAATCATCGCCCCTTTCTGGAACAACAAGACTTCGGCAACCTGCTCGGCGACCGCCGGATGAAGTGGCATGAGTCGGATGACAAAAACATGCAGTTGAAGGCAATGTCGTTTTTCCACCGCAAGGACGGTGCCTTGGTGGGGATCGGCAAGAAAGGCTGGGTCACGATCTCTAGGGACGAGGGCAACACCTGGTCCAGGCCGGTCCGTCCGCCCTCGTTGGTCACGGGAAACGGCAAGGTCTGGGGACAACGCACAAGCGATGGCCGGTTCGCTCTGTTGTATGAACCGGACAAAGAGAAACGCTACCCTTTGGTCGTCGTGACCGGCTATGACGGCGTCACCTTCCGCGAGATGCGCGTGGTTCATGGTGAACTGCCGACCCAACGTTATGAAGGCGCGAACAAGAACGTGGGCCCGCAATACGCGCGGGGCGTCTCCGAATGGTCCAACGACGGTTCGTGGAAGGACACCGGTTTGTGGGTAGCCTATAGCGTGAACAAGGAAGACATCTGGGTCAGCCGAATCCCCGTGCCCGTCCAAGGCGGGCGAACGAAACTGGCTGCCGGCGATTTTGCCGGGTGGAACATCTACAGTCCCCAATGGGCACCGGTATCCGTGGTCGAAGCGACGAAACCCGGAAAAACAGAGGCATTGCAACTCGAAGACCGTGACCCATACGACCACGCAGTTGCGGCCCTGATCCTTCCGAACAGCAAGAAAGTCAGCATATCGTTCCGTCTGCTTGCCAAACAAGCCACCGGGGGCTTGATGGAGATCGAGTTGCTGAGCGACTTCGGTGGTGCGCGTCCCGTGCGCTTGAGTCTTGGCGACGATGGAAAGATCAACGCCGTCGATGGAACCAACGCCGTCGAGTGCGCCTCGTACGCGGCCAATCAATGGATGACGTTCCAGATCGACGCCGACGCTGCCAGTGGAAGGTTCACGATCACGCTTGATGGCAAGCCCGTTTTGAGGGAAGCCGCGCTCGCACAGTCTGCGGCCCGGCTGAACCGGCTGGTGTTCCGCACCGGCCACCGCAGCCTCGTCCGCCATCCGGCAAAAACCTCCGTCACCAACGACATTCCCACCGCGCCGGCAGTTTACCTCATCGGACAAGTGAGGGTTGATCCGTGAGGGCCGGAATGCGTAACGGAACGTTCTTCGCCGCCTTAGGTTTGTGCGTGCTGGCAACAACAGCGCATGGCGATACTGGCGCACCCGCGATCGACCGCCACGCGCTGGTGACCCGGCACAATGTGGTGCTTACCAAATTCGACACGGAGAACCCACTGCAAGTGGGCAACGGCGAGTTCGCGTTGACGGTCGATGTGACCGGCTTGCAGACGTTTGCGGAAGCGTATGAAAAAACGATTCCGCTCGGCACCCTCGCGCAATGGGGCTGGCATACGTCGCCGAATCCGAATGGCTGGAGCATCGACAAATTCCCGTTCGGGGAATTCGATGTGTTTGGGCGCAAGGTGGGCTACGCCGACGCGTCGGGGACTCCCCAAAGCGACTGGCTACGCGCCAATCCGCACCGGCTTCATCTCGGTCGCATTGGTTTTCAGCTCAACAAGGCGGATGGCTCACCGGCGACGACAAATGATCTCACGGATATCGAGCAGACCCTGAACTTGTGGGACGACCTGCTCGTCAGTCATTTCAAGTTTGACGGGCAGATGGTGGACGTGGAGACCGTATGCCACCCTTCGACTGATCTGTTGGCCGTGCGCGTACGGTCGCCATTGTTGAAGCGGGGACGGCTCGGCATTGTTCTGAGATTTCCCTACGGCACCGGGGACGCGAGCACGGCGAACTGGAGCAAGCCTGGGACGCATGAGACGATTTTTCAGCAGGACAAGATTAACGTCGGGGAGTTCACCCGCAAACTGGACAATGACCGCTATTGGGTTGGTGCAACATGGACGGTGGGCGCAAAGCTCACCAAATCGGCGGAACACAACTTCGTGCTCACGCCGGCCAAGGATGCTGATGCGCTGGAGTTCGTCTGCGGATTTACGCCGAAGCCAGCCAACAACCTGTTGTTGTCGTTCGATCAGGCGCGCGACGCGGCGCGTGAGCACTGGAACAACTTTTGGAGCACGGGCGGCGCGATCGATTTGTCCGGCAGCAAGGATCCCCGGTGGCGGGAACTCGAGCGGCGCATCGTGTTATCGCAGTATCTCACGGCGATTCAGTGCGCCGGGCGTTATCCGCCGCAGGAAACCGGACTGGCGTACAATAGTTGGTACGGGAAGTTTCACCTAGAGATGCATTGGTGGCACGCGGCGCACTTCGCGTTGTGGAACCGCCTGCCGCTGCTCGAGAGAAGTTTGGGCTACTATGAGTCCATCCTGCCGCGCGCCCAGGGCACGGCGAAACGGCAGGGCTACGCGGGCGCGCGCTGGCCAAAGATGACCGACCCGAGCGGCGCGGAATCGCCGTCGCCGGTGGGACCTTTTCTGGTTTGGCAGCAACCCCACCCGGTTTTCTACGCGGAGCTGTGCTACCGGACGCACCCGGATCGCGCCACGCTGGAGAGGTACAAAGGAATCGTGTTCGAGACCGCCGAGTTCATGGCGTCGTACCCGGCGTGGGATGAGGCGAAGAAGCGGTACGTGCTCGGGCCGGTGCTGCAGAGCGCGCAGGAGATTTTCCCGAAAGACCACACGCTGAATCCCGTCTTTGAACTGACCTATTGGCGCTGGGGTTTGGAGACCGCGCAGCAGTGGCGGGAGCGGTTCGGTTTGCCACGAGTCAAGAAGTGGGATGACGTGTTGCAGCAGCTGGCCAAGCCATCGGTCGCCGATGACAAGTATTTGTTCGCGGAGACCGCGCCCGGAACGTATTCTGAAAGGAAATGGGTGAATGATCATCCAGCGGTGACCGGCGCGCTGGGGATGTTGCCGGGACCGGGCGTGGATCCGGAAACCATGCGGCGCACACTGCATTGGATCTGGGACAATTGGAATTGGCCCGACACATGGGGCTGGGACTACCCGATGGTGGCGATGTGCGCCGCGCGTCTGGGCGAGCCGGAACGAGCGGTGGACGCGTTGCTGCTCGACACGCCGAAGAACCATTACCGTGTGAACGGCCACAATTATCAGCGCCCCGGCCTGACGATCTACCTACCTGGCAACGGGGGGCTGTTGTACGCCGTGGCGATGATGGCGGCGGGCTGGGATGGCGCGCCGAAAAAGAACGCCCCCGGCTTTCCCGACAACGGCCAGTGGGTCGTGCGCTGGGAAGGATTGAAGCCCGCACCGTAGCACGGCATACTCGCGGCTTGGAACGCATGAGACTTTTTTGCGCCATTCTCTTCGGCGGGTTCCTGGCATCCGTGTCCATGGCGGAAGGATTGCCGACGGCGGCACAACTGCAGCGCGACTTCGCCAATCCGCCGATGGAATACCGGCCCCGCACGCGTTACTGGTGGTTCGGCGGGGCGGTGACACGGCAGGAATTGGCGCGGGAGTTGAAGGGGATGAAGGAGCAAGGTTTGGCGGGGGTGGAGATCCAGTCCCTGTACGATGCGTTGCCCGCAGTGCCCGGCCACCAGCCGGTCGTGTACGCTTCACTCGAATGGGCGGACCGTATCGCGGCCTGCATCGAGGAAGCCGCCAAGCTGGGCATGAAGGTGGACCTGACGCCGGGAAGCGGCTGGCCGTATGCCGGACTGTGGATCGATGACGCGCACGCGGGCCAGAGCCTGGGTTCACAAACGGTTCCGCTCGACGGTCCGGGTGAGCGACAGGCGATTTTCCAGCCGCGCGGCCCGGTGGTGGCCGTGACGTTGCGGCGGGACGGCAGCGTCGAGGCCGCACAGGTGGTGACGAACGAAGTGCCGTCGAACGGGCAGCTCTCCGTGTCGGTGCCCCAAGGCAAATGGTTGTTAACGTGCTTTTGGGCGAAACTCGGCGGGGTCGGCCAGCACAAGCGAGTGAATCCCCGGGACAAAGGCCCGGTGCTGGATCATCTGAGCGCGTCCGCGATAGATTTTCATCTGGACCATTGCGTGCAGCCGGTGCTGGATCGAGTCGACAAGCTCGCGGGCACGACGTTCGAGGGCCTGTTCATGGACAGTTGGGAACTCGGCAGACCCACGTGGACGACGGATTTTCTCCAACAGTTCCGGGCGCGACGCGGTTATGACCTGACGCCGTACCTGCATTTACTCAACGGGTCGTACAAAGGCATCGCCGTACAAGTGAAATGGGATTACGAACAAACGCTTCGTGATCTGATCGTGGAGAACTGTTACGGCGAACTGACGCGCTGGAGCCACCAGCACGGCCTGCAATCGCGCGCGCAGGCGCACGGCAGCCCGACCGACTGGGAGGATTCCTACGGGATGGCGGACATTCCCGAATTCGAGATGGATTTCAAATCTTCGGATGACGCGGCCATCGGGGCCGACATGGCGCTGGCGGCGGCGCGCGTGTACGGTCATCCGGTGGTTTCCTGCGAGAGTTTCACGTGGTTGACGGAACATTGGCGGGTGACCATGCACAATCTCCGTCAACAAGCGGATGAGATTTTTGCGAACGGCGCGAATCAACTCGTGTTTCACGGATACAATTATTCGCCGCCGGAAGCCGGTTTTCCCGGCTGGACCTTTTACGCCTCCTGCGAGATCGACCATAACAACACGTTCTGGCCGTACTTCCGCGTTCTCGCCGATACTATAAGCCGCAACAGCCTGTTGCTCCGCTCGGGCCGGCCTGTCGCGGACGTGTGCGTCTATGGCGCTCCGGGCTTACCGGGATGGCTGTCCGACCGCGTGACAGACCGGACAATCGATCTAGCCGGTCACTATCGCTGTCGCGTGTTAATTCTGGATGCGCCGGTCATACCACTGGAGACGCTCGAAAAAGTGCGGGCGCTGGTTGAGAGGGGTTTGGTGGTGGTGGCACTCCGACGGCCGGCGGAAGTCCCGACCTTCAAGGACCATGATGCGCAAACGGCCAGGCTCCGTGAAATTGTTGACGGACTCTTCCCCGATAAAGTGGGAACAATGCCGCGCGTAATTGGCAAGGGAGCCACGTATCTGGCCGACGAACAATACGTCCCGAGAATTCTGCAAAGCTGGTGGGGCATCGAACCGCAATTGATGGCCAACGATCCGCTTCAAGTCCACTGGCTGCATCGTCAGGGAGCCGATTACGACCTGTTCCTGCTGCACAACCCGTCGCCGACGAATCAAATTCGCCAGACGCTCTCGTTCCGTGCCAAGGGTTGTTTGGAGATCTGGAACGCGCGCAGTGGCAAGGTCGAACCGTCCCCGTACCACGCCGAGGGTGGACGCGTGGTGGCTGACATCGAGATTGGCCCGAAGGAGTCGCGCTTGGTGATGATTCGACGCGACAAACCCGCCGAGGGCCTTGCCCCTGTTCCGCCGGGCCCGGAGAAACCAATCACAACGGTCAAAGGCCCGTGGCGCGTCGAGTTCCGTCACATCGATGGGCGCAAGCCGTTTGAAAAGAGTTTCTCCCGGTTGATCGACTGGACGGGAATGGATGACCTGAAACATTTTGCGGGCACGGCAATCTATCGAACAACATTCCACCTGTCTCGTGAGCCACGGGGCGATGTGTTTCTGGGTCTGGGCAACGTGTGCGATGTCGCGTCCGTCACCGTAAACGGGAAGCCGGCGGGAACTGTTTTCGAAGTTCCGTTCCGGGTCGAGGTCACCGGCCTGCTCCATAACGGGAACAACGAGATCGTCGTCAAGGTGGCCAACCGGACGGAGAACGCCATCGCGCCGGCCGCCGCCGACTGGAAAGGTCCGGGTAAGTGGCCCGGGTATTTTTTCGTCAACCGGGCTTACCAAGACTACGATCCCGCGCAGGCGCAAGTGCACCCGAGCGGTCTGCTTGGCCCGGTGCAATTGCTCGCGCGCTGAGCGGGGAGTAGAATGGCGATTCCCATGGGTGAACGAACGCCGCTGGTCAAAGCCGTCGGACTC
>JBEKYJ010000185.1:0-7914 GCA_049511095.1 Verrucomicrobiia bacterium
CCGTCACGTTGCCGCTGGAGGCACCCCAGTTCACCGTAATCGAAGTGCTGCCCTGACCACCAGCGATGGACGCTCCGGACGGCACGGCCCACGTGTACGTCGTCGCGCCGCTGACGCTGGAAATCGAATAGGACGCGCCGGCCTGACCCGAGCAGACAGCGGACAAGCCGCTGATGCTGCCCGCTACGCCCACAGCAGTGACCGTCACCACCTGACTGCTGAGTGTACCGTTGCAGCTGCCGTTGGAGGGCGTGACGGTGACGTTGCCGGAAACTGCCGAACACCCGTAGTTGACGGTGATCGAGGTGGTACCCTGGCCGCTGGCGATGGACGCTCCAGAGGGTACGGTCCACGCGTACGTGGTCGCGCCGCTGACGCTGGATATCGAATAGGACACGCCATTCGTCCCGGAAGCAACCGAGGTAGACCCCGAAATCGGACCTGCCGCGCCGACGCTGCATGAGGAGGTTACGTCAAGCTTCACTACACCGATGGTGTTCGTGTCCACTTGGTAGGCGAAATTTATATTGGGCTTCGCGCCGACCGTCAACGTGTTGTACGTTAACGTGCCTCCGTAGGTAAACAGACTGTACGTGCCGGTGTTGAAGCCGCCGCCGTCCGCAACGTTGAGTGTGCCGCCCAAGGTCAGGTTGCCGGTCACCACCGTTTTCGTGGCGTTCGTGCCCAGGCCGTAATTCAGCGAGGACGAACTGCCCACACTCATATTATTACTCACCGTGAGCGTGCTGCCGGCCAACGTGAGCAGCGGACTCGCGCCAAGAACGCTGGCGTCGCGCGTACCGGCCTGCCCGTTGAACAGGGACAACACGCTGTTGGACGGCGACCCCAAGCCGGTAATTGTCACCCAATTGGTGTTGGCCACGCTGTTGGTGACGGTGACTTGGGCGTTATAGAGCGTCAGCACATTGGTGCCAGTGAGGGGCGCTGTGAGATTGGAGTCAATGATTTGGATGCCGCGGGCGTTATAGATGTCGATGGTGCCGTCGCTGCTGCGGCCCGAGATGTTGACTCCGGACAACGTGACGTTGGAGATGGGCGATTCGGGCAGGCCAAAGATCATGCCGGCGATATTGCCGGGGCCTTGGATACCGCTGTTTCCCCACGCCTTGAGATTGCTGATGGTAACGTTGCGGAAGATCGGGGTCGTACCGGTGATCGCTTGGCCCGGGTCCGCCGCGACGCCCGCCGGGGCATTGGTGATATTCTTGGAGGGTGATCCCATCGAGTCATAGGCCATGTAAAACGCGAACGGGAAATTCACGTTGGTCATGGTCATGTCACAATACTTGAGGTTCTCCATCAAGCCGCCCCGGCCCCGTTGCGTCTTCATCTTGATACCGTACTCCGTGCCGACCCAGGTGCAGTTGCTGACCAGCAGATTATTCACCCCGCCGCCGGTGTAACTGCCAATCGAGACGCCATGTCCGGTGCCGAACCAGCAATTGGAGATGGTGATGTCCGTCGCCGCGGCACCTGTGCCCCCGATTTCGGCGTCGTCGTCCCCTGTGCTGATATGGCAGTTCTGAATCAGCACGTTGGTCGAGGTGATGTCAAAAGCGTCGGTGTTGTGTGAATCGAACGGCGTGTCGATCGTGATGCCTTGGATCGTCACGCTCGTGTCGCTGCTTTTCATATAGATGGTGAATGTCGGCGGGTTTTGCAGCTTCACGTTCTGGATCAACACCCGCGTGCACCCGCCGATGTCGATGAAGTTCGGTCGCGGGACCTCGTTGGCCTTGCCGACAGGCACCCACCAGTTTGTACCCTGACCATCCATGGTTCCCGACCCGCTGATCTCGATGTCGGTAAGGCCGGAAGCGCTGACGAAGGGTGGTGTGGATGTGCCGTACCTGTTGGTCCAGGTGCTCAGCGGGAACATCTGCAGCATTGCGCCGCTGTCGATCTGCAGGTTGACGTGGCTGGCCATGGTGATCGGGCCAGACATGTAGTTGGTCAGCCCGCCCGTCACCGCCGGGATCTCGACCGTGCCGCCCCCATGGCCCGACGCATACGTGATGGCCGCGTTGATCGCCGCCGCGCTGTTCGAACTCCCGTTCCCGTACGCGCCGCCAGCGAACGTCGTATTCGTGACGATGAATACCTGATTGCTGATCACCGGCAACGGTGGCGTGCCGGCGCCCGCCGGAGCGGCCATGCCCAACAAGCCGACCGCGATTACCGACATCTTCCTGACTACCAACGACCCCGAAGAACGAAGTGATTTCAAATTTACCCTTTCATCCCTAAAACCCTCCGAACTAGCTTCGTCCCGGTGGCCGAGGGTAATACAGTACGCAAAACAAGACTTTGACCGATGTTTCCCGCACGACTTAACGTGCTGCGCGCTGTCGCAGCGCCATTTCAGTCATGAAACACCAATATAATATACCACTTTTGACAGGGTTAACAAGCCAATTCTGAGCATTCGTCTTCGCTCCAAAATTTGTGAGCGTATTGTGAAAAGGCGTACCAAGCAGCGCGGAGGTCTCGCTCGTTCATTGCGGCACTTGTTCTCGCTTGTTCCCATTGCCGTCACCCGGTAGACTTCTGTCAGAGGCAAACGACCGGAGAATCCCCATGGCGCGCAAACCATCACCCACATCCAAGAGAGGTCTCGGCATCCACGCAGCCCGTCCGTCTGATCTTGTGCATTACCAATCCGACGCCATCGTTAGCCGCGAGATCATGAAGCAGAAGACCGGCTCGGTCACCCTGTTCGCTTTCGACGACGGACAGGGCCTGAGTGAACACACCGCGCCGTTCGACGCGTTGGTGCAGGTGCTCGACGGCGAAGTCGAGATCACCATCGCCGGCAAACAGCACTGTGTGCGAGCAGGCGAGTTGATCCTGATGCCCGCCGGCCAACCGCACGCGTTGAAAGCCAATCAACGGTTCAAGATGATGCTCATCATGATCCGGTCGTGAAGAACAGAAGATCGAAGACGGAAGACTGACCGTCGAAACAAACGGTAGGAGCGGCCACATAGAACGTGGTGAACCTCCCGGCCGCGACCGGGCAACAATTCTCTCCGAGTAGTCGGCATCATGGCCAGATGCTCGGCAGCTATCAGCGTTCGGGTTTCGGCTCTCTGTAGTGGCGCGGGCGTCTCGCCCGGCGAATCTTGGACACGGAACGAGAGCACGGGCGGGACGCCCGCGCCACGGTGCTGCCCGTGAAAACGGGCCCTTCGTTGACCTGCGTCAATTGGCTTTCGTTGTGCCTGCACTAGAGTGCAGCGTGAAATACAGAAAGAAACAGACCACGAAATTCACGAAGCCACTCCTCACTGTCATCGGACTCATCGCGCTGGCAGAGATTGTCACCGCCGCGCCGCTACGCGAGCCAGCCCAGTTGACCTACGCACCGGACGTGCCTCCGCCGATTACGCGACACAAGCCGGCCATCATCGAGGTTCATCTGGAGTCGGGCCGCAAACTCATGCCCGTCAACGGCACCGTGACGTACGAATTCTGGTCGTTCAACGGCCACACGCCGGGGCCGTTCATCCGCGCGCGCGTGGGAGACACGCTGGAAGTGCACGTGACGAACACCGACACCAATGGGATGCCGCACAACTGTGATTTTCACGCCGTCACCGGCCCCGGCGGCGGCGCGCCGGTGTTGACCGTCGTCAAAGGCGAGGAGCGCACCTCGTGGTTCAAACTGCTGCATCCGGGGTTGTTCCTGTACCACTGTGCCGCACCGCCCGTGATGGATCATATCGCCAACGGTATGTATGGCCTGATTCTTGTCGAGCCCGAGAAGGGGCTGCCGAAAGTGGACCACGAGTACTACGTGGTGCAAAGCGAGATCTATACGAAAGACGCGGCCGAGGACGCCGAGAGGCTCGAGTATTCCCACGAGAAAGGATTGCAGGAACGCCCCACCTTCGTTGTGTTCAACGGTCGCGTCGGCTCGCTCACGGGTAAGGGCGTGCTCAAGGCGAAGACCGGCGAGAAGGTGCGCATCTATTTCGGCAACGCCGGCCCGAACCTGATCTCTTCCTGTCACCTGATCGGTGAAATCTTCGACAAGGTCTATCGCGAAGGTGATCTCGTCGATCCGCCCGCACACAGCATCCAAACCACACTCGTTCCCGCGGGCGGCGCCACAGCGGTGGAACTCGGCGTCGAAGTGCCGGGCACGTACACGCTGCTGGATCACGCCATCTTCCGCATCGAACAAGGCGCGGTCGGCTATCTCGAAGTCGCCGGCCCGCCGCGTCACGACATCTTCTGCTCGGACAAGGATGCCGTCAAATGCCCCGGCTGTCTCGTGCATCCCTGAGTGGGGTCACCATCATGAGCCAGAGCGAACCAACGCCAACCGGGCCGATCGACCACTCGATGTTGGTTTCGGACATCAGCCGGCAGTATCCGCAGTGCTGGCCGGTGTTCGAGAAATACGGCATCGCGGGTTGCGGCGGGGAGTACGGACCGCCGGAGCCGTTGTTCATCTTCGCGGCGGCTCATCGCGTGCCGTTGCGCGAGTTGGTGGAGGAACTCAACCGCACGCTGCGCGGAGAATGGGAGAACGAAGGCGGGGTGCGAAAAGCCGAAGGGCTGGCGGAGGCGGAGAGCGAAATCCTTTACAAGCGGTTCGTGTTCGGGGCGTTGTTTGTGGCGCTGACGGCCGGATTTGGCTTGGGACTCGTCAATCTCACGCGGATCGCGTTGGCGCAATCGTATTACGAGATCAGCGGCGTGTTGAAGCAGATTCACGGTCACGCCCAGGTTTTCGGCTGGGTCGGATTGTTTATCATGGGGGTGGCATTCCACGCGGTTCCGCGGATGAAGATGCAGCCATTGCAGCACGTGCGCTCAGCCAGATGGTGCTTCTGGCTGCTGCTTGGCGGCATTCTGCTGCGGGTCGTTTCGCAACCGCTGGCCAGGCACTGGGTTGGTGCGACCGCGCTTTTGATCTCAGGCGCCTTGGAGTTGGTGGCAGTGGCGCTGTTTGTGTGGCTGCTCGGCGGGTCGGTGGTCCGCTCGCAACAGAAACGTGAGCCGTACGAGAAGTTCATTGGAACAAGCATCATCTGGTTTGCCCTCCTCGGCGCCTGGAATTTCTGGATCGTGTGGCAGATGTTCTGGAAGCGTTCGGTAGGCATTCCGGCCTTGCAGGACGCGCTCTGGATTCACGCGGCGTTCTTTGGGTTCATCGCCAATATGATTTTTGGCTTCTCGCTCCGCGTGCTTCCGCATTTTCTCGGATTGCGCGAGTCGAAAACGGGGGCGGCGAATGTGGCGTTTGTGTTGTGGAACGCGGCAATTTTTTTGCGGTATCCGCTGGAACGGCTGGCTTGGGCGGCTTCGGTGCTGGAAGCAGTGGCCATCGTACTCTTCGTGTGGGCGCTGGGGGTGTTCGCCCGGCGCCGCACGAAGATCGAGATCAAGGGCGTGGACAACACCTTTGCGTGGTTTGTGTACCTCGGCTACGCGTGGCTTCTCATCGCGGCCGCGACGCCGTTCCATGCCGACGTGTTCCGCCTCAGCGCCTCGTCGCGGCACACCATGGCGATCGGTTTCATCACCAGCCTGATCATGGGCGTGAGCTACCGCGTGTTGCCGATCTTCAACGGCGTGAATTTGTGGAGCACTCGGCTCATGCGCGTGTCATTCTGGCACCTGGCCGCGGGCAGCACGCTGGCGCTCGCGATGGCTTTTAACAATGTGTTCGAGACAACGTGGAGCTACGCGTGGTCAGGCATCGCGGGCTTTCTCGTGTTCGCGGCTCTGGTGATGTTCGCGGTGAACATCGCGATGACGTTGCGCACAAGGGCCGAGAAGTTCACGCGTGAATCGATCGTCAAGCTGACGACGCGCGTGACCGAGTTGCTCGAAATCCATCCCGACATGCGGCCGGTGCTGATTCACAACGGACTCGGCGGGCTGGCGGCGATGCGGCAGAATCCGCCACGATTTGTCACCATTGAGTTCGCGGCGCGCCGGCATGGCATTGACCCGCAGCCGCTCATCAAGCTTCTGAACGAAGAAATCCAAAGGAGAACACAGCATGAGTCTCATTAAGACGATCAAAGAAAAGTTCGCGGCCCATCGGGAAGGCGGTTGCTGTTGCGGTCACGGCGAATCGCGTGCGGAAGCAGCACCGAAGACGATCACCAAAGACATGATCGTGCGCGAAGTTGCAGATCATTGGCCACAAACGGTGGCTGTTTTCGGCAACCACAAAGTTGATTTCTGCTGCGGCGGGGCACACTCTGTCGAGCAAACAGCCCGCGCTCGCGGTTGTCAGGACATCGACGCGTTGGTTTCCGACTTGAACCGGGCGATCCAAGCGAGCTAGCCTAACGCAAAGGAAAAGAAAGGAGCATTCTATGAAACACGCCTTCATTTCCGTCATCCTCATTTCTGCCGGTGTGTGGTTGGTTGGGACAGGTATCGCCCAAGCCCATTGCGATACACTCGACGGCCCAGTCGTTTCCGCGGCCGAGGCGGCGCTCGAAAAAGGCGATGTCACGCCGGTGCTTAAATGGGTCAAATCCAGTGCTGAGAAGGAGATCCGCGACGCATTCAAAAATACGCTGGCAGTGCGCGGCAAGTCTCCCGAAGCGAAGGCGTTGGCCGATATGTATTTCTTTGAAACGCTAGTGCGCATCCACCGGGCCGGTGAAGGCGCGCCGTACACCGGATTGCAGCCTGCCGGCACGGTCGAGCCTCCGATCGCCGCCGCCGACAAGGCTTTGGAAACCGGCAAGGTCGATGAGTTGTTGAACGATACAACCAAAGCCATCGCCGAAGGAATCCGGCACCGGTTTGCGAAGGCAATCGCGGCCAGGAAGCACGCTGACGACAACGTCGAAGCCGGCCGCGAGTACGTCGAGGCGTATGTCGATTACGTTCACTACGTCGAGCGGCTGCACGGGGACGCGGCCGGCACGACGACCCAGCACGAAGAACCTGCGCCGCAACATCATCACTGAACGACATGCGTTACAGAAGACTCTGGATTGGATTCGCTCTGGTAATTCTCGGTTCGTTCAGTGTGCTCGGGTTCTTCGGTCGCGAGATTTACCGGATGACACCGCCGATTCCCAACCGGGTGGTGACGTGTGAGGGGAAGGTGTTGTTTACCGGACAGGACATCAAGGACGGCCAGAACGTCTGGCAATCCATGGGCGGTCAGGAGGTCGGCTCGGTGTGGGGGCACGGGGCGTATCTGGCGCCGGACTGGACGGCAGATTGGCTGCACCGCGAATTGACGTGGCTCCTCAATCGTTGGGCCGGTAAGCCGTATGATCAACTTGATGTCGAAGCGCGTGCGATGTTGAAGGCGCGGCTGAAACAGGAGATTCGCACCAACACGTACCAGCCGGCCACCGGTGATCTGGTGGTTTCGCCGATACGGGCGGAAGCGATGGCGGCGGTGGGCGGGCATTACACGGCGTTGTTCGGTGACAATCCGGCGTTGGCGAAGCTCCGCAACGCGTACGCGATCCCGGCCAACACGATCAAGGACCCCGACCGGCAGCGAAAGATGAATGCATTCTTTTGGTGGGCCGCGTGGGCGTGCGGGACGGAACGACCGGGAGAGGCCATCACCTACACCCAGAACTGGCCGTCGGAGGAACTGATCGATAACCGACCGTCGGGGAAAATCGTGGTCTGGTCGGTGATCAGCTTTGTGTTGTTGCTGGCCGGGGTGGGCGCGTTATCGTGGTATTCGGCGGCGCAGAAACACCACGCGCCGGCGAACGATGAGACAATACCGGAACAAGACCCGCTGCGGGCGTTCGCGCCGACGCCCTCGATGCGCGCGACGCTGAAGTACTTCTGGGTGGTAACGGCGTTGATCGTGGTGCAGGTCGGACTCGGCGCGGTGACGGCGCATTATGGCGTCGAGGGGAACGCTTTCTATGGCATTCCTCTGGC
>JBEKYJ010000186.1:0-7911 GCA_049511095.1 Verrucomicrobiia bacterium
GCGTTGCTCGAAGCGGAGCAGACAGATGTGATCGTTTGCGACTACAACTACATCTTCGACCCTCAGGTCTACTTCCGGCGGTTCTTTCTCGAGGCCGACTATTCGGATGCGATTCTGGTCATCGACGAGGCACACAATCTTGTGCAACGGGCGATGGACTACTACTCGCCGGCCCTGTCGAGACAGCAACTTCGTGATCTGGGGAGGAACCTGCGTCACGTGGAACCTTCGCTGGCGAAGGAACTGCGGAAGTTCCTAGGGGAGATTGAAGATTTTTTTCGCCGCCAGACCCGTCCCCAAGGCGACGAGTACACCCAGCTCGACGAAAACGAAGTGAGCCGGGACAAGTACCTGATCCCTTCACCGCGCGGGTTTTTCGACGAACTTAAGCCGACGTTCAACAAGCTGACGGTGCGCTACCTGCTGGACAAGACGACGAGCGGGCGCGCGATACCCGACGACCCCGTCGATGAGTTCTTCGCGGCGTTCGGCCAGTTCTGTGTCGTGCTGGCGATGGAGGGCGAGGAGTTTTCGTACGTATACGACGCGACGGGCGGCGAGGCGCTGAAGATCGTGTGCAAGGATCCTTCGCGACAACTGGCGCAGCGGTTGGAGGGTTTCCGCAGCGTCATCGCGATGTCCGCGACGCTCGAGCCGATGCAGTTCTACCGGCAAATGCTCGGATTTGACACCGAACGGACCGACCAGGCAAATTTCCCCTCTCCCTTTCCCAAGGAGAATCGACGAATCGTCGTCGTGCCGACCGTTTCGACCACGTTTCGCGTTCGGGCCGCCCACTACGGGAAGATTGCCGATGTCATCGCGACAACCGCAGCCGCGCGTCTGGGCAACTACATGGCGCTGTTCCCTAGTTACGACTTCATGCGCGGGGTGGCGGGACGTTTGCCTGAGGGGCCGTGGGAGGTCATCGTACAAGAACCAAAGATGACCGAGCAGCAGCGGTTACTGCTCCTCGAAGCGCTGAAGGAGCCACAGCCTCCAAAGCTCATCCTCACCGTCCAAGGCGGATTGTTTGCCGAAGGTGTTGATTACCCGGGCGAAACCCTTTCTGGTGTGATCATTATCAGCCCGGCCTTGCCGCAAGTGAGCTTCGAGCGAGAATTGATGCGTCAGTACAATGAAGAACATTACGGGAAAGGTTTCGAATTTGCCTACCTGTATCCCGGCATGAACCGCGTCATCCAATCGGTCGGACGGCTCATACGCAGTGAAACCGATCGGGGCGTGGCTGTGCTTGTGTGCCAAAGATTTGCGCAGCCGCAGTATTCAGCGCTTTTCCCCCCGGATTGGTCTGAAAGCATGGCCGATGCTCGGGCGGGTTACAATTTGGCAACGGAATTGTCAGATTTTTGGGGAGACGTCCGCCAGACTCGGACACGGTAAATTCGCTTTACAACCCCGAATCGTTTATGTATGGTTCTTAGTGCCAGAAGTTTAAGGGGGAAGTTTGCCGAGGAGCATGATTCAACCAAAAGAACTGCCGTACCTACAGCTGACTGATCGTCTCGAAGGCGCCATTGCCGGAGCTCAAGACTGGCTTTTGGGGCAACAGGCCGCAGACGGCCATTGGTGTGCCGAATTGGAGGGCGACACCATACTTGAGTCTGAGTACCTGATTTACCTCCATTTCATTGACCGGCTCGACCCTGTTATTATCCGCAAGGCGGCCAACTACATCCGCTCCAAAGTTCTTCACGAAGGCGGTTGGTCCGTCTATCCCGATGGCCCCATGGAGTTGAGCGGCTCCGTAAAGGCCTATCTCGCACTGAAGATGGCCGGCGACCCGATCGACGCACCCCACATGGTGAAAGCCCGCGCAGCCATTCGTGCCGCAGGCGGACTAACGCGCTGCAATACCTTCACCAAGATTTCCCTGGCCATGGTCGGACTGTACCCGTGGGACGGTTGTCCGGCGATCCCGCCCGAACTGATTCTTCTCCCGAAGTGGTTCAGTTTCAGCATCTACAACATGTCCTCATGGTCGCGCGCAATGCTGGTGCCGCTGTCGATCATCCGCTCACGCCAGCCGGTGAAAGCTCTTCCGCGCGAGTGGCAGATCGATGAGTTGTGGGTCGGTGGCCGTGAACACGCCGACATCCGTCTGCAGCGGGACCAACGCGCGCTTACGTGGCACAATTTCTTCCTCGTCGTTGATCACCTTCTGAAATTCGTTCACCGCCATCACCCGGCCCCACTGGCGCGCCGGTACGCGATGCGCAAGGCCGAACGCTGGGTGATTGAGCATGGTCGAACCCGCGGCGGGCTCGGCGCGATTTTCCCCGCCATGGCCAACTACATCATGTCGCTCCATGTCCTCGGCTACAGCAACGAGAGCTACCTCGTGGCGCATGGGATTCGTGAGATGGAGAAGCTCGAGATCGAGGAAGGCGACACGTTGCGGCTGCAGCCATGTTTCTCTCCGGTGTGGGACACCGCCATCAGTATTAACGCCCTCCACGAATCCGGCCTGCCTTCCGATCATCCCGCCTTGCAGGCGGCGACGCGCTGGTTGCTGGACAAGGAAGTGCGCCGCCCCGGTGACTGGCGAGTGAAACACTCCGAGAGCCATCGGTACACCGAACCGAACAAACCTGTTGGCGCTTGGTTCTTCGAGTACGACAACGAATTCTATCCCGATGTCGACGACACGGTGATGGTACTGATGGCCCTGAATCGAGTCAGCACCGAGTTTGACCGCGAAAAGTCAGCTGCGATCCGTCGCGGCATCCGCTGGGCGCTCGGCATGCAAGGCAAGGATGGCGGCTGGGCAAGTTTCGACAAGGACAATGACAAGTGGTTGTTCACGCAGGTGCCGTTTGCCGACCATAACGCGATGATCGATCCGAGCACCTCGGACATTACCGCCCGCGTGTTGGAGTCTCTGGGCCATTTCGGTTTTACGATGGAAGATGTGTGCGTCCAGAAGGCGATCCGCTTCCTCAAACGGGATCAAAGCGCGGACGGCTCCTGGTTCGGTCGTTGGGGCACGAATTACATTTATGGAACGTGGCAGGTGTTGCGCGGCCTGCAAGTGATCGGCGAAGACATGCGTCTGCCGTATATTCGCCGCGCCGTGGCGTGGTTGAAGTCGTCGCAAAATGCCGACGGCGGTTGGGGCGAATCGTTGCGCAGCTACGACGATCCCCAGTTCAAAGGCATCGGCAGGAGCACCGCCTCGCAGACGGCGTGGGCCATCATGGGATTGATTTCCGCCGGTGAAGTGAACTCGCCCGAAGTCGCGCGCGGGATCAGATATTTGTCCAATCAGCAGGAATTGGATGGCACTTGGGACGAAGAGTTGTTCACGGGTACCGGCTTCCCACGCGTGTTCTATCTGCGATACCACTACTATCGTCACTATTTCCCGGTGATGGCGCTCGGGATGTATGCGCGTCACGTGTTACAGGGTTTTTCGCCCGTGCCGCGCGAGCAGGAGAAATCACGCGTGATCCAGTTGTTCTTCAAGCAACCCCGCATTCTGCGAAAGGTGGCACGCCTTCGCGCTCTGGCACATCTGACAGAGGTTTGAAATTCGAAAACAGGAGAAGCATAGATGAGGTTTCCTTTCACGCTATCGGCAAAGATCGCCCAGCATATCATCACCAACAAGCTCAAGAAAACCGGGAGGTTCGCCCTCGTGCTCCAGTTGGAGCCGCTGCACACCTGCAACCTCACCTGCACGGGCTGCGGCCGGATCCGCGAGTACTCGACCAATCTCAAGGATATGATGAGCCTCGAGGACTGCCTGGGTGCCGCCACGGAATGCCATGCGCCGATGGTTTCCATCTGCGGCGGCGAACCGCTCATCTACCCCAAGATCGAGGAACTGGTCGACGGCCTGCTGGATCAGGGACGGATCGTCTACGTTTGCACGAACGGCATGTTCATGCGCAAGAAAATGCGCGAGCACCTCGCGCGCAACTACAGCGCTGCCGTCGAACCGAAACTGGCCGCGCTGATCGCACAGAAACTCATCACCGAGAAGGAAGTCACCGAGATCCGCAAGGGCAAGAACGACGGCCGACCGGGCATCAAGCCCTCGAAATGGATGTATTGGAACGTCCACGTGGACGGCCTCGAATACATCCACGACCTCATCGTCGAGCGCGAAGGCGTTTTCAGGGAATGCATCGAAGCCATCAAGATGGCCAAGATTCTCGGCTATCAGGTCGCCACCAATGCCACGATCTACAAAGAAACTGACATGGACGAGATCGAGAAGATGTTCGACTTTCTCTCGAATCTCGGTGTGGACGGCCACACGATCACGCCCGGCTACGAATACGATGCCGCCAAGAAGGACATGATCAAGCGTCTGAACAAACAGCCCGAAGATTTCTTCCTCACCCGCAAGATCACGCGCGAGAAGTTTAAGAATGTCGTCGAATGGGGCCAAAAGTACACGTTTTTCGGCTCACCGATTTATCTCGAGTTCCTCGCCGGCAAACGCGACTTGCATTGCACTGCGTGGGCGATTCCGACCCGCAACGTCCGGGGTTGGAAGGCCCCCTGCTATCTCATGACCGACGGCCACTACGAGCGTTATCAAGAGATGCTCGAAAAGGTTGATTGGGACAAGTACGGCGTCTTCGACGGCGTCGCCCGCGACCCACGCTGCGAGAATTGCATGACGCACTGTGGTTACGAGCCGACGCCCTCGCTCGGCATCGACACGCAGCGTGGCGACACATGGAAACTCATCCGTTACAACTTCGGGGCGAAACCGCAGCCTGTCGCCGATGCTTCGCACGTGGATGCCTATAACGGCGTCACCGCTGGCCGGGGCCATCTCACGGGCAAGCGTGATTCTGTCCAGGCGAACATCCAACAAACGCTCGCGGAACGAGAAGTCGCCGCTGCCGTTGCTGCCACCACCCATGGCAATGACAATAGCGGGTGCTGTAGTTAACACGACTGTAGCAGCGCTCATGTGAAGCACGGAGAGCCATGATCGCCATCCTCGTTGCCGTGCGTCAGGAACTGCGCCCGATCCTGCGTCGGGCCGACGCAAATCACGTCGTCCGCCAGGAACATCTCGATTTCCATGAGGGCACGCTGGGCGGCCAACCCGTCGCGCTGCTTGCGCTGGGCATTGGCAAGGAATGCGCCCGGATCGCCGCCGAGATGACGATTCGGTGCTACCGCCCTGATCTTATTATCAGCGCAGGTTTTGGAGGTGGACTCCAGCCGGATGTCGAAGATGGAAACATCGTCGTCGGCACCGAGATTCTCGAACTGCGCCGAGATCAGGGCGACCAAATCACGTGGGACACGACCCACAAACCCGTTCATCCTTCCCGTATCCACGGGGATGACGGGGGGGAACTGCGTGTCCACTACGGGAAAATCATAACGACGGATGAGATGGTGCTGCGGGCTGAGAACAAGGCGCGCATCGGCAAGGCCACCGGCGCCCTGGCCGTGGACATGGAAACGAGCGCGGTGGCCGCCGTCTGCGGGGCCCGAAAGACCGATTTTCTCGCTGTTCGCTGTATCACGGACAATGTCCACGAGAACCTTCCCGACGAGTTCAATGATTACTTCGTGCTCGGCCAGTTACGCCCGGATCGTGTGTTTTCCAGTTGCGCGCGTGACCCCCGCGTGCTGGCCGACCTGGCGCGACTTGGCTATCGCGCCAAGCACTCCGGCCAAAAACTGGCCCGCTTCCTCGAAACGGCCGTCGCGCAGCTACACTTTCCAACCCTTGCGGCGCGCCATCTCTAGCAGCGATGGCAGGAGGGCCAGCGCGGCAACGAGGCAGGCAATAACACCGATCGTCATCACGAGACCAAGACTGCGGATGCCGCGGTGTGCGCCGATGAGCAGACTGGCGAAGGCGATGGTCGTCGTCAGCGCCGAAAGAATGACGGCGCGCCCCGTGCTCTTGCTGTAGAAGGTCGCCTCGTGGCTCTCCCGATAGCGTTGCACCACGTAAATCCCGTACGCGACACCGATGCCAACGATCAGCGGCAGCACCATGATATTGGCCGGGTTGAAATCGAGTCGCAGGATCACCATCGCCCCAAACATCCACGCCGTCCCCGTCAACAGTGGCAGAATCGTCAACAGCGTGGCGTACCCGCCGCGAAAGTCGATGAAGATCAGGATGACAATGACCAGCAGCGCCCACAATGCCGCCCGGCAGTATCCGGTCTTCAGGATCTCCACGAACTCGTAAAGTCCCAGCGGCGTGCCCGTCACTTTCGGCGCGACGGACTGCACTTCCCGCACAAACCTCACCAGCGGTTCCCGTTCCCAGATGTTCTCCTTCGGAAACACCCGGATCAGAAACTTGCCGGTCTTGCCGACGAGCATCTCCCGCACCTCCTGCGGAACATCATCGACACCCATGGCTCTGTTCACGACTTGGTCGGCCATGAGCTGCAGTTGTGCCTGCAAATCCCCGTAGAACCGTTTTTCGTACTTCGCTAGGCGTTGCTGCAGATCGGTCGGTTCCAGGGCCTGCAACTTCGCGCGTGCCTGCGTCGTCGTTTCCACGAGGGGCCGCAACGCCGCCTCGCTTGCCGAATCCTTGTGCTCCGCCGCCGTGCGCAGAAGTTGGTTGGCGCGCAATCGCAACGATGCCAGGGAACGCAATACCAGTTCGGCGTCAGCCGGGTCCGACGGGGGTATTTCAAATTGAACCGAGCCGAGTTCCCGCTGGATGGCGTGAATGATCCCCACCTTCTGGTCCTGCTGGTCGGGGATCAATTCCGCGATACTGTGGACTGCCGCCACGCTGGGAAGTTTGGCCAGGGCTTCGTGCATCGTGCGCGTTTGCTTCAAGTCGTCGCACACGATCGCGGCGAACAAAGTCGATTCCACGTCGGCCTTCAGCAATCGCAGTTCAGTTTCAACCGACGGCAGGCCTTTGGACTGCAGATTCAATACATTGTAGTCAAATCGTGCCCTCCACCCCACCAACAGCGCGCCCACCGTCATGATGCCAAACACTGTCAACATGAAGTAAGGCCGTCGCAGCAGGAGTTGCTCGACACGCGTCGCGACGGTTTGCGCGCGAATGTGCGTGGTCTCTCCCCTGCGATGAGCGAGTAAAAGCAACGCCGGCAGCACCGTCATCGTCCCCGCGGTCGCAATCAGCATTCCGCCGCCCGCAATCACACCCAGTTCCGTTACTCCGCGAAATCCGGCCAGCCCCATCGCAAAAAACGCCGCCGCATTGGTAATACCCGCCGTGAGAATGCTCGGCCCGGTGTGTTGGATCACCAACCGCACCGCATCCGCGCGCGGCGCCCCCTTGCTCAATTCCTCTTCATATCGCGCGATGAATTGAATACCCAAATCGACGCCCAGCCCGAGGATCATCACCGCAAACGTGATGGTGATCATGTTCAAATGGCCAACCGTCACTGTCGTGTAGCCCATGCAGATGGCCAGCACCACCATCATGCACCCCACTACCAGCAACGGGCGCAGCACCTCGTGAAAACTTGCGGTAAACAGAATGCAGATGAGAATGAAGGTGAGCACGGTTGCCTTCGTCGCATCACTTTGCGACTGGCGCATCTCGTCGTAGTCGAGGACCGGCTCGCCCGTGATGTTGAGTTTCACCTCGGGGAACTTCGCCTGCACCTCCGCCATGATGCGCCGCAGCTTCGGGATCGTCGCCTCATGCAGCGCCTCCGCGCTTCCGTTCCTGACCCGGGGATGAACCAACAACAGGAACATCTGCCCCTTCCGAAAGGTCTGATACCCCTGCCAGCGCATTTGTTCCTCGGCTTCGCCCACCATCTCCTCGCTGAAGAATGCGCTCGCCCATGGCGACAGCAATCCGCCTTCCTCTTCCTGCCCGTTGAACCGGCCCATTTGCCCGACGATGGCGCTCACCGTTGGCAGGAACGACTCCATTTGCCGCCGTTGCGCTTCGGG
>JBEKYJ010000187.1:0-7868 GCA_049511095.1 Verrucomicrobiia bacterium
AGGGGCCAACCGGAAATGGCGCGGGCGATCCCAAAAACGGGATCACGGTCGCGGCGCCACCGAAGACACGGTCACCATGAAGGGCAACGAATTCGCCGCGGCGCAGCGCGGACATGATGAGGACACTGCGCAGGGGATCGTCGGTGGCGGTGAGGATGTGAAATCTCCTTGCCTGCAGGGCCTCGTCGAACATCTGCCGAATGCGTTGTTCATCGCGCTCCAGAACGACCAGATTGACGGGGCGACCGTGCCGGGCAACCATGTGCGCCCCCATTTCCCAAGCGCCCACGTGCGCGGCCAACAGAATCACGCCCCGTTCCTCGGCCATCGCCCGCAAGACTTCCGGCTCACCGTCGAGGTCACAATGGATCTTTGTCTTGCCCATGATCACGGCAATCCGATCCAGCAAGGTGATGCCCTGTGAGAAGAAATGACGGTACACCAAGAACGGCCACTTCCAGAACGGCTGCGGCCCGAGCAAGCGTTTCAGGAAGCCGACCGAACTCCGGTAGGCGGTGGGGCTCGCCAAGGTAAAATACGCCGCCACCGGCACCAACCAGACATATGCCGGCCACAAACCAACGCGGCGGATCAACATCAAGAACCACCAGTTGCCGAACCGGCCACCACGCGCTTTGCCAGTCCATTGAGCAGTAGCCGGCATTGTCATTGCGGGATCAACTCCTGCCACAGCGCACCCTTGCGACCGTGATCGCGCAACCGGGCGGCGGCGCGCGATTTCTTTTCGAGACTCGGACCGACAACGAGCCAGTTGAGTTGCCGGCCCAGTTCGGCGCATCGAGCCGTCAGCCGGTCGCGGTCGAGCAAATGGGAGATGTAGAACTTCGGTTCCAACAGGTTGTCGCCGTCGCGAAGCACGCCCTCCTGACGGGCGATGTCGTAGAGCCGGGTGCGCGGGTAAATCCGCATTCCGAGAAACGTAAACACCACCGCCTTCGGGCACGCCTGCGCCTCGGCAATTGTTTGCTCCAGCGTCTCGTGCGTCTCTCCGGGCCCGCCGAAGATCAGGTACATCGAGTACGGCATGCCGGCCTCGATGCACGCTTGCGTCGCCTGCCGTGCGTCGGTGAGCGTGAAGCCTTTGCCCCATGCGTCGAGCAATACCGGGCACAGCGTGTCCATTCCAAACTCCACACCGTCCAGCCCCGATTCCTTCCACAACAACAGGTCGTCACGCGTCACGTTCTTCGGCATGAAGTAGCCGCTCCAGCGCACCGGCAATTTCCGCCGGCACAGTTCCGTCGCGAACGCCCGCGCCAGCGCCGGCACGGCGTTGAAGAGAGAGTCCACGATGAAAAACTGGTCCACGCCGGCGGCCTCGTGGAATTGCTGAATTTCGTCCACCGCCGCGACGGCGTCCTTCTGGAGGAACTTCCGTCCTTCGAGCAACGGGTAGGTGCAATAGACGCATTCGAACGGGCAGCCGCGCTTGAGTTGAACGCCCGGAATGCCGCCTTGCTCCCAGTAGAACCGCACCAGTTCTGGTTCACGCGCGAGCACCGCCGTGGCCGGGGGTGACGCGGGCGGATTGCTGCCGTCACGACGCACCAACCCCGGTAAGTTACGTGGGTCGGTCCCGGCCAGCAAGTGTTCCACCAACGGCACGACGACGTGTTCGCCCGCGCCGGCCACGCCGTAATCAGCGCGGGACGCGTTCAGGATTTCGTCCGGGAACAGCGAGAACGCACTGCCGCCGAGCACGACATTGGCCGCACTGTGGTCCTTAATGGTCTCTACAACCGCAAGCGCGGCCGGCAGGTAGTTCGTGGTGTTGACGACGTCGTTATTGTCAGCGTTGCGAATTGACACGAGCGCAACGTCGGGCCGGTAATCCCGCACAACGACGGCGAGGTTGGTGTCCCTTCGGGCGTCCCACGTGCGCGTTTCGTAACCGGCTTGCTGGAGCGGCGCGCGCAGGTAATCAAGTGCCAACGGATAGACCGGGTAGGGTTGTTTTTCCGTGTTGACGGAGACCAGTAGAATACGACGGCGGTTAGCCATGCGACTCCGGCCGTGGTTGGAGGAACCGGACCTGAACGTCGGCACGCTGGAGTAGTTCCGTCACGCGTGCGATATCCTCGAACAGCGGCCGATCAGTCGTGAGGCCCGGTGAGACTCCGCGAAGACACGCGCGGAATTCCCGGTACGCGTCACCCATCATGCCGTCGGGACGCAGGTCGCCGGCTTGCGCGAGCGCAAGCGCTTGGATCGCGGTCAGCTTCCAGAGCTTGGCGACGAGTTCGCCGGTCATCTTCGCCGAGATACAGCCCATGCTGACGACATCCTGATTGTTGGCGTTGGTGGGAATGGTCTGGACGGAGGCCGGGTTGCTCAACAACCGGCACTCAGCGGCGAGCGATGTTGCCAGCAATTGGCAACCGGCGAGGCCGGAGTTGAGCCCGGGATCTCCGCCTGCCAGCAGCGGCGGCAGACCCATGCTGAACCGCCAGTTCACGAGCCGGTCGAGCTGACGGTCGAGCAGCAACGCTTGTTTCGCAAGGCCGATGCGCAGGTAGTCACACGCCATGGAGATTTGCTGGCCGTAGAAGTTGCCGCCGTGAATCACGCTTCCGGTCTGTGGGAAAATCAGCGGGTTGTCGGTCGAGGCGTTCAACTCGCGGGTCACAATGTACTCGATGTGCCAGAGCGCTTCCTGGATCGCGCCGAGAATCTGCGGGGCACACCGCACCGAGTACGAGTCTTGGATTTCGGCGCCGGGATCCGCGGGTTTGGCTTGCGTGCCCCATTGGTGATGGTCAATCTCGCGCGCATACTCCGGGTGCGTCCGCAGGAACACCGCGATCCGTTCGGCCACGGCGGACTGCCCGCGGAAGCCACGCGCGTGATGCACCTGCTCGCAGAGCACTTCCGGCGAGGCGTACATCGCCTGAAATAAGCACGCCGCCAGCAGCTCTGCCCAACTCAACAACGTCATCGCCTCGTGCACCGCCAGCCCTGCGAGACCGGTCATCACCGATGTGCCGTTCACCAGCGCCAGTCCCTCCTTGCATTCCAGCGTCACCGGCTGCAGCCCGTGCTGTTGCAACGCGTCCGTGGCCGGCAACCGTTCACCGCTGCAGCGCACGTGTCCCAGCCCGACCAGCAACCGCGCCATGTGCGCCAGCGGCACCAGATCGCCACTCGCGCCCACCGAGCCTTCCGACGGAATCTCCGGCAGGATGCCGCGGTTGAGCGCCGCGATCAATAATTCCACGACTTCGACACGGATTCCCGAATAGCCGCGGGCCAACGCGTTGGCCCGCGCCGCCATGATCGCCCGTGTCCCGCGTTCCGAGAACAGCGGCCCTTGGCCGACGCTGAGATGCGACAACAGGTTGATCTGATGCTGCCGCAAGTCCGCCGGCGCAATGCGGCATCCGCTGAGCGGCCCGAAGCCGGTATTGATCCCGTAGATGGCGCGTGGTTCGGCGGCGAGTTGCTCGACAAGCGCCCGGCTCTGGCGCATCAACACCCGGGCCGGCACGGCCAGTTCGCATGGTGCAGCGTCGTGAGCAACTTGCCAAACATCGGCCACCGTGAGGGAATGTCCGTCGAGCGTGATCATGTGAGTATGGACTTGAGGATGTTGACGATGCGTTGGTTGGTGTCGGCGTTTTTGACAGCGATGCGGATGGTTTGGTTGCCAAGGCTGCAGCCCATCGCGCCGGCATTGCGGATGAACAGGCCACGGGTTCGGCAACGCTTGACCACCGTGGCGGCATCGGGGCCGCCCGCCGCGAGCTGGCACAAAAGGAAATTGGCGACGCCGGGAAACACTTTCAATCCGGGAATGGCGGCAAGTTCTTCGGCAAGTTGGTACCGGAGGGCGCGCGTCTCCTGGTGCCGGGCTGCGTAGTACTCGGGGTCTTCGAGCGCGTTGACAGCCGCGACCTGCGCAAGCAGACCCACCACCCACGGCGGCGTGAGCGGGCGCAGTTCGTTGACGACCTGCGGTGACGCGCACAGGTAGGCCACGCGCAGGCCGCTCAGTGCATAGACCTTGGACATGGATTTGCAGACGATGATGTTGGGCCGGCTGGCGGCGAACCGTTCCAGCGATTGGTCCGCCCCGACGTACTCGACGTAGGTTTCATCCAGCCAGACGCGGGTTGTGACCGGCAATCGCTGGAGCGCTTCACGCAGCGCCTCGGCCGGCACGGCATGGCCTGTCGGACTGTTCGGGTTGACGATGACGACAAGGTCGTAGGCGCGGCCGGCATGTTCGTCCAACAGCGCGGGGTTGAACCGGTAACCTTGTTCTGCTGGTAAGGCAATGCGGTCAACCTTGCAACCAACCACTTTCTCCAGGACGTGCGGATACTCGCCATAGGTCGGGTCGAGGATGAGGACGCGGGAGCCGACATTCAACCACTGTCGGAAGGCCCGAAAAATCAGATCAGAAGATCCAGCGCCCGGCAGGACGCAGTCGGGCGACAGGCCGCGAACGCGGGCGATGACGCTGATGAGGCCTTCGCAGCCGGTCGGGGGCGAGGTGGAAATAAGCCAGTCGAGGTTGTCACGAAGGGCGAGCTGGACTTTCGGCGAAGGCGGGAACCAAGCGTCGAGCACGTCGGCGTTGATGACGTCGCCGCGGGTTTCGAGCCGGTCGAACTCGACGCCAACCGCTTGGAAGAAGGCGCCACCGTGGTAACAGCCATTGCTCGGCCAGAACGGAAAATCAAACTGCCAGTCCACGTTTTCATGGATCCGACTCATGACACGATCAATCCGGCAAAGGTAGTTGTGGATGCCGGCAATGGTTTCGGTCATCAGCTCGTAGGTGACGGCCCCGGATTGGGCAGTGCGACCGAGCAGTTTCAGGCCGACGCCTTGGTACAACCCCAGGATGTCACGTCGGCCAATGGACACGATGCGCGTGCCGCCGTGGGCTTCCGCCCAACGCAGTGCGGCATACATGAGGACGATGTTGATGTCGTGTCCGCGACGCGGCGAAATGACGGTCAGGAGACGGACTTCGTAGAGTTTGTCGTCGAACGGGAACGGTATCGACTCGCGAGGGAAATACTTGTCCACAGAGTACCGGGGCGACGACGGCGGGGTGATGCTGATGAAGCCGATGATCTTGCCGTTTTGCGAGGCGGTGATGTAAAGGTTGTGGCCGTCGAGAGAGTCGGTGAGGCGTTCCTCGGCGTTGACCGGGTGCTGGCCGAGTTCGCGGGCATAGACCTCGTGGCGCAGCCGGTAGATTGTCCCCAAGTCCTGCTCGCCGGCCAAAGCGATCGTCAATTTGTGATCTTTGTGCAAAAGTGGTTATTCGTCTCGTTGTCTAATGCCAGATCATCGCTGCCAGTCAGCGCAGTCAAGAATCTGCTTACAAATACCGCGAAAGCGGCTCGCCGCCAAGCCCGAAAACAGGTTCCGGCCCTCCAAAACATCCCAGCACCGCGCCGAAAATCAATGCTTGCAATGATGGCTCAAACTCGCTTCTATTGCGTGGAAGTTGCAGCGCGATTGCGTGTTGCGGCAAACCAATCGGAGGATAATATGAAGACTCAGTTCGGAATAATGGCTCTCGTGTTTCTCACCGTGTGTGGTTCTGCTACATCCAAGGAAAACCCCATCACGCGCGTTTCCAAGGAGCAGCGGTTAACACAACCGCCCGCCGGTAAGGTCTTGGTGAATTTTCATCACGTGACGACTTATGGCCTCCAACGCTACGCCATTTTTAACAAGGATGGTCACATGATCTGCGACCTGCCCGGTAAATCGGAGTTTCAATTCGTCTGCGAACCGGGCGAACATATTTTCTTCGGCTGGGCCGATCAAGTCAACGTCGTCAAGGCAGATTTAGCGGCGGACAAGGTCTATGACATCATGGTGGACGTTTCCATGGGGATGATCCGCGCCAATGTCATGTTGAACCCTTTGAAGAAGGATAGTCCTCGCCGAGCGCGATTAACCGAATTTGAGACCCGGGAGAACCTGGTGACCTACACCCATGGCGAACGCGCCCAAGAATACGAAACTAAGCAGCAGCAGCGCATCGCTGACATCAAGAGGGATTTCCTCGGTGGCGAAAAGAGCGACCGCATAAAGAACATCAGCATAGATGACTGCAGATAGAAGAAAGCTCTGAGCGGCTCTGGAATATCAAGCCCCAAGCCGCTCCGGCATGAGCGTCTCCCACCGAATGAGGATGAAATCATGAAAACCATCAAGCAATTGCTCACCGTGCTGTTTGCAGCTATCGTGGCGTGGCAAGGCGCGGTGGCACAAGAAACCAACGCGGCCAGTCCCTCTGACACACTGGTTTGGTGCGGACTGGACTACTCCATGGTCAAGATGATCGGCACGAAGGATTTCCGTAAACCCGACGAAATCTTCCCGGGCTTTTTGGAGAAGTGGAATTCCCTTTTCATGACCGAAATGTTCCCGAAGGTGGAGCATCTCGCCCGGTCCGTTGAAACGGACACCAAGGCTGTCGAGCCCGGCAACGCCAAAGCGAACGCTGGTTGCATTATCCGCGAGGATGGTTCACGTGATGAGATGGTCAACGCATCGCATATCACCGGGCAAGACATCGCAGCCGTTGTGAAGGGCTACGAGCTCAAATGCAGCAAAGGCTTGGGCTTGGTATTTATCATGGATCGCCTGGTCAGAGCGCAGCAAAAAGGTTGCCTGTATGTTGTCTTCTTCGACATCTCTTCACGGAAAGTGGTCTATTCCGAGCGGTTGTGTGAGAAAGCCTCTGGCGCTGGCTTCCGCAACTACTGGTTCGGCCCCGTGAAGCACGCGGTCAGCAAGTTGCCGGACTTGTATCAAAAGGCACGCAAGCTCCGATAACCGCCTGAGTGTCACAACCAGTTACTCGTCACGCGACGCGCTGAGCCGAACGGCGTGGGACACGTCGTGTTTCTCGCCTAATGAGGTTGGCCACCTTCGCCAACCAAGACAATCCGGGCAGGGACGAGCGTGTGAATCTGTGTCTGCGGGCGGATGCCCGCGTGTGTCAGCAGTGCTTCCATTTCGGCCACAGTGAATCCCTTGCGGATGGACAAACAACCGTCGAACCCGATGAACGTGCCGGGAAACAAGACCGCAGCCGTCAGAGTGTGCAGGTAATACGCGTGGTAGCGTCGCAGTAAATCGCTGAACACAAATCGCCGGAGCGGCAGCGTTCCCAGCTCGCGCAACAGCGCGACGATCTCATCGTTGCCGAGGTGGTGCAGAAAGTGATTGCCGAACACATAATCGTCGGCAGTGAAGCTGTTGAACCCCAGTGCGTCCTCGTGGCGAATGTCCAGGCCCGCGACATGGCCGTATTTCTGTCGCGCATACGCCACAACACGCGGGTTGGCGTCCAACGCCACAACCGCCACCCGTAAACCTGCATGGCGACACTGTTCCAGCAACCAGACGGCGATGTCGCACCCGCCCGCACCCAAGTCCACCACCCGATGCCGCCGTGCCGGGGCGCGTTGCATGTCCGCAATAATCCAGCGGCGGAGAATGCTCCGGTAACGCGTGAACAAACGATTGGAGCGGGCAAACGCATTCAACGTGCGCGTCAGTTGCGCCGCGTCGCAATTCGGATCATCCATCCGTTCTGTCGCGGCAATCCGTTGCGCGAGATTGGGGAGTAGCACGGGCCAGCACATGGCCTTCACTCGCCCATGGTTCTTTGGAACACGACGAGTTCAGTGATGCCGCCGAAAAATCGAAACGATTCGGTGAGCCTGAAGCCGGTGTGTTCAATGATGGCGTGAAACTGCCGTCGGTCAGGATGACGGCGCAGGCTCTCCGCGATGTAGATGTACACCTGCGGATTTCGGTGCAGTAGCCAACCCCAGCATCCTCCCCACAACTTCAACAGCGCCAGTTCCATG
>JBEKYJ010000188.1:0-7782 GCA_049511095.1 Verrucomicrobiia bacterium
CGATTACTGTGTCGCGCATGGCATTCCCGAAGAAGATTTGATCTTCGACGCGCTGGTGTTCCCGTGCGCCACGGGCGACGAGAATTACATCGGCAGCGCCGTCGAGACCATCGAAGGCGTGCGGCTGATCAAGCAGGCGTTGCCGAAATGCAAGACCGTCCTCGGCGTCAGCAACGTCAGCTTCGGTCTGCCGCCCGCCGCGCGCGAGGTCATCAATTCCGTGTTCCTGTATCACGCGACGAAAGCGGGACTCGATCTCGCCATCGTCAACGCCGAGAAACTGGAGCGGTACGCCACCATTCCCGCGAAGGAGAAGAAGTTCGTCGAGGATCTGCTGTGGAACCATGCTCCGCCCGGCCTCGATGCGCCGGATGATTATCGCCAACAAACGAAGGAACAACGCGCCGCGATCAACCAGCATCACATCGCGGCGATCAACGACCATTTCCGCACCGCCGAGAGCCGCGTGAAGAAGAAGACGTCGGATCTGCCGCTTGATGGACGTCTCGCCAATTACATTCTGGAAGGCACGAAGGAAGGGCTGATCCCCGACCTCGACGCAAAACTCAAGGAAGCCGGGCCGCTGGACATCATCAACGGCCCGCTCATGGACGGGATGAAGGAAGTCGGCCGCCTGTTCAACGCCAACGAGCTGATCGTCGCCGAAGTATTGCAGTCCGCCGAGGCGATGAAGGCCGCCGTCGCGCATCTCGAACAATTCATGGAGAAGAAAGCCGATTCGACGAGGGGGAAAGTGATGCTCGCCACTGTCAAGGGCGACGTGCACGACATCGGCAAGAACCTCGTCGAGATCATTCTCTCGAACAACGGTTTCACGATCATCAATCTCGGCATCAAAGTGCCGCCCGAAGACCTGATCAAGGCCTATCGCGAGCACAAACCCGACGCCATCGGGTTGTCGGGTCTGCTGGTGAAAAGCGCGCAGCAGATGGTCATCACGGCGGGCGACCTCAAACAGGCGGGCATCACCGTGCCGTTGCTGGTCGGCGGCGCGGCGCTCAGCGACAAGTTCACCCGGAACCGCATCGCGCCGAGCTACGAGCGCGTTGTCGTGTATTGCAAGGACGCGATGACGGGCCTGTCGATCATGAACCGGTTGATGGACCCCGCCGAGCGCGACAAAGTCACCGCCGAGCACAAGACCGAGGTAGGGCGCGCTGGCCCTGGCGCGCCGTCTGATGACTTTCCCGAGACAACCCAGCGCAGCAGCCGGGTGCGCGTACTGCCGCCGGTGGCGGTGCCCTACCCCGACCGCAAAGTGCGCGACGTGCCGCAGCTTCGCGAGATTTGGGAATACATCAATCCGCAGATGCTTTATGTCCGCCATCTCGGGTTCAAATCCAATTTCGAGAAGGCGCTGGCGGCCCGCGACCCGAAGGCGCTGGAGTTGCATAACGTCGTCGAAGACGTCAAAGCCGAGGCCGCCAAGTTCATGAAGGTCAAAGCGGTCTGGCAGTTCTTCGATGCCGAAGCCGAGGGAAATGATATAAGATTGTTCTCTCACCACGAAGGCACGAAGGGCACCAAGCCGGATCACATCTTCAACTTCCACCGTCAACGCAAACCCGATGGCCTGTGCTTGTCCGACTACGTTTCGCCACCCAACCATTCCACCACTCCACCACTCCGTGATTCCGTCGCCGTTTTCGTCGTCGGTGCGGGCGCGGGCATCCGTCAACGTGCCGAGGAATACAAAGCCAAGGGCGAATACCTGAAATCGCACGCGTTGCAGGCGCTCGCCATCGAGACCGCCGAAGGCTGCGCCGAATGGCTGCACAGGCGTATCCGGGAAGACTGGGGTTTACCCGATCCCGCCGACATGACCATGATCGACCGTTTTACAACCAAGTATCAGGGCCGCCGCTACAGCTTCGGCTATCCCGCTTGTCCGGCATTGGAAGACCAAGCCGGCATCTGGCAGCTCCTGAAGCCGGAAGAAATCGGTGTCCAATTGACAGAGGGATTTATGATGGACCCGGAAGCAAGCGTTTCAGCACTTGTATTTCATCACCCAGATTGCACGTATTTTGGCGTGGGTGACGTGACCGAAGAGTTGTGATGAGCACGACGGACTTCAAATACGACGTTGCATTCTCCTTTTTGGAGGAAGACGAGCAACTGGCGACGCAACTCAATGATCGCCTGAAGAGTCGGCTGACAACCTTCATTTACTCAGAGCGACAACTCGAAGTCGCCGGCACCGACGGCGAACAGACGTTCAATAGCGTCTTCGGTAAAGATGCGAGAAGCGTCGTCGTCCTATACCGTGCGACTTGGGGATCGACCCCTTGGACACGAATTGAAGAGACGGCTATTCGCAATCGCGGCCACGATGAGGGGTACGACTTTGTGCTGTTTATACCCTTGGAGAAACCCACGACAGCACCGAAATGGCTACCCAAGAATCGTCTTTGGATCGGCCTAGATCGCTGGGGCTTGGACACAGCAGCCGCCGTGATAGAGGCCCGTATCCAAGAACTTGGCGGTTCACCGCACGAGGAGACTGTCGAAGAACTCGCCGCGAGGCTGCAACGGCAAGGTGAACTCTCCGAAACGCGGCGGAAATTCCTAGACTCAGAAGAGGGGGTAAAGGCAGCAAATGCTGAATTCGGTCAACTCTGTGCTGAAGTTAAGACTCAGGTTGACGTTCTGAAGCGCACCATGCAGATTTTTAGCTTCACTACCAAGGAGGATTACCGCCTTCTAGCAGTTTTGGGAGGTGGACGTACTGTAAGCTTCACCTGGGATATTCGCGTCTGCGACACGCTCAACCATGCGGCCCTTTACGTAACGTTCTGGGATGGCCTGATGCCTACTCGCGGCAGTTTATACAATCACCAAGCACAAGAGATGCGGACTTGGACGTTTGAATTCGACTGGCACCCCGAGACTGCATTCGGATGGAAGGGCGAAGACCGGTTATTTGGCACGAAAACTCTAGCGGAGCACTGCCTCAAACAGTTTCTTCTTGATGTGCAACAATTTCGCGAGCAGCAGCAACGCCGAAGCTAGAGGCGGCGGAAGATGATCACTCGAACAAGAGTTGTGCGTGCCATCGACGAGGCAGAAGCTGCATATGAGAATTGCTGGAACCTCATACGCAAAATGAAGTTCGCTCAATTCAATGAGACGTTCGCGGCCGAATTCTTCGAATTTCAACCGGTGCTGTGCCAAGGGATGATGCAGCTCGAGCGCTTGTACTCACAGATCGCGCAAGAGAAGAGATCGCTGATAAGACGAAAGCAGGCTTTGTCCGCCCGCTGGTTTGGTAGGCGGATGAAAACGCTCGACGCGCATGCCGACAGTCTCACCCAAATGCTCTCGATCGGCAAAGTCATTGGCGATGGGTTCGCCTGGATCTTTTACCAACATGAGCCAGAATTACTTGATGAGCATCACAAGCACCAACGCACTTTTCATTTACCGACGGGCCTTGGCGGCCTTGGCGAATTGGAGTTTATTAAGAATCGGGTCGTGCCCCCTCAGCTTGCAAAGCACCTGATTATCTACCACGGGACGACGTCATACCTTCGACTAGGTGACGTGAGCTTCATAGACATGACATCGCGTAAGGTCGTGGCGATTGGCGAATTGAAAACCACAAAGCTCGATGACGATCACATTTCCGTTACCGTGGTCCTACTAGGAAAAGAACGTCTGCGAGAGACACTTGGTCCCAAACCACCTCCGTCCCCGGATCCACAGCGAGCACCACGCTTGTCACCTGAAATTGTGCAGCGATTGAGACAACAAGTGAGCAACATACACAGCGCCTTTACCAATTCCCAAAAACGGCCAGATCGGGAACTCGTCCATCACTCTAAAAGGACCTACATAGAAGATCTTATTGCTTTAGCAAATACCATAAACGCCGCAGCTGCATCGTACCGCAAAGCGGGCGACGGCATGCTTTTGGTAGGACTCAAATTCAAGGAAAGCAAGCTGTCATCTCGGCTATGTGCACCCTCGCGTTTTAAGACGAATAGGCTTCTAAAACACTTTGGCAAAGAAGTATCAGCGATTGTAGACGAAGCTCGTCACGACAACAGCGCCATCGTTGGATCGCTCGTATACACCGCAGGATCGGAATACTCCCTCATGCAAGGCATGACCCCTTTTCTTTGGTGGCCAATCGATGTTGACTTCATGAGATCAGTGCTATTCCAAGAGGTAGTAGTGTTTAACGTGTTTAATCACATTCATCTTCTAAAGCGATTGGAAACCTTGGGGTTCACGGTGCATCGAGATGGGAAAAGTCGTGACTACAGAATTACGAAACGAGATGGCGACAAAGTTCTGGAACTTGTCGCACTTCCCTTCTATTTTTCTATGATTCAAAAGTATCTTTTTAGCGAAGATACTGTTATCGAAATCATTGAGAAGGTGCTCGAACAAATACACACAACTAATTTTGACCGGGACGCTCTCATACAGTTTAACTTTCGTCAAATCTTGTAGATTTAAGCGTGTGTCGGCCACCACACTTGCAATCGGTTCTACCTGTCACTACACTTTGCCGATGACCATGAAGAACACAGCCATGATATTGCATCGGGTTGCCGGCAGACTCGCGCTCGTTCTCGCGCTGGTCGTCCTCGCGACAGGCTGCTCGCAGAGCGAGGCACCGAAACAAGATGAATCGAAACCAGCGGCCGCTACTGCGGCGCCGCAACCGGGAGCTACTGTGACCGAATTGAAAATTGAAGATACGAAAGTCGGCACGGGCGCCGAAGCCGTTGCCGGCAAGAGCGTGACGGTTCACTACACGGGCTGGCTCACCAACGGGACGAAGTTCGATTCATCGAAGGACCGCGGAGAGCCGTTTTTATTTCGGTTGGGCGCCGGTGAGGTCATCAAGGGCTGGGACCAGGGCGTTGTGGGAATGAAGGTGGGCGGCGTTCGCAAGCTCACCATCCCTGCGAGCCTGGGCTATGGCACAAGGGGCGCGGGCGGCGTGATTCCTCCCAATGCCACGCTGGTGTTTGAAGTGGAACTCCTGGGCGTGAACTAAATCCCGGCTGCCTGCGGCTATCTGGCCACGAGCGGATAGGCGCCAGGGTCTTGGATGGACTTCAAAGACAAGTCCACGTCCAAATTGGGCCAGTAGAGATGCGTTTGGTGAAGAAGCTTCACGTCGAGGATGTCGCCCAGCTTCGCATCCTTGAACCACGGGAAGTCTTCATACGGCAGAAAATACTCGTGTCCCCTCACCATCAGCCACACGCCGTGGGCGCTGATATGAGTAACTTCAACCATCGAAGTGCTTGTGCCAAGCGTTGACGATTTCATCCTTCCGCTCCGTGACGACCTTTCGGATTGCTCCGACCTGTTTCTTCGTGAGTCCGTAGTTCTTTGCCAGCGCGACTCGCGGTTCGAGCCAGATCTTCGCCTCGCCGTCCGCGCAATGTACATGCACGTGCATGCGCCGCTCTTCGCGTGAAAAGAAAAAGAACCGATAGCCTTTCCACCACAGAACCGTTGGGCTCACGCGCCACAAACTACACGAAAACCCGCAGGGGCGCAAACCTTCGTTGCCCAATCGCGGGCGACGCGATTCCTCCCAATGCCACGCTGGTGTTTGAAGTGGAACTCCTGGGCGTGAACTAAGGCGGGCACTCCAAAAAGCAGAGCGGCGCGGTAGGGCCACCGCGCCCTACCCCGATTAGGAATCGCGGGCGGGCCAACGACATGATGCGGCGCGCCCCGACAGAGCGGGGCGGCTACAACACGACGGGCGCACTACCCTGCAGTCGCGCCGTCAAACTGAACCGCCACCGGCTCGCGGTCGGCGCCGTCGGCGCTGAAATACGTCGCGCGCTCATACGCGAGCATTTTAGCTACGAACACGTCGGGGAACCGTTGGATGGCGTTGTTGTAGAGGTTCACGGCGTCATTGAAGAATTCCCGGCGTTCGGCGATTTGGTTCTCGATGCCCACCAACGTATCCTGCAACCCGAGAAAGTTCTCGTTGGCCTTTAACTCCGGATACGCCTCGGCCACGGCCAACAACGACCGGAGCGTGCCGCCGAGGACTTGTTCGGCCTGCGCCACCACCGGCGCGCTGCCGCGCCCTTGCGGCAAAAGCGTGGCCGCCGCGCTGCGGGCGGTCGTCACCGCCTCGAACGTCTTCCGCTCGTGCGCCGCGTACCCTTTCACCGTCTCGACCAGATTGGGAATCAAATCATGACGCTGCTTCAACAGCACATCGATGTTCGCCCAACCCTTGTCCACCTGGTTCTGCAGGTACACCAACCCGTTGAACAGGCTGATCACGTAAAACCCCGTCGCGATCATCACCAGCAACACGATGAACAAAATCATGATCGCATTCATAACTTGGGAAAGTACTCCAGCATGATACCCAGCCCCAACACCGCCAGCAAGCCGCCCCCAATCACTCCGAGGGCCGCCTTCCCCTCAAATTCCAACTCCACATCCCGCGCCGACCGGTTCGCAATGAAGAAAAACCGAGAGCTCCCGTCCTGGCACACGATCCGGCTCCCGACCTTCGCGCCGCCGACGCCGTCGGCATCCATTGCAATCACCGGCCCGAACACGAACAGCGTATCGCCGGCCGCAATCATCCATTCGGTGAACCGCTTTTTTGGCGTGAACACCCCGCCCAATTCGATCTGCTTTTCTTCGGCGAACGCGAGGATGCGGGGGGACACTTCGCTCGTCAGAGGAGACTTGGGCGGCTCGACTTCGAGAGTCTTCGGAACGTCGATCGCGGCCTGGAGGGGTATGACCAGTATTCTGCCCGTGTCGTCTTCGAGATAGAATGGAACCCGTTTTTCGCCGCTGTCGATTGTGGCCCAATGGCTGGACTTGCCGGCCGCGCGCCATTCCTCCACCTCGTACCGCCAATAGACGCACGGCAACTGTTCGATGGGACTGGTCATGGACTCATGGGGCACAGCGCGGCCGCAAAGTTCGGCCAGCCCGAGCGCGACGGCGTCGACTTTGGAGGTCGGCGTGTTCTGCAGCAGCCGTTTCCGCTGATAACAACGCAGTCCCCAGAAAAATGCAAACAACCCGCCGCCAAAACATCCCGCTCCCAAAATGGCCATGCGTACGTCCATATTGGCCGGTCATGTTACCATCGTCCCCGCCAAAAGAAAGCCGCACGCGGCCGGGCTAACGGGCCGATAGTTTGCGGACTTGCACGTCGCGGTAGCGGATGACCGTGTCATTCGCGTCGTTGAATGCTCCCAGCCCCAAGTGCATGGCGGTCGGTGGGATGGCGTTGGTTGCGGGCGGCTTGGCATTCTTGAAAATCTCCTTGTTGTTCACGGTGGCGCTGACCAAGCCACGGTGAAACCGGAAATAAAACGAATTGGTCTCGCTGTTGAGCGCGAGCGGGACGTGCAATTGTCTTGTCGACCAACCTTGGGCGAAGGCGACGACATCCCCCTCATCGGCGTTGCGTTTCACCCGGAACCCATACCACGCGGTCGATTCGAACTGCGGCATGCCCATGACCAGGCCGGCTTGGAACGCTTTTGTCGAGCTGCGCACGACCTCGAAACTGCCCCGCACTTCAAAATTCTCTCCCACCGGCGCCCGCGAGTAAATAATGTGGCCTCCTTCATCGGACTGGACCTCCAGCGTCCCGTCCGCTTGCGGTGTGAACTTCCCCCGCTCCACCGTCCAGCCCGCAAGGTTTTCTCCCGAGGGGAGAAAGCCGATCCATTCGCCCGTTTGGAAATGTTGTGCCAACTCCAGCGTGGCCAATCGATCCCGGATGAAGGCCCGGGTTCT
>JBEKYJ010000189.1:0-7766 GCA_049511095.1 Verrucomicrobiia bacterium
TTGCACGAGAGCTTCGGACGCTGGGCCGCGCGGATGGTTACCCGCGAACCATGGGACATCGTTTATTGCTTTAGTGGCGTGGCGGAAGAATTGTTCACGGCACTGGACGGCTCGCCGTGCGCGCGCTGGCTGATCCGTGCGTCAAGCCACATCCGCGTACAAGCCCAGATTCTCGAGGAAGAAGAGCGCCGTGCCGGCGTGAGAATTGACAGACCCAGCGACTGGATGATTGCGCGGGAAGAGAGAGAATATCGTCTGGCCGACGTCGTTCTCACGGTGTCCAGTTTCGCCAAGGAAACCTTTCGAGGAACCGAAGCCTTCGGGAAAGTGGTGTCCATCCCGTTGGGAGTCGATTGGGGAGATTTCCGGGCCACGCCCGCAGCAATCGCGGCTCGCCGACAGCGAATCTCCAACGGATCAAAGCTCCGGGTGCTTTTTGTGGGGGCCAAATCGTTTCAGAAGGGTATGATTGATTTGAGCAAAATCGCGTCCAACCTGGCCGGAAGATTTGAACTCAGACTGGTCGGCGCCACCGAGCCGCAGGCGCGCTTTCTCTTAAGCGAACTGAAGTCAGCTGTGGAGTTGGAGCCGAGTGTGCCCCAGGCAGAACTGCCCGCGGTATACGCATGGGGTGATTTGTTCATCTTCCCAACCATCCAGGACGGCTTCGCTATGGTGCTGGCGCAAGCGAACGCCAGCGGGCTCCCGATTCTGGCAACGACCAATTGCGGTGCTTCCGATTTCGTTCGGACCGATGAGACCGGGTGGATTCTCCCAATCCGCACGCCAGAAGCTTTTATCAAGCGGCTGGACTGGTGCGACCGCCACCGCGAGGAACTGGCGGAAATGGTGACACGAATTCACGGGCAGTTTCAGCCGCGCACATGGGACCACGTGGCGCAGGACTATGAGGCGGCTATCAACCAATATCGTCCCGCCGAACCGCAGAAGGCTTGTCGTTGTGACTGATAACGCGTATCTACTGTGTCTGCTTGCGTGGGTGCTGGTCGGCCTCGCCGCCGCATTGAAATTCCGCGATCCTGCACGCCACGGCGTCGGCTTGACACTGACCTTCGTTCTTAACATGACCATGAACCACTGGTTCGGCGCAGTGGTGTGCCTCCTGCCGTGGTACCTGCCTTCCGGCGCCGACTTCGTTGCGACCGGTTTCGAATTGAGCACGCTTGGGATTATTGGATTTGCGGTCGGCTGTTTCGCGGTCGCGCCATTCGTGGTGCCCGACCATGATGACGGCGCGGCCGAACCCGTCAACATCTGGCCCTGGCACCCGCGCGTGTTGCGCATGTACGCGCTGGTTGGCATTGGTTCCTATGTGGCGATGGCTTTGGGGGCGGGCCGGGTGCCGTCGCTGACGGCGGTGCTCTCGGTTGGATTCAACTTTGTGCTCGTGGCCTTATGCCTTGCGATGTGGTATGCGCAACTGCGCGGCGAGCATACCCGCCAACACCTGCTCTTGGCTGCGGCGTTCACGTTGCCGTTTTTCACGATGGTGACGCAAGGGTTTCTGGGCTACGGCATCGGCTATTTGATCCTGGTGTTTTCCTTCTATCTGCTGCTCAGCCGCCATCGGGTGAAACTGCTTCTGGTGTCGCTGCCGCTAGCGTTCCTCGGATTGTCGTTCTATGTGACCTACATGCGCGACCGCAGCGAGATTCGCGAGACGGTCTGGGGCGGGCAGGCCTACGAGTCGCGCGTGGACGCGATCTGGCGCATGTGCACCACCATGGAAATCTTCGATCCGTTCGACACCAAACATCTCGGGCGCATTGACGGGCGACTCAACCAAAACCGGCTCGTGGGCGCCGCGGCGATGCATCTGCAAAACACGCACGGCTACGCGCGCGGCGAAACGATTTGGATGGCACTCCTCGCGATCATCCCGCGCGCGATTTGGGCTGAAAAACCGGAATACGCGGGCAGCATGAATTTGGTAAGCAGGTACACGGGGATCATGTTCGCCGAGGGCACGAGCGTCGGCATGGGACCGATCTTCGAGTTGGAGATCAATTTCGGGCGTGTCGGCGTCTTTCTCGGGATGTTGTTGCTCGGCGTCATCATCGGGTGCGCCGACCGCAAAGCAGGCGCGGCGCTGCGCTTCGACGACCCGCTGACGTTTGGCAAATGGTTCCTCATCGGCATCATCATGCAGAATGCGATCGGCTCCTTCGCCGAGACGACGGCCAGCCTCGCCGCCGCGCTGATTCTGGCTTCCCTCGTAAACCATTACTTGCGGTCGCGTCCCGGCCCGGATCTGCCGGCGGCGATGGACGAGCACCCCGTCAATTCGTGGAACCCATGAGAGTCCTGCACGTCATCCCCGCGGTCGCCCCGCGTTACGGTGGCCCAAGCCAGGCCGTCATCGAGATGTGCCTTGCCCTGCAGCGCGCGGGCGTTGACGTGGAGTTGTGCGCCACCGATGCTGACGGCAATGGGCGCCTCGACATCGAAATCGACAAGCCGACTCTCTATCGCGGCGTGCGCGCCCATTTTTTCCGGCGCGATTGGAGCGAAGCGTTCAAGTTTTCGCGTTCGATGGATCACTGGCTTGACGGGAACGTCGCGGGTTACGATATCGTTCACATTCACGCCGTTTTCTCGCACGCGACCCAGGCTGCGGCGCGGGCGTGCCGCCGGCACCGCGTGCCGTACATTGTGCGTCCACTGGGCACGCTGGAGCCATGGAGCATGCAGCAGAAGCGTCCACGCAAGCTGATTGCGTGGCATTTCTTTTTTCGTCGCGTCCTTCTTGAGGCCAGCGTGGTACATTACACGACCGAACAGGAGCGTGAATTGACGGAGCGATCGCTGAAACTAAATGGCGGCATTGTGATTCCGAACGGCGTTGACGAAGAACTGCTGGAAGTCCAAGCGAGCGGCAACTTTCGCAAGCGACACGGCATCCCTGCCGATGCGCCGTTCGTGCTGACGCTGTCGCGCCTGCACCCCAAAAAAGGAATCGACCTGTTGCTGAACGCATTTATCGGCTTGAAGGCGCAGAACAAGCTGGCCGAGTGGCACCTCGTGGTCGCGGGTGACGGCGAGGCTGATTATGTCGAGGGACTGCGCCGGATCGCGCGCGGAACTGCCGCCGAATCCGCTGTTCATTGGGTCGGTTGGCTGGAAGACGCGGCGAAGTTTGAAGCGCTGGCGGAAGCCGACCTGTTCGTGTTGAGCTCCTTTCAGGAAAACTTTGGCATCGGCGCAGTGGAATCGATGGCCTGCGGTGCGCCGGTACTGTTGAGCCGCCAAGTCGGTCTGGCCTTGGAGGTGCGCAACGCTGGAGCCGGCTGGGTCGTCAGTCTCAATGGGGCCGGGTTGCGCGACGGCCTAGTTGAGGCGGTTGACAATTCAACGGAACTAGCAACCCGCGGCAACGCCGCCCGCGAGTTGGTTCGCGAACGTTTCACGTGGCCACGGATTGCCGCGGAATGGACAGCCGTGTACGAGAAACTTTCATTAAGGAGAGGGGCCTGCTGCTGCCTATGAGCGCCCCGCTAGCCACTACAGATTCCGCACAAGCGCAGTCGTCTGCCCCGCCCCCGGAACAGGTGCGCCGCGTGATCCTGGTTTGTCCGGACTTGCATGAGGTGGGCGGCATCGGGATGGTTTCCCGGTTAAGCCTGCGCGCGCTGCAATCGTACAGCGCCGCGACAGGTTGTCACGGTGAAGTATGGTCGTACAGCAAACCAGCGCCGGACGATTCGATTCCGCAAACCCCGAATTGGCAGGTGCGCTACGCGCATGGTCGCAAAACTAGGGCGACCCTGTGGGGATTGAAGGCTGGGTTGGGCGACGCGCGGCACACACTCGTCGTCGTGATGCACCTGCACCTGGCGCCCCTCGCGGTGCCGCTCGTCAAGCGCGGCGCGCACCTCGCCGTGTTCCTGCACGGGATCGAAGCCTGGGTCCCGCTGGGCGGGTTGCGAACGCGAGCGCTGGAACATTCTGTGCTGGTGCTGGCCAACTCGCGCCATACGATTCAGCGCTTCAAGAAAGCCAATCCGGGGTTTGCGGATACGGCGATCCGCATCTGCCCGCTGGGCGTGCCCGAGAGCGCGTTCGAAGCCACTCACCCACCCGCGAGCCAGCCGTTCGCGCTGATCGTCGGTCGATTGTCGTCGCAGGAGCGTTACAAGGGACACGACACGTTGCTGCAACTCTGGCGCGAGGCGACGAAGGTATGCCCTGCGGGCCGGTTGGTCATCGTCGGTGATGGCGATGATCGCGCGCGGTTGGAGAATCGGGCGAAGGAATTGGAGGTGGCGAACGCAGTCAGTTTTCTGGGCAAGGTGACGGGCGAGAAATTGGAGTCGTTGTACCGCGATTGCGATTTCTTTGTAATGCCCAGCAGCGAGGAAGGCTTTGGACTGGTGTTCCTCGAGGCCATGCGCGCGAGCCGCGCCTGCATCGCAGGCAAAGGCGCCGCGGACGAAGTCGTCGAGCATGGCGCGACAGGCATGGTCGTTCCCTCGCACGACCGCACGGCATTGCTCGCGGCCATCACCCGGCTATTTCGCGATCCTGAACTTTGCGAACGGATGGGACACGCCGGACGCGAGCGCTATCTGGCGCACTTCACCCAGGCGCATTTCGAGCGGCGACTGCTCGCCGCGCTGGATCTGCAGGCACCAATGGAGACACGGTAACCATGTGCGGCATCGCAGGAGTCTGCGGCCAGGCGGGACGGTCGACCTCCGAGATCGAGGCGGCCATGCGACGCATGATTGCGGGCATCAAACATCGCGGCCCTGATGACGATGGGTTCAAGATCCTTTCCACGCGACGCACCGATGACGGCATCACCGCGATTGCCAATACGCGGCTGGCGATCCTCGACCTAAGTCCGGCAGGCCACCAACCGATGTTTGACTCGGGGACGGGCAACTGGATCGTTTTCAACGGCGAGATCTACAACCACCTCGAGATTCGCGCGGAGATCGGTGGGCGCGTCGGACAGTGGCATTCGACGAGCGACACCGAAACGATTCTGCAGGCGTATCGCCTATGGGGCCGGGATTGCGTCCAGAGGTTGCGCGGGATGTTCGCGTTCGCGATCTGGGACGCGGCGGGCGGAGAACTCTGGTGCGCACGCGACCGTCTCGGCATCAAACCGTTTTACTACTGCGCACAGCCCGATGCGCTGCTCTTTGCCTCCGAAGTCCGTTCGATGCTGGCCAGCGGCTGGCTGCGGGCGGAACTGGACCACATTGGCCTGGCCGGTTACGTCCGTTTCGGCGCGGTCCCGGAGCCGTACACGCTGCTCAAAGGCGTTCAGTCCCTGCCCGCGGGCCATTGGATGACCGTCCACGCGGGCCGCATCGAGAAGATCGAGGTGTATTGGAGACCCGAACCGCGACACACCCCGGTCGGACGTGAATCGGCCGTGGGAGAAACCCGCAGGGAACTGGAACGCGCCGTGCACGAGCACCTGATCTCGGATGTGCCGGTGGCGTGTTTCCTGAGCGGCGGCATCGATTCATCCGTGATCACCGGCCTCGCCGCGAAGGAACTCGGCAACCGATTACAAACCTTCACGCTCGGGTTCCATGAAACCGCATCGGATGAATCCGCGTATGCGGAGGCGGTCGCACGAAAGTACGGGACGACGCATCACCTTGTGCGACTTTCTTACGATGAAGTGGCGG
Source organism: Verrucomicrobiia bacterium (assembly GCA_049511095.1). Classification (GTDB taxonomy): domain Bacteria; phylum Verrucomicrobiota; class Verrucomicrobiia; order Palsa-1439; family Palsa-1439; genus Palsa-1439. The sequence continues at coordinate 5,667 of JBEKYJ010000189.1, forward strand.
CGCAGGTTCCGGTGGCCGTCAGGGTGATGGATTTGCCGACGATGGATGGGGCCAACACATTCATCATCTCGAAAGCCGTGGCGGACCGCGGCTTCAAAGTCGTACTCTCGGGCTTGGGCGGCGATGAACTCTTCGGCGGGTACCCGACCTTCCTGCGAGCCGCTTGGGCGGAATGCTGGGCGCCGTGGCTGGGGTTGTTGCCAAGCTCGGTGCGCGCCTTGGCGGTGGGTGGCGGGAACAAAGGACGTCGTGCCGCAGAACTGCTCGACCGCTACGCACCTCTCTCGGCCCGATATGCCAGCCTGCGCGCTCTCTGGTCGCAAGACGATCTGGAGAGAATGGGGTTGGCCGACGCGCCGGATTGGGGCGACGCGGTGAATGGCGATGCGCCGCTGGCGTCGCGCGTGAGTGTGCTCGAGTTGAGTGGCTACATGCGCAGCGTGCTGCTGCGCGACAGCGACGTGTTGAGCATGGCGCACGGATTGGAATTGCGCGTGCCGTTTCTCGATCATGAACTCGTCGAGACGTGTCTCAAGTACGATCTGGCCGATCAGGATGGCTCGGCCCTGAACAAGGCGTGGCTGTTGAAAACGGCGGGCGATCTGCTGCCGCGCGGAATCGCCGATCGCCCGAAACAAGGATTCATCCTGCCCATGGCCGAATGGATGCGCGGGCCGTTGAAGGGATTCGTTGGCGAAGGACTTGCTGTAATTGAAGGTCTGGAAGCCTTGCCGAAGATCAATACCGTCCGGCTGTTGGACGATTTTGGACGTGGACGGCTGCACTGGTCACGGGTGTGGCAGTTCGTGGTGCTCGGCCACTGGCTGGACGAAAACTTTTTACGACAACCATTGCTTCCGGATTCACGGGAGCGAGCAACAACGACGTGAGGGATTAACATGGCGGTCATACTGGGAATCAACGCATTTCACGCCGATTCCGCGGCGTGCGTGGTCATCGATGGCGAATTGAAATTCGCTGTCGCGGAGGAACGGCTCGGAGAGCGCGAGAAGCATTGTCCGCGCTTTCCGGAGAACGCGATTCGTCGCGCACTGGAAGAGTCGGGGGTTCGCCTGAAAGACGTGACCCACGTGGCCATCGCGCGCGACCCGAAGGCCAACTACGCCGCGAAGATGGCCTATGTCGCGAAGCGCCCGGTGAAAGCAGCGGGCGCGGTCGTCGAGCATTTTCGCCGTAATACGCGCACGGAAAGCATGCTGGAGCAACTGGCCTCGATCTGCGGTGAGGACGCCTCGCAGGTCAAGTTTGAAACCGTATGGGTCGAACATCATCTCGCGCACATCGCCAGTGCGTACTACGTTTCGCCCTTTGAAAGTGTCACGGCGGGGTTCTCTTATGACGCGTCGGGTGACTTCGTGAGCGCCATGGCCGCGCGCTGCGAAGGTTCGCACATCGAAGTGCTCGACCGCGTGTTTCTGCCGCACAGCCTCGGCTTCTTTTACACGGCGCTCTGCCAATATATCGGCTTCGACGAATTCGGCGAAGAATACAAGGTCATGGGCCTAGCGCCGTATGGCGAAGACAAGCACGCGGATTTGATGCGCGAACTCCTGTCACTGAATGGCCAGAACTGGTTCCGGCTCAAACCCGGGTATTTCGGGATGCACCAAGGCGGCGAGAGCGGCGCGGTGGATGAGCGCAACCACATTATCATGGGCCGGCTCTACACCGATGAGATTGTGAAACGGCTCGGCCCGCCGCGGAAACGCAGCGACGCTATCAGCCAACGCGAAAAGGACATCGCGCGTTCCGTGCAGGTGCGGTTTGAGGAAGCGGCGATGCACTGCATGCACAAGCTCGAGAAGCTCGTGCCTGGCACCGACCAATTAGTGATGGCGGGTGGCTGCGCGCTCAACGGCGTCGCCAACGCCCGCATCCTGCGCGAGACGCAATTCCGAAAGTACTACAATCAGTGCGCCGCGTCGGACGACGGCACCTGCCTGGGAGCAGCGTACTATTGCTGGCATGAAGTGCTGGGGCAACAGAAACGGTTCCATATGAATCACGCCTACTGGGGTCCCGAGTATTCCGAGTCGCGCCTGAAGCACGCGGCGGAATCCTGCAGCCATTTGGTGCAAC
>JBEKYJ010000190.1:0-7734 GCA_049511095.1 Verrucomicrobiia bacterium
GCGGCGGGCGCCAGCACCAACGTGATCGCCACCATCACTGGCACCGCAACCAACTTCGGGGGCGGCCTCTATTCAAACCAAGTGGGCTTTGTGAACCTGACGAATGACCGCGGCTCCACAAATCGCGTCGCCACGCTGCTGGTGCGCGATGGGATTCCAGATTGGTGGCGGCGGCAATACTTCGGCCATGCGGATCCCAATCCCAATGACTTGAGCCGCGCCCAGGATGATCCCGACGGCGATGGCTGCAACAATCTCTGCGAGTTCTTGGCGGGCACCAACCCGACCAACAGCGCGGCGTACCTGCACGTCATTGGCATCGTGGAGACGGGCAATGACATCAATGTGACGTACCTGGGTGCCAACGGCGATACCACTTGGACGCCGGGCGTCCAGTCCCGCACCAACATCCTTGAGTACTCGACGGGCAACCCGGCCGACGGCAGCTACTCGGACAACTTCCTGAGCGCTGTCCAGACCAACATCCTCAGCGGTGGGAGCGGCCTGGGTACGAATGTCATGGTGACCGACGTTGGCGGCGCGACCAACACACCGTCGCGGTACTACCGCGTCCGCGTGCTGGTGCCATGAACACTATTGGAGGAGCGCAGCCCCGAAGGCTTTCGGGGCTACGAAACAACACCGAAGCCCCGTTCACGACTCGGTGAACTATCCCCGGCACGCGCTCCTAGCCAAGTGCAGCCCTGCCTGCACGCGACGCCGTGATGCTGTTTTCACGGCAATTGAGCGTTGATGCCCCGCCCGCTTCGTGCCCTTTGCGTCCCTTGCGCCTTTTTGTGGCGAACCTCCGCCGCCGGCCCTTCGTGTCTTGGTGCCTTCGTGGTGAACCGCTGGATTCCCCACGACCCGCTCCCAACACTCCAGCACTCCAACACTCCACGCCCCCCATTCTTGAATACTTGACTCTTTCCGTTACCACGCTATAGTATTTTTGGAATCGGACAAAAATTGTCGTATTCAGCAGGCGTCCGACCCTAGTATAGAAAGTCAGAACCATGACCGATACATTCGAAATTCAAGGATTACACGTCAATATCGAGGAAAAAGAGATCCTCAAGGGCGTCGATCTCGTCGTTCGCAAAGGCGAAGTCCACGCCCTCATGGGCCCGAACGGCTCGGGCAAAAGCACCCTCGCCAACGCCATCCTCGGCCACCCCAAATACATCGTCACCGCCGGCAAAATCCTCATGAAGGGCGAAAACGTCCTCGACATGGAAACCGACGAACGTGCCCGCAAAGGCCTCTTCCTCGCCTTCCAATATCCCTGCGAAGTCCCCGGCGTCCGCCAATCCAATTTCCTCCGCCTCGCCTGCAACGCCCGCGCCGGCCACGAACTCGACGTCACCGAGTTCTACGCCAAGCTCGAGGAAAAAATGAAGGTCCTCGACATCGACGAGAAATTCATGAAACGCTACCTCAACGCCGGCTTCTCCGGCGGCGAGAAAAAACGCAACGAAATCCTCCAGATGATGATGCTCGAACCCGAGTTCGCCGTCATGGATGAAACCGATTCCGGTCTCGACATCGATGCCCTCAAAGTCGTGTCCCACGGCGTCAACGAACTCCGCGGCCCGAACCTCGGCATCCTCATCATCACCCACTACGAGCGCATCCTTCGCTACGTCAATCCCGACTTCGTCCACATCTTGGTCGACGGCAAAATCGTCAAGTCCGGCGACGCCGATCTCGCTGCGCATCTCGAAGAGCACGGCTACGATTGGATCATCAAAGACGTCGAACCGGCGGCCCCCGCCCCGGCGAAAGGCTAAAATGATGAGCGCCGACCAGCAAACGATGCCGGGAGCCTACAAGGAAGGCTTCCACGACGATCTCAAGTCGGTCCACAAGGTCCCGAAGGGCCCCACCCACGCCGTCATCGATTACATGTGCGACGTGAAAGGCGAACCGGACTGGATGCGCCAGTTCCGCCATCGCAGCCTCGATATCTTTCTCAAGAAAAGCCTGCCGGAATGGATGCCCGGCCTCCGCGACATCGATTACAACGCCATTACCTACTACATGAGCCCGGTCGATAAGTCCGCCAACAAGTGGGAAGACGTGCCGATTGAAATTCGCCGCACCTACGACAAACTTGGCATCGCCAAGGAGGAACAAAAACTTCTCGGCGGCCTCGGCGCGCAGATCGACAGCGAGATGGCCTATCACAACATTCAGGAATCGCTCTCCCGGAAGGGCATCATCTTCCTCAGTTGCGACGAAGGCATGAAACAGTATCCCGAAATTTTCCAAGAGCACTTCGCGAAATCGATCCCGCCCGAGGACAACAAATTCGCCGCCCTCAACTCCGCCTTCTGGAGCGGCGGCTCGTTCGTCTACATCCCCAAGGGCGTGAAATGCGATGTCCCGCTCTCCGTTTACTTCCGCATCAACGCCGAGCAGTTCGGCCAGTTCGAACGCACCCTCATCATTTGCGAGGACGACAGCTTCTGCCATTACGTCGAAGGCTGCAGCGCACCCGTCTACACCACTCACTCGGTGCACGCCGCCGTAGTCGAGATCTTCGTCAAGGACCGCGCCCGCTGCCGTTACACCACGATTCAAAACTGGTCCACCGACGTCTACAACCTCGTGACCAAACGCGCCTACGTCTACAAAAACGGCGTCATGGAATGGGTCGACGGCAATCTCGGCTCCAAGCGCACCGTGAAATATCCGTCGTGCTACCTCGTCGGCGAAGGCGGACACGGCGAAATCCTCAGCCTCGCCAGCGCCGATAAAGGCATGTGGCAGGATGCCGGCGCGAAGCTCGTGTTCTACGCCCCGAATTGCACCGGCCGCATCAATTCCAAGTCCATCACCGGCCACGGCGGTCGCGCTTCCTATCGCGGCCTCGTCCAGCTCAACGAAAAAGCCACGAACTGCCGCGTCCAGGTCAACTGCGACGCGCTCATCCTCGATCCGGTCAGCCGGTCCGACACCTATCCCGTGATGGAAATCGACGGCGACCTCGCCACGGTCGAACACGAGGCCAGCGTCTCCAACGTCTCCGAGGAGCAACTCTTTTACCTGATGAGCCGCGGCGTCAAAAAGGAGGACGCCGTCGCCATGATCGTCAACGGGTTCATCGAACCCATCGTCAAGGAATTACCCATGGAATTTGCCGTCGAGATCAATCGCCTCATTAACTTGCAAATGGAAGGATCAGTCGGGTAAGGGGCAACAGCTGACGAGAACCCGGTGGGGGCGCGGTGGTCCGCCCCGTCCCACCCACCCCGATTCACCATGACAACAGGATTCAATTTTCAGGCCCTCGAAGCCATCGCCTCCGGCGAACCCGCGTGGCTCAAGTCCCAGCGCGTCGCGGCCTGGCGCGTGTTTGAGAAACTTCCGCTGCCGACCCGACGCGATCTCCAGTGGCAGCGCTTCGACATCCACACGCTCAAGCTCGACAAGCTCGTCTTGCCGACCGACCAGCCCGCCATCACGGAACGGCTCTCTCTCCTGCCGTCTGCGTTGGACAAACAGGGCGTCATCTTCTGCGACATGGCCACCGCGCTCGCCAAACACGGCGATGCCCTGAAAAATTATCTCGGCAAGAGCATCGCGCCCGATGAACCTTCGAAGTTCAACGCGCTCCACGCCGCGTTCTGGCGGAATGGCGCATTCCTCTACGTTCCCCGTGATGTGCGCATCCCGCAGCCCCTCGAAGTTGTCTACGATCTCAAAGGGCACAACACCGCCGGCTTCTCGCACACCCTCGTCGTCATCGAACCCGGCGCCGAAGCCACGCTCGTCCAGAAGTTCACTGGCGGCCCGCCCGTCGGCGCCAACGGCGCGCCCAGCGTTCATGCCAGCGGCACGGAAGTCTTCGTCAAGGAAGGCGGCCACCTCCACTACATCAGCGAACAGAACTTTTCGCCCAACGTCTACGATTTCACCCTCAAACGCGCCCACGTCGCCCGCGACGCCGAAATCGACTGGGTCCTCGGCATGTTCGGGGGAAGCTTCCAGCGCTACGATGTCGAGTGCATCATGGAAGGCGAAGGCGGCACCAGTTTCATGTACGCCGTCAGCGTGCTCGACAACCACCAGCAGTTCGGCCAATTCACCCGGCAGCACCACAAAACCGGCAATACCACCAGCGATTTGCTCTTCAAGAACGTCCTCCGCGATTCCGCCACCGCCAGTTACGCCGGCGTGATCAAGGTCGAGAAAAACGCCAACGGCACCAACGCCTATCAGGCCAATCGCAATCTCGTGCTCAACAAGGAAGTCCGTTGCGATACCCAGCCGATCCTCGAAATCGAATCGAACCAGCTTCGCTGCACCCACGGCGCCACCGTCGGTCAACTGGAGGAACAACAACTCTTCTACCTGCGCAGCCGCGGCCTGACCCCCGAACTCGCCCGCGATGTTTTGATTGAAGCCTTCCTCGACCCTGTGTTAGCACGTATCCAGGTCGAAGCCGTGCAAAAAGAATTCGCCAAACTCGTTCACGACAAAGTCGTCCGCAAACAATGATTCAAATCCTCGATGAGGTTGAACTGGAGGAAATCCGCGATGACTTTCCGGTGCTCAGGCAGAAAGTCCACGGCAATCCGCTGATTTATTTCGACAACGCCGCCACCTCGCAGAAACCCCGTGTCGTCATCGAAGCCCTCAACGACTACTACGAGCGTTACAATGCCAACGTCCATCGCGGCATCCACTCCCTCGCCGAACGCGCCACCCGCGAGTTCGAGAAAGCGCGCGAACGCGTCGCCCGCTTCATCAACGCCCCCTCCCCCGAGCAGGTCATCTTCACCCACGGCGCCACCGAGGCCATCAACCTCATCGCCTGGTCGTGGGCGTCCGCCAACCTGAAAAAGGGCGACGAGATTCTCACTACCTTCATGGAGCACCACAGCAACATCGTGCCCTGGTTCCAAGCCTGCGAACGTACCGGCGCGGTCATCAAACGCATCGAACTTAACCCCGACGGCACCCTGCGCCTCGACGACCTCGATAAGCTCATCACCGATCGCACCAGGCTCGTCACCGTCACGCACCAATCCAACGTGCTCGGCACGATCAACCCCATCCGTCAGATCGCTAACGCCGCGCACAAAAAAGGCGCGCTCATCCTCGTCGACGGCGCGCAGAGCATTCCGCACATGCCGATCGACGTGCAGGCGCTCGACTGCGATTTCTTCGCGTTCAGCGGCCACAAGATGTGCGGCCCGACCGCCAGCGGCGCGCTCTACGGCCGACGCGCCATCCTCGACGCCATGCCCCCGTTCATGGGCGGCGGCGAAATGATCAAGGAAGTCTGGTTCGATCACGCGAAGTACAACGACCTGCCCTACAAATTCGAGGCCGGCACACCCAACATCGCCGAATCCATCGGCCTCGGTGTCGCCGTCGATTACCTCTCGCACATCGGCATGGATAAAATCCGCCAGCACGAAAAGCAAATCACCCAGTACGCCCTCGATCGCCTCAAGGAATTCCCCGAGATCACCGTCTACGGCCCGAAGGACGTCGAAAAGCGCGGCGGCCTCGTCGCCTTCACGCTCGGCGACGTTCATGCCCACGACATCGCCACCTTTGCCGACCAGGATGGCATCGCCCTCCGCGCCGGCCATCATTGCGCCATGCCCCTGCACAAAAAACTCGGACTCGCCGCCACCGCCCGCGCCAGTTTTTATCTCTACAACACCCGCGACGAAGTCGACGTCTTCATCGACATGCTCCACAAAGCCAAGAAGTTCTTCGGCGCCTGCCCCACCGGCCGCGCCATGGGTTATTGACCCGTCGCCGCGCCCGTACTACTCTGAACGCGGAAACAACATGCAGCCATTATCCGTCGCCCAACTCATTCCGGTCCTTCAGACGGCCATCGGCCCCACCATCCTCATCTCCGGCGTCGGCCTGCTGCTGTTGACCATGACCAACCGCCTCGCGCGCACCATCGACCGCGCCCGAATCACCGCCCGCGAGCTTCCCTCTACCAACGACAGCGACCGCGCGAAAGGTATCGAACAACTTCGGGTTCTCTGGAGGCGCGCCCGGCTCATCCGCCTTGCCATTGCGCTGGCGTCCACCAGTGCTCTCTTCGCAGCGATCCTGATCATTGTGCTGTTTGTTACAGCCTTGTTACAAATGGAGAACGCCTGGCTGATCTGCGCCCTGTTTATCCTCTGTCTCGCCTGCCTGATCGCTTCCCTCATGGTCTTTATCCACGATATCAACCGGGGATTGACGGCCCTGAAGCTCGAGCTTCCAGAAAAAGAACTCGACCAGCCGTAGTGGTAACCCCCCTGCAAATAGTTTGAAGTTTTTTGAAACAAACTGGCTGCCTCCGGCGTCTCAATGAGCAGGTGGCCAATATGAAAAACCGTATCAAGAAGCATCTGATGACGTTGCAAGACGTCATTGGCATCGTTAATCGGTTCTCACGCAACGATCACGAGACGAGCCTGGTGGTTGCCGACCTTCTCAACCGCGGGCTGGTTCGCGTGATTGCCGGCGGCAATTCACGCCGGATCATCGTGCGCTGAGGTTCGAGCTGTCGCACCAGGACGTGCGCGCAATTCGCGACGCTTCTGTCGCGGCTCGTAATCGCTTTTTTCCTTCCTGCCGCCTCGTCTTGTGCTAACGTAACTCACAATGCTCGAAGAACTTTATCAGGAAATCATCCTCGACCATTACCGCCGCCCCCGCAACAAGGGCCAGGCGACCCCGTCCGACATTTCCGCCCACGATTCGAACCCCCTCTGCGGCGACGAAATCGACGTGACTGCCCGGCTCGCCGACCACAAGATCGCCGACCTCAAATTCGACGGCAAAGGCTGCGCCATTTGCACCGCGTCTGCCTCGATCATGACCCAGAAGCTCATCGGCAAGACGCTTCCCGAAGCCAGCCAGTTCATCGAATCGTTCCTCAAGATGATGCGCGGCAATGTCCCGTTCGGCGGCAAGGAACTGGGCGACTTGAAGGCCCTCGAAGGCATCATGAAATACCCCGTCCGCGTGAAATGCGCCACCCTCGCGTGGAATACCGCGCTCCAGGGATTTCAGGAACACGCCGCCAAAAAATCGTGATGCATCCGCGACCCGGCCAACCGTAGCTCCACCCATGGCCTACTTATTCCAGAAGCATTTCACCCTCGAGGAAGCGCGGGCCTTGCTGCCGGAACTCCGCAGCATGTTCCGCGACGTGCACCGCCGCCGCGATGTCGTGGCAAAAGCCGACTCCGAGCTCGGCCGGAAAGTGAAACAGACGGGCGCGGAATTTGGCGGCGAGAAGGTCTCCGGTCTGCTCATGGACATGCTCCAACTGAACAACCAGCTCCGTCGCCTCCAGGAAATGGGCATCCAAATCAAGGACTTCGAACGCGGCCTTCTCGATTTCCCCCATCTTCGTGACGGCCACGAAGTCTTTCTCTGCTGGGAGCTCGACGAGGACGACATCGAGTTCTGGCACGAGATCGACGCGGGCTATTCCGGACGAGAACGCCTCTAGCCGTTGTCAGGCAATCACCCGCCCGGGTCCCACTCCCGCGTCGGCAACTCCTCGCCAATCCTCACGCTGGTTCATGCCGCCGTGTTGTCCTTTTCGGCCGGCGCGTGACAGGCTACAATCAGCGCAATGAAAGTCGCATGGACATCACTGGCCGCCGCGTGCGCGCTGGTCATCGGCGTGTACGCGTACCTCGCCCAGCCGGGCACATTCGAACTGCAGAATCCGGATCCGGCTGACGCTTACTACAA
>JBEKYJ010000191.1:0-7728 GCA_049511095.1 Verrucomicrobiia bacterium
GTGCTCGGCCACAATGCCGGCTCCCCCCACAAACATGTCCGAGGCGTGCGGCCGGACGACCAACACGGGGGCCTCCGGGCTCATGCCAAGGCTGTCACAGTAGATGTAGCGATCCACAATCGTGTCGCCGACGACGAGAATCTTCTTGCCGCGGATTGCCTCAAACGTCTTGCTGATGGTTTCCCCGGTGATCTTATGTCGCCTGCAAAACGCCTGGATGGGTTCCATGCCGGGTTCGAGGCGGTCTTTGAAATCTTCGATGATCTTGGTGGAGGAATAGACCACGTCGCCCGAACTGAATCGCATCTGGCCGCCGTACGACTCCACCAGTTGTCGCTCCCGACCGAACCGGCCGTCAACGACATCCTGAAATTCCTTGCCCTTGACGTAGATGTTCGGGCGGATGAGGTCCAGAATCGGACCAGCCCACTCACCCTCGTCGATAGTCACGTAGTCGACCATCTCCAGGGCCGCCAGGTTTTCGGCGCGTAATCCTTCCGGCACATAGGGCCGCAAGAATCCCTTGTTCACGACCTTGTCGGCGCTGACGGACACGATGAGCACATCGCCTTGCCCCTTGGCCCATGCCAGATGGCGCAGATGCCCCGGATGTAGAATGTCAAAGCACCCGTGGCATTGAACGACCGCTTTCCCTTCCGCTTGGGCGCGCCGGACGATTTCCCGGAGTTGATCGACGGCAATGATTTTCTTGTGGTAATTCATATCTCCTGCTTGCTGGGGGCCGAAGCGGGACGCTTCGCTGAAAAGTTGGGAATGCTGCCCGGCCGTCGCACTTCCCACACGAGTTCGTACACGGCACGGAAGCAGATGAACAGGTTCTTCGGGCGCAGGGCACTGGAGGACCCATGGAGGCGGGGCACATCGTAAGTGCTCACCTCGACGTAGGAGCAACCCGCTTTAAGCAGCTTCACCACTGCCTCGGCTTGGTACACGAAGCCATTCGTCCTGATCGTGATCGCCTCGAGGTTGTCCCGACGGAAAACGACGCAATGGTTGTAGTAGCGCACCCGTTGGCCAAATAGCGTGTTGATGAGTGTCGTGAATCCCCACGAGCCGAATCGCCGTCCCCACGGGCGAATTTCAGGGTTGATGAGATACGGGAGGACCAGGTCGGCTTTGCCCGCCTGACTCAGAATTGTTTCGAGACTTTCTGCCGGCGAGACATCGTCGCCGCACACCCGGATAACAAACTCCTTTTGCGCAACCGCGGCTCCCTTCTTGAAAGCCCCGCCATAACCCGAATTGTGCTCGTTATGGACCACCCGCACCATCTTGTGGCGGGCGGCCAATTCGTCCATGATCGCACCGGTGCGATCGGTGCTGCCGTCGTTGACCAGAATGATCTCAAAGTCCCGGCAGGAATGCCCGCCGGCTTGGAGGATGTTCTTGACCGCTGCCTCGATGTTCCCCTCTTCGTTCAGCGCAGGGACTACAAACGAAACCGCGGGTTTGGGATTCTGGTCACTCATCGGCAACCCGATTCCTTATCCGCCTTCTGTGCTTCTTGCTCGCGAGAATGTTTGTCACGTTGCCCGTTCCGCAAAAACTCCTGCATCACTTGCCGCCTTGAAGTGAACCTGAAACCTGTGGCCTCGACAAACTTTGACCCATCCAGATAGGATTTTAAAGCCCGGTTATCAACAAAATTGAATTCGTCCAGCGGTCCGCAAATCACGTTGGGTATCTCGCCGGCGGCGTAGCCGAATTGACGGCGAGTTCGTCCCGATAAAAACACTCCGAGTTGGCAACGTGAAACAGCCCGGTCAACCCACACTGACATCCCCGCGACGAAACCCGTCGAAATGAAAACAGGTTTGGCGTCCAACCTGTAAGCCTCGTTGATCAATTCTCAGCAAGATGGCTGCCGTCACCTGCTGGAGTTCGAGTCGCGACGTCAGGACTGGCTTGTATCGCGAGACAACTTGTCCATGAATGCTTTCACGACAGCCACGTCATTCTCTTCTGGCGACCAGGGGGCAAAGACGGTGTCGGCTCGATTGAATGGGCCGTTCGTCGTCTCGTGAAACACCAGAAAGTCAGAGGTGACGATCTGGGTGTGATACCGCGAGTCGTCGTTGCGAAAATAAAACCGGCTGCCAGACTCGAAGTCGCCAATGCGGATAATCTCTTCCACCTTGCCGGCGTCATCAAAGAAAATCACCGTGGCCGTGCCTTCGATCACATGAAATGACTCCGGCTTGTGCAAGTGTTTATGCGGCCGGACGTAAGCGCCCCTGGCAAGTACAATAAGCATTTCATGGAGTCTGTCTTGAACATCCTTGTGCGCGCAAATCCGGGCGCGTTGCCGCGGATTGCGCGCGGCCTGGGCCTTCAGCGTCTCCAATTGAGATCGATCGACTTGAACGATCTGATCCTCGGCGACGAACACCTCATCGTTGATTCGTTTGATTCGTGTCATGGTTTGGGAACCTTCAACGTGGCGGCTGGATAAAACCACAGACGATTACATGGCCCCCGTTTGAGCCTCGGCTTCGATGGGTTGGCTCGGTCCCGCGACAAAGTTCAGCAGCGTCTCCGGATTCACGGGAAATATGGACGCGAAAGTGCCTCCCTGCCCGACAAAGTCTCGGTGCCTTTGCACGACTTTCATTTCGCTCTCGAAACCCAGGCTCGTGAGGCACAGTCGGACATTCTCCCGGATCAACGCCCCGGAGTTCACAATCGGCAATCGTGAGCCCGGCATGCGCAATCCGCATTTCCGCGGGTGGTCATCCACCACAAAATCGATGAGGTCCGCCACGCCCATGAGATTGATGAACATCGCCGCGTGATGACCGGCGCCAAACATGGCAACCTTGCCGTGCTGACGCCAATCGGCCAGCAGTCGCCTCAGCGCCGCGCGTCGTTTGGGAAAGCCCCCGGCAAAACCTTGCACGCGATTCTTCTCCGTCTGCATTTCCTCCTCCGTGAGACCAGGCGCCTCTGTCGTCGCCTGCGGACTGGCGATGGCGACCAGACTGTTCTCATACGGCGCGGTAAAACGCAGAAAGCGAACGATCGAAAACCCCCCGCGTCTCAGGCACATCCGCAAGGTGGATTCTCCAAAATAAAGACTATGATCCTCCCAGAGAACCGTGTAGTCGAAGAGATCAAACCCCCGTGCACAGTCCGGCACCTCAAAGACGACGTAACCACCCGGCCTGACCAGTTGGCGTAGCGCCTCCATGAACTCGCGCGGATTGTCTGTATGCTCGAGAACATGTCGCACAATGACAACATCTGGCGGCCCATGTTTTCGCCGCAGACCCTCCACAACATCCGGTCGCAGGCGACTCTGGATGGTCTCCATTCCCGTTCGGCAGTCACTGGCTCCCAAGTCGCTGATCGGGTCAATGCGCCAGGTATGCGCGTACCCCAACCGGCGAAACCGGGCCAGCGTCGAGTCCTCCTTGTAGCTGGTTCCCGCAATACTGGCAGCCGGCGTCATTCCCGGCAAACCGCCAAGCGCCGCCACCAAATCGTCCAGATGACCCTCGGGTTCGTTATAGGCAATCCAATCGAAACGCGGAACCAACATCTCGGCCGGTATGGCCCTCGTCAACTGCACCAAGCCGCAAGCTTCGCACTGTCCCAAGCCGATGAGATTCGTTCCCTCCGGTTCTCCGCCGTCAAAATAGTGGTGGCACACCGGCTGATCCCCAAACTGAACGAGTTCGCTGCATCGCCGCTGGCCACAGAGGGAGCACGTCGTCATGTCTTGAGTCCCTGTTCCGCACTGATGATCTGAATCTCTGGAAGACAAAGGCTGAATTTGCCTTGCTTGTCAGGGCTGTCGCCAACAATGAAACGAATCACCTTCCCCAGATTCATCCGGGAAATCAGCGTCGTCCCGCTACGCGCCGCGCCGTAACCCCAGATCGTTTTCCCCTGGCGCTGCAGCTCTACGTTGAACGCGCAGACGACCGCCACCGGCGTCGGCAACAACGGGACGACCAACTCCAGCTTGGTGCCATCGCACAACTGACAGGTCTTCCTCCGCGACACCGATATCTTCATTGCATGGCCCATGTGCTCGCCCCCAAAGCGATACCAAATCGAAATCATCTAACGGCCTTTCATTATACAAGTCGTGGGGTTGACATACAATATCCAACATCCATTCCGCTGTCGTAACTGCCACCCTATGAGGGCCTTCTGAGAGGACTGAGAACCAATTCCCCGCCGCCGCAAAAATCCGCGGAGCCATCGCCCACCGCGTTCAAGACATGACGATGACGCATCGCCCGACTTCGCCCGCGCGAACCTGGTCGAGCGCGAGGTTGATATCGTTCAATTTGTGCCGATGCGTGATCAGACTATCCAGTTTTAGCTTCCCTGCACGGTACAACTTCAGATACCGCGGAATGTCGGTGGTGGGGTTGGATTGACCACCCTCGCAGCCGGTCAACACCTTGCCGAAGTGCAGCGGCAACGAATGGATCGTGATGTCCTCGTCGTGGCGCGGGACGCCGACCAGAATCGTGCGCCCTTGCGGCGCAGTCAGTTCGTAGGCCGTCTCAATCAGGCCGACGTTACCGGTATTCTCAATGGCGACATCCACGCCTTGCGATCCAACGATCTTGCGAATCTCCTCGCGGAGATCGACCGTCTTGCCGTTGAGCAAATGGGTCGCGCCAAACTGCCGGGCGAACTCCAGCTTGCGGTCGTAAATGTCCACCGCAATGATCGGGTCGGCCGCCACAATCGCCGCGCCCTGCACGATGTTGAGCCCCACGCCGCCACAGCCGAACACCGCGACCGACTGGCCGATCTTGACCTTGGCGTCGTTGTTGATGAGCCCGAGAGCCGTCGTCACCGCGCAGCCCATCAGCGCCGCGATGTCGAGACCAATGTCCTTCGGAATCGGCGTAACCCGATTCTCGGAGACGGCCGCATACTCATTGAACGTCGTGACCCAGCCCGCCTGGATCGTCCGGCCGCCCCATTGGTACTTGGCTGGTTGCGCCTGAATGCCGACCCCCTTGCGCCAATGCAGACAGACCCGGTTGCCCGCTTTGACGTGCGTCACGCCCGGCCCGATTTCCTCCACCACGCCGCCGCCCTCGTGACCCAGCAGGTGCGGGAGAAACTTGTCCCGACCCTTGACGGCGGCAATCTCCCCGAGTTGCGCGCCGCAAATCCCGCTGACCGCGACACGCACCAGCACCTGGCCGCATTCCAGACGCGGGATCTCGATCTCGTCCACGACGAGCGGCGCATTCGACTGCTCCAGGATGGCGGCGCGCGCTTTCATTCGAAGTAGATGAACTCGTAGTCGCCAGTGTAACCAAAGTGGTTGTACAACCAGATCCATTCGGCTTTGTCGAAGACCGATTCGGCGGTCAGCGCCCAGCATTCGAGGTTGAACATCTCCAATTCGTTCCGATAACTCTCCAGCATCACGTACTTCCGCTTGCCGACGCGCTCGATTTCGCCAAGCGCGGTCTGCAACTCGAAGACGCGCAGGTTGTGGAGACAGCCAAGCGAGATCACCAGGTCGAATTCCTTGTCCTTGAATGGATAGGGCTCCTGCGCCTTGTGCATGAAAAGCTTGCCCTTGAAATCCGGGTGCCGATTCGCCAAACCGTGCTGCGAAATATCGAAGCCCGTCAACTGCAATTCGGGTATCAGCAGTTGCAGTTCGTACAGCAGGAACGCCTTGCCGCAGCCCACATCCAGGACCTTGGATCCCGGCTTCAGTCCATACCTCGCAATCAGCGCCTCGGCCACGGGCTTCCATCGACCCGCCACGTACTTGTAACCGCCGTAACCGTAGCGCCGGTCACCGTCCCAGTAATCCGCTTCGTATTCCTTCGCCTTCAGCATGCAATGGACTTTGTCATCCACCATGCGCGCCAGGTAATCGCGTTTCGTGGCCTTGTGCAGCGGCGTGACGATGTTCAGAAGTTGGCCCATGGTGCGCGCTAGTGTCCCAAGTTGAATCGAAAGAGTCAACGTTTACCCCGGTCTCGGGTAGTGGTACGGTTTCTGTAGCGGCGCGTATACTCGTTAGGCCGCTATATCCGAACGAATCTCGAAGCACTTGGTCAAAACACGCATGAAAACAGAATGGTTCAAACGTTTCGGTTGGTTCTACGTCCCGGTATCGGTTCCCGGCGTAGTCGCGTGCCTGCTCGCAGTCCTATTCTGCCTCACGGTTTTTAGGGCGGTTGACCGTCATTCACATTCGGCGAGCGATACTCTTTATGGAGTATTCCCATTCTTTGTTTGCACTTTTCTGCTGCTCGATTGGCTGGGCGGCAGAACGAGTGCATCGTCGGCCTGACGCCGCGCTGAAGCCAACGCCGGCTGCACCTTCATCTGCGTAGCGCTGTCTCGGGTGGAGAAACGCTGGCTCACCATCTTCCCACCCTTTCCCGTTCTTGGGAGGGTCGCGCCGCAGCCTCTTTCTGTTAGATGAACAGGTACGCGGCGAACAATTCGCCGAACAGCACGCTGACCAGCATGACGTACAACAGGCCCGTGGCCGCCTGATTGGCTTTTTGCTGCACGCAGCGCAACACCAGGATCGCCAGCACCAGCGGCAGCACCAGTCCCCAGAGGATGCGCATGAGAAAGAAAAACAGGTTTCCATGAGGAGACCACAGCGAGGGAAGAAACACACGCGCCAAGTGGGCGTCGTAGTCGCCCAGCGCCGTCAGGGTGGCGAACACGACCAGGATGCGAAACGCGACGGCTCCAAGGACGATTTGGGCGAAACGCAGCAGGTGCTCGAAGCTCAAGCGCCGCATCAGCAAGTGCCAATGCCCCAGGATCATCGCGACGTTCGTGGCGCCGAGCAACAGCGTGCCGCTCACCACCCCGGCTTCAAAAAACTGCGGGGCCGTCGTGTCCATATGGCGCTCGGTAAGGATGTGATTCACCAATGGCATCAGGCCAAGGACGAAGCCGACTAGGCCCGACGTAATGAGCAGGAGCCTTCCCAAGTCAAGTTTCTCCAATCGAAATGCGCCGTAGGCCGCCGTGGCGCCGATGACCGTAAAACTGAGGAACCGAACGTCTGCCCAGGCAAACTGCAAAAAGGCTTTCAACAAGGTCAGCGCCACCGCCGCCGTCAGCGCGCAGAGCAGGCTGGTGAGCGTGAAGAAACTGGTGCGAATCTCCCGTGGCGGCACGAGGCTGCCCATCAGCAGGCTGCCAATGCTAAACTCCGTGAGCACGATGCACAGGACTTGAATCAGTTTCATGGGTCGATCAACCCCAACCGCGGTGGCGCGCCCTTCGCCAGGATGTTTCGTCCACGCACGACATCCTGGAGCCAATTCAATACCATGTCGACATCGACTTGCTCACACATGGGTCGGTGCTTCTCCAGATGCGACGCGGCCCGCAGTGCCAGGCGCACGGCCGGGGCGGGTTTGTCCTGCTGCAACTTCAAGAAGACCGCCGCGGTTTGGATGAGGCCCTTGTAAAAGTCGCGTTTCTCGTAGCTGGTTTTCAGCCACAACTCCTCCAGTACATCGTGTGCTTCAAAGTACGCCTGGCGGTTGAAACACGCGATAAAATCAATTAGGTGCGAATCGGGCGCCACAGCTACTGGCCAATCGGAACCACCGAGCACTTGCCGTAATCAGCATCGTCCACTTGCATCGGGTTTTCCGGGTCAGGGATCCATTTGCCGTCAACGATCAACTTATACTTGTATCGCCCCGCCGCGAGTTGCTGGGTGACCGCCCACTGGCCATC
>JBEKYJ010000192.1:0-7687 GCA_049511095.1 Verrucomicrobiia bacterium
CGGAGCGGGTCGAGCCCTCCTTAGGCGGGTAAACCCCGCGACGGCAGGGCGCTGTCGAGCCCCGATCTCGGAATCGCGGGCAGGCCAGCGCACTCCAAAGCGGAGCGGCCTAAGGGCGGCAAGCGGGACCAGAAGTTTCAAGGGGCTGTGGATGGTTTCATGGCAGGCACGGTGTCGGCCTACTGTTCTTGGAACAAGTGGGATTGACCCTGCACCGGAATGTCCGACGAGGACCACACGTCGTTGAGTAGGGAGCTGCCATTCCATCCTCCGAGCACCCACATCCGCCCACCAGACACAACCGCCGCAAACGCATACCGAGTGCTCCACGGGGCGGCGGGAGTCGCCTGCGTCCAGTTTGTGCCGTCCGACGAGGACCACACGTCATTGCGAGAGTCGCTGCCATTCCATCCTCCCAGCACCCACATCCGCCCATTGAACACGACCGCCGCGTGCCCATTCCGGACGCTCCACGGGGCGGCGGGAGTCGCTTGGGTCCAGTTTGTGCCGTCCGACGAGGACCACACGTCGTTGCGATAGCCGCGGTCATTCCATCCTCCCAGCACCCACATCCGCCCATTGAACACGACCGCCACGTGCTCACTTCGGGCGCTCCACGGGGCGGCGGGAGTCGCGTGCGTCCAGTTCACCCCGTCCGGCGAGGACCACACGTCGTTGCGAGAGTCGGTGCCATTCCATCCTCCCAGCACCCACATCCGCCCATTGAACACAACCGCCACGTGCTCACTTCGGGCGCTCCACGGGGCGGCGGGAGTCGCCTGGGTCCAGTTTGTGCCGTCTGACGAGGACCACACGTCGTTGCGATAGCCGCGGTCATTCCATCCTCCCAGCACCCACATCCGCTCATTGAACACGACCGCCGCGTGCTCACTTCGAGCGCTCCACGGGACGGCGGGAGTCGCGTGCGTCCAGTTTGTGCCGTCTGACGAGGACCACACGTCGTTGAGGAAGGTGTTGCCATCCGCATTCAACCCCCCGAGCACCCACATCTGCCCATTGAAGACGACCGCCGCGTGCCCATTCCGAGCGCTCCATTGGGCGGCGGGAGTCGCTTGGGTCCAGTTTGTGCCGGAGAGGAAAACGTTCGCGGTGAAGGGAGTGGACCCAGCAGCCGTCAGGGAGGGATTGCTAACCGTTTGGGAAAGCACAAAGGCACCCGACGGGACCGCTCCGGCTCCCGGTGCCATATTCGCCGCAGTGATGGTGTTGCTGACGATGTTGACGGACGTGACCGCGCCGCCAAAGTTGGTGCGGTCGACGCTGACGCGCCCTTGATTGTTGAGCATCTGCGGCACCTGCGCCTTGACGATGAAAGTCGGCAGGAAGAAACTCGTCACGATTGCGGCCACGGTGAATCTGTTCATGGTCGTGCTTTCACTAACGGCGCATTGTCATTTGAATCCAGCGTGGCTCGTTGTGCGACGCGATAATCCAAGAGATGCTTGAGGAACTTCAGCGCATACGTCATTCAAGATAGCCTCCGCAGGTCACTCGCAACCGGATTCAGAATGTCCCAGCTTTGCGCAAACGAAACGCGTTGGAGTCGAGAAGCGGCTCCCCAAACTGGGTGATACTTGGCTTATACGCCTGTGGGTATCGGGACTACAAGACATTTGCGCGACCACTTTGCAGAGGAAACCCTTACAGGATCGGTCTGAAACGAAGAAGCAGTCAGTTCGTTTTTCGTTAGTCACGGCATCTATTCATGGTGACAATCGAACCGACCCTTTCCCCATCGACGGCAAAGGCTACGGGTTTCGAATGGCACTGGTACTGGCACCGTTTGGTTTTGAGAATGCCGGGGCCTATTGGCATTTCCGCAAGACCGTTTAGGGCGGAGCGGCGTAATGGCGGCAAGCGAGCCGGATGCGCTAGTGACCCCGCACACGCCACGTAGAACGTGGTAAACCACGCGAGCAGCCCCGAACACTACTCGGGGCAGGCCGCACGGTACACCCGAGGGGATGGTTGCCGCGGGAGTACGGCGTGCGGCGTGTCGTCAGACTCCGCTATCGGAAACCGATAGTTTTGCTGGACGCGGAGTTGCGGGGCGGGTATAATGGCGACAGTTGTTTGAAAAAGGAGTTGGGAAGAAGGGGAGCGGACGCCCACCTCGGCGGGTAAACCTCGGAGAGGCGTCGCTACCAACGGCGAAGGAAGGTCGGTTGGGAGGGGGAATTGCACTCGCTCGCGCCCGCTCGGCTCGCCCTGATGGGACGCCTACGGCGTTGCGTCTCCTCCGTCGATTCGCGGAATTGTCGGAGTTGGCTCTCTATAGAGAAGAGTGTTTTTACCAAACGAACCCAACTGAAAAATTCACATCTATGTCGGCATGAATGAGTTAGGAAAAATATGAGTTGGGTTCGTTCTGCAAAAATGACCCCAAAAAACGTGATTTGAACGCCAAAAACAGGGTCGGGAGGGTGATTTTATGCAGAAACGAAGCCGAAACCAAGGGACAGGGAGACAGAATTCAGGAGTCAGGAGACAGAAAATGAGGCGGTTGCGAAGCCAAGGGCGAGCACGCCGACGGAGCGGCGTGGCTACAATGGTGGACGGAATCCGCTGGTGACAGCGGACGCTACGCCGGCGGGCGGGTACTATGGCACTCGACAGATTGCGGGACTGCGATTACAGTTCGGTTGTCGCAGAGATGGCGGGTACATCATTTTGAGGAATCAATCATGACTGGCATTGAAACTCTTCATGTTTCGGACGAAGTGCAGTTCGGCAGGGACTGCGAAGGGACGCAAATCCCGAGCGGGGTGCGGATCGTGGTGCCCAAAGGCACGACCGCTTATGTCGGGCAGACGCTGGGCGGCAACGTCACCCTGCAGGTGTCCACCCTCGGTCTCGTGCAGGTCACGGGCCGCAACCTGGATGCGTTGCTCAAGGACGGCGTTCCCGTTGCCGAGTCGGCCGCCACTTCGGGTGCGGACGATCAGAAACCGGGAGGCCCGGCCGACGAGAAAGCTCTCTGGGAGGCGATGAAGCAGTGTTATGACCCTGAGATTCCGTGCAACGTCGTCGATCTGGGTTTGATCTACGACGTGAAGACGACGCCCCTGCCTTCCACGCGAAGCCGCGTCGACGTGAAGATGACGCTTACCGCGATGGGCTGCGGGATGGGGCCGGCCATTGCCGGGCAGGTGCGCGACCGTTTGCTGGAAGTGCCGGGCGTCGAAGAGGCCGATGTCCAGATCGTCTGGGACCCGCCGTGGAACCAGAGTATGATCACCGACGACGGCAAGAAACGCCTCGGGCTTTGGTAATCAGCGACTTCTGAGCTGTTGCCCCCCCGGCAGGGCCTTCGCGTTTTTGACTTGATGCCGACATGCGGGAAGAGCACAATACACCTGCTTGGAGATAACGCGATGGCCTATATCGTGCGCAAGAAGTTGGACGGCTCCACGGCGGAACGCTGGGAGATCAAGAACAACCCCGTCAGTTTTGGACGAGGCGACGAGGCGGACGTCCAGATCAAAGATGAACGCATGTCGCGTCAGCACTTCGTCGTCGAGCCCCGTGAGGAGAACTTTGTCGCGCGTGACCTCAATTCCACCAACGGCACGTTCGTCAACAACAACCGCATCACCGAAGTGGTTTTGCAGCCGAACGACCGCATCCGCGGCGGCCAGACGGTGCTGGTCTTCGAGATGGAAAAACCGAAGCCCGTCGCCAACGTGATCAACGAGTTGTCCTCGCAAGAGAGAGGCAACAAGCCGTATCTTGGCGCGGCTGCCAGGGGAGCGGGACCGCGTTGAAGAGAGTGCGGCTCGATTGTGAGCCGTTGCGAGATCCGGCCGGTCGACAAAGATGCCTTCCTGAGTCCCACCCTGTTGCGCCCGCCTTACTTCACGCGCTTGGCGTCGCCCCAGAGATCTTCCAGACCGTATCGCTGGCGGAGTTCGGGATGGAAGATGTGGATGAGAACGTCATTGTAGTCCATGACGATCCAGCGGCTGGGCGGAAAGCCGTCGCGGTGCAGCGGGCGGATGCCGACATCGCGGAGACGGCGCGTAATCTCATCGGCGATGGCCTTGAGGTGCGGTTCGGACGTGCCGTTGCAGATCAGGAAGAAATCGGCAACGTTGGAAATGCCGCGAACATCGAGAATAATGGCGTCCTCGGCCTTCTTGTCGAGGGCGATTTCGCGGCAGAGTTTGACCAGTTTGACGGAGGGGAGCCCGCTAGTGCCCTTCACTGATAAAGCCTTCGCCTCCGAATGTATTCGTAGACCGCATCGGGAACAAGATAGCGTATCGACCGTCCGCTGGCAACTCGCGAGCGAATCTCCCGCGAGGCGATATCACAAGCGTGCCCTCGCAGCACATGCTGACGCAACCGCCGACGGGTGGCGGCAGCCAGCCGCGGATCCACAACCGGCTTTGGCTCGAAACCCGGTCGCGGCACGGTCACGAAGGTGCAAAGCCCGACCAAGCGCTCCGCCTCGCGCCACAGGTGCAGTTCGCGTAGCGAGTCCGCGCCGATAATGAAGTAGAAGTCCGCCCGTGGATCGCGCCGCCGCAGTTCCGCCAACGTGTCCACGGAGTACGACTTGCCGCCGCGCTTGATTTCAATATCGTCCGCTTCGAAGCCGTCATGGCCGCGAATCGCGAGTTGGATCATGTGCATCCGGTCGCGCTCACTGGCCAGCGTGTCGACCGTCTTGTGCGGTGGCGTGGCGGACGGGATGAACTTCACGCGATCGAGCCGCATCTGCTCCCTCGCATCCTGCGCGATGAGGAGATGCCCGAGATGGATCGGGTTGAACGTCCCGCCGAGAATGCCGATTCGCCTGCGCCGCTTCATGCCCATTCAGTACAAGACCGCTTCACGAAACGCAACGAATTTGCGCACCAGACCGCCGCGGTCGCGAACGAATTTGCTTCTCTTCGGTCGTTACGTTGGCGATATTCCACGCCGCCAATCACCTGACTGGCTAAACTGATGGCACGCTCTACCGAATCGAGGACTCTGGCGTTCCACGTTGAGGCGCTGGCCTATATCTACACCTTCAACGTGCTGCTGCTGGCGGTCGTTGGGCGCAGTTACCTGGCGAGCATCCCGGATGGGACATCGTTCCTGGGCTGGGCGATGACGATCCTCGCCTATACGGCCAATTTTGCGATGATGGCGCTCGTTCCCGGCATTCTCTGCCTGCCCGCGCTGTTCGTGCGACGACGCTGGTTGACGTTGACACTGGCGGCGTTGCTGTTCGGGCTGCTGAACGTGTTCATTTACGCGGACTCGATCATCTACGTGCTGTGGCGCTTTCACTTCAACGGCATGGTTTGGAATCTCCTGACCACGTCCGGCGCCGGCGACACGGTCACTGCCGGCAAAGGCACGGTCGTGTACACCGCCGTGGCGATTCTTGTCATCTTTGCGGTGGAATTTGGGTTTGCGTGGGGTGGCCTGCCTCAATTGCGCGCGCGTGAGTTCGCGGGTCGCTGGCGCACGCGGCGCGCTTTCGGCATGTTCGGCGCGGCGGTTGCCTCGCTCATCGTCCTCGACAAGGCTGTGTACGACGTCGGCGACTTGGCCGACAATCTGGAAGTGATCCGGTTGCGCACCATGCTGCCGCTGTACCAGACCGTCACCATGAAGCACTTTGCCCGCCGCACCCTGGGTATGAGCATCTCACCGAAAACGCAACTGAAGGTGAAAACGGGCAGCGCGCTCAACTATCCGAAGTCACCCCTCCGCTTTCGCCCCAATGGCCCGCGACCGAACGTCGTCGTCATTGCGATCGAAGGGGCGCGCTCCGACGTGCTCACGGCGGACGTGATGCCCTCGCTGACGAGTTGGGGTGAGAAGCATCTCGTGGGTGAAGACAATTACAGCGGTGGGAACACGACGCGCTACGGCATCTTCGCTCTCCTGTACGGGATTCACGGCACGTACTGGCAAAGCGCGCTCGGCAGTCATCAGGGACCGGTGCTGATCCGCGCCCTCAAGCAACTCGGGTACAACTTCCGCATTCTCTGCTGCACCGATCTCAACTACCCCGAGTTCCGCAGCACCGCGTTCATCGACGTGCCGGAAACGATCACGGACCAGTGGAAATCATCGCGGGTGGACCGGGATCGCGTGATGACCGACGAATTCATCAAGTTCGTCGACGAGAAACGGGCGCCGTTCTTCGCGTTCCTGTTCTATGACGCATCGCACCAGCCTTATCGTTATCCCGCCGAACATGCCATCTTTGACACGGGGACATTGACCGAGGAGATCAATTACATTGAGATCGCCCGCAAGGGCAGCCGCGACAGCGTCCGTTTCGCCCAGAATCGCTACCGAAACAGCCTGCACTACGTGGATGCGGAGATCCACCGCGCATTGCAGACCCTGGAAGACCGGGGACTGCTGGACAACACGCTGGTGTTCATCGTGGGCGACCACGGCGAAGCGTTCAATGAATTGGGACTGTTCGGACACGACAGCGCCTTCGACCGTTATCAAACAAAGACCCTGTGCGTTGCCAGTATTCCCGGCGAAGCGCCACACCACATCCAGCGGACGACGAGCCATGAGGACGTGCCCTCCACCATCCTCACCTACATGGGCGTCGAAAACCCGCTGTCGGACTATACCCAAGGCCTACCCCTGACGACCAACGCAACCCGGCCGTTCGTTCTCATAGCCAGTTGGGGTTCAGCAGCCATCGTGGACACGAATTCCATCACCGAGTTTGGGCTCGAGGCGTACAACACAGCCATTACCGTGATGAGCACGAACGATCTGCCGCTGCCGAATCAGCGCCAGACCCTGGCCGCGCATCACGACGAGCTGGTGGCGGGTCTGGAAGCGATGCGTCAGTTCATGAAGAAGTAAACCGTGGCCATTGCTGTTTCCCTGCGGAGTTTTAGTTGGACAAACCCATCCGAGCTTCGGAAACTGAACGGGATGAGGAGAAGACGCAATCAAATCGTCACAGCTCCCGACTGGCAAGCGCGCTTGCACGCCCGCCAATTGGCCAGTGTCGAGGCGGTCTATGCCCTGCAAACCGGGACGGTCCTGAAGCCGGGCGTCACAACGGAAGTGCGGCGCCTCGAATGGCTCGACCACGGTTTGCGACGGGAACTTTACGTCAAAAAGTATTGGTACCCGACCGTGGGCGACCGCTGGAGCGGTTTCCATCGTGGCACGTTTTGGGGCGTGTCCAAGGTGCGGCGGGAATTCGAGAACCTGGCGCGGTTGCGGGCGTGGGGACTGGATGCGCCGGCACCCGTCGCGTACGGCGAAGAACGTCAGGCCGGTTGGTTGCATCGGTCGTTTCTCATCAGCGAAGGCATTCACGATCCCGTTTCGCTGGACTTGTTCATTCGCGACTGGCTGCCGACGCTGCCCTCGCCCGAACACCGGCACTTGCGGCGCGAGCTGATCGAGCGCCTGGCGGATTACACGCGACGGATGCACGAACATCGCTTCGTGCACCACGACTTCTTCTGGCGGAACATTCTTCTCAGCGGCCATTCGCTGGCGCATTTCTTCCTCATCGACTCCCACAAAGGCCGTTGTTGGAAATCGTGGATGGAACAGCGCTGCCGCGCGAAGGATCTGGCGACGTTGGATGCACCCGCGCCCTCGTTTTTTCGACGCACCGAACGATTGCGCTTCTTTCTACACTACCGTGGGCAGAGACGGCTGACGGGTGACGACA
>JBEKYJ010000193.1:0-7671 GCA_049511095.1 Verrucomicrobiia bacterium
CTCCCCAAAACTTCAACAGCGCCAGTTCCATGCACTGCGCTCCGCGTGTGGGCGGCTTGGAGAAATCCAAGAATGCGCCCACACCACCGGGACGCAGGATGCGATACACCTCGCCCAACGCCGTCTCAAGCACGGGCGCGTTGCGCAGCGCATACCCGCCGGTCACGATGTCCACCGAACCGGCAGCCAAACCGGTCGCGCCTATGTCGGCTTGGACGTACCGAACATTCGGCTCGGAACTCCGGGCGCGAGCCAGTTCGAGCATCGGTTCAGTCAAATCCAACCCCAGCACCGACGCTTGGGGATAACGCCGGGCAAGCAATCGCGTCAAGTCCCCGGTCCCGCACGCCAAGTCCACGCAACTGGGCCGTTCCCACGCCGGCAGCGCTGCGATCAACTGTTGCTTCCACGCGGCGTCGCGTCCGAACGACAGCGCCCGCGTAATAAAGTCATACTCACCGGCCACTTCTGTAAAGAGTTGACGGTTGAACTCCCGTTTGCGTTCCGGCGCTGCCAAGTCCTGCCACTTCATGGCCGCGCCTGGGCGTGCCGGGGAATTGTCAGCATCGCAAAGTACGCCGGCAACCGCGTCGCGACCGGGGGACGCAACAGCACCGACTCGATGAACCAATCTCGCCAGACCGACAGCAGCCACCCGGTGCGTGTGCCCAGCCACATTCCTCGTGCCGCTCGCGCCGCCGCCACGCTGAACGCCCGCCGGCAATGGTGCTCGTATTCACGGAACAGAGCTTCGGCGGGCGCACCCTCGCGAGAAGTTCGGATGAGCACGCGCGCCAACAATTCCGCATCGGCGAAGCCGGTGTTCATGCCTTGCCCGCCGATGGGACTCATTACGTGTGCGGCGTCGCCACACAGCACCACCCGCCGGTCGCAGTACTGCGCACACAGCAGCCGCTCCGGCCGGAAGTGCGACTGGTTGAACTGCCGCGCCCCGGTCAAATCAAAGCCCGTTAGCGCGTATACGCGCCGCGCCACGTAGTCGGCGCTGACCTGTTCCGGGGAAATGTCGGCCAGCACAATCCACCGCCGCTGGCCGGCGGGAAGCGGAAACGATTCCACCGACCCACGCGGCGTGAAAAACAAATGTGCCTGCCGGCCCAAGCCGGTCTGGTCGTCAAAATCCGCCATCACAAACCGCGGCCGGTACAGGCGGCGGGCGTACCGGATGCCGCTCAACTCCCGCACCGTGCTGCGATGGCCATCGCAGCCGACAACAAACTGCGCGCTCAACTCGTCTTCTGTTTTTGCCGCATGATCGCGCAGCTCGACGCGTACGCCGCCAGCCTCTTGCGTTAATCTCACCAGCTCGACGCTCGTGCGGTAATCAACGTGAGGGAACTGCGTGAGACTTGCGGCGAGCAAACGCGTCGTTTCCGATTGCGGAATGGCCAACATAAAACGGTACGGTTCGGGCAGGCTGTCAAAACGCACCCAGCCCAACGTCCGTCGCCCATTGCTGACGTGCGCCTCTTCGACGCGGATGCCAGCCGCGATCAAGCTCTGGTCCAATCCCAGACGGCGCAAGATCGCCAACGACGGTGGCGTAATGCCAATCGCGCGGGAAAATGGACTTTCTTCGGTGCGTTTTTCCACCAAGACGCAAGACACACCTTCTGCCCCCAGCAGGTTGGCTAACAATAATCCAACCGGCCCGGCGCCGACAATCAAGACTTCAGCCTTCACAGGAACTCCACCAGTGCGGCAAAAGTGGTAAAGCCCGCGCCGAAAGACAGCAACACCCCTCGCTCGCCGCGCGCTGGCCGGCCCTGCTGCAGAATTCGCTTCAGAACGAACAACACGGTAGGTGACGACATGTTGCCAAAATCCGCAAAAACTCCGCGCGAAAACCGCAGTGCCGTTTCGTCGAGTCTCAGTCGCTCGCCAATCTCGTCCAGCACCGCTGACCCGCCAGCATGCACTGCCCACCATCGGATGTCGCTGCGCGTCAGCCCGTGACGCGCCAGCAGTTTGTGGGTTACCTCTGTGCCGGTTTGCGCTGCCAGTACCGGGACCCGTTTCCCGAGGACGTTGCGCAGTCGTCCTTGCTGAGTCCGGTAGCGAAGCTGTTCCCGATGGCGCGGGTACAAGCCCCCGGCGAAGTCCACGAGCCGCAGCCGCCCGTCATGCTCGCCATTGCCAGCACGACTCAAGACCGCCGCCGCCGCGCCGTCACCGAAGATGCAGTTGCTCACCGTCAGGCCGGGATCATTGTCCAGGAAAATCGTGGCGGAGCAAATCTCCACGGCAATGCTGAGTGCGGGCCATTCCATCCCGGTGGTCAGCAAGGCCGCTGCGCATTCGAGATTGGGAATGGCCGCTCCACATCCCATGCCCATCAGGTCAAAAACCTTTACCGATGCTGGCAAGCCGAGGTCTTCCGCGATGTAAGAGGACAAACCGGGGCAGAGATAGCCCGTGCACGAGTTGACAATGAGCGCGCCTACGTCTGCCGGCGCGAGCCGGGCGGAAGCCAAGGCTTTGCGCGCTGCTTCACTGGCGATGCGTCGTCCGAACTTCTCAAAACGGTGAACCGCGCGATCCGGATCGGTTTCAAGCGCTTCCTCGCGCCGCTCCATGCCGATGTACCTTCCGCGAATCGGCCCATCTAACAAGAGGTGGCGATACAGCTTGCGTTGCGCAGATGAAAGACGGACATGCCGATCGAAGAACTCGAACGCCTCCGCCTGCATAACGTACATCGGCGGATTGGCCGTCTCCAATGAGCAGAGAACACCTTCCCCTGCCCGTGGTTTCCCTGGTGGCATGTCTTAAATTATCGTTATACACACCTCCGTGCAAGCCCCCGGTCCGTGTTTCGCATTCCTCCATATCTGAGAATACCCACATCGAATCGATCTAGGCGTAGTTGGATTCAGGGCGTCGTTAGACGAATCTTCACTACGAGTTGAACCATTGGGCTGTAGTTCCGTCAGATTCCAGTGGCGGCAAGACCGCGCGGTGAAAGCCACGCTCGCAGTGGACGAGGACACACTCGTGGTCGCGGAGATTGCGGAGCTTGTGGGGTTTGACTTGTGCTCCTTGATTTCGGAGTAGTTCACGTTGCGTTTGCCGGCGCTGAAACCCCATGAACGTTTCGCCACGCGCTTCTTGCCGAGAAAATCCGCTGCTTGAACGGCGTCGGCCTCGTCGGCGGCCCGGGGGAGAGAGAAACCCACACACCGGACCAAAGGCGACACGTGAGGCACATGGCGCGATTGTGGGATATCTCGGGACGGGCGTAGTCAATTTGAAATCGGGCTTTCGGAGGGGTTTCCACGAACCTAAAGTGATGCAGGCCCGTAAAGAGCAACCCCGCAGCCGGATTTGTCGTCCGAGCTGCGGGGCGGAGAGCTATACTATGCAACAACACTCGTTCTTGTAAACCACCCTATCAGCGATCGGGCATATGTCAATACGATACCTCAGGGCGATTGCATCTTGAGTTTTTGTGACCGGTTGTTGTAAGTGGCCCGGTGGAAACGCGGTTACAATGAGAGGGCGCTTACCCCATTTGCAAAAATCCGATTTCTCCCGTAGGGTGAAGGCACAGTCAACCACGATGGGGGGCATCGGTATGAAACAGGGCAGGCTCATATTCGCATTTTTTCTGGCGCTGTTGACGCAAGCGCTGGGCGGGACATATACGATCCACAGCACGCGCATCCCGATCCTCGCGACCGCCGATGGCACGGTCGACGGTGATACGTCCGCATCTTCAACTAACTCCATTCACCTCGATGCCAATATCTATGTGCCCGACGGTGTAGTCGCGCCCGCCCCGGTGGTCGTGGTCGTCCACGGCTTCGCGGAAACGAAAAGCACCGCCACCATCGTGACGCTTGCCGAGGATTTCGCCGCGGCAGGCTACGTCGTGGTCACGCCCACCGTCCGCGGCTTCGGTAATTCCGACGGCTCAGTTTCGTTGGTCGGACCCAACGAGGTCAACGACCTGAAAACCATCATCCTTGCGATGCAAACGGGCTCGATCGGGGATGCACCGGCGATTGCGATCCCCGTCACCAGCGCGAGCAAGTTCGGCGTGATGGGGCCATCTTACGGCGGCGGACACACCTTCGAGATCATGCGGACACACGTGGCCGGCTTGACCGCGGTGATCCCGATCATCGGTTGGACGGATCTTTACCAAGCGCTGGCGCCCAACGACGTTCCCAAGCTGACATATTCGCTCGGCCTCTTCGCCGGTGGCTTTGATTTCAAGAATCCGAACTATGCACCGGTCATGTTCGATTGGCTCCGCGACATTCTCAACGGCACGCCCGAGAAGACGCGCCAGGGTGATCCCGAAAGCAATATCGATTGGCGCTCTGTGATCTTCAACCCAGCGGAGCTGACGGTCCCGGCTTTTGTGATTCAGGGCTGGCAGGATGATTTGTTTCCCGTCTCGCAGGCCCTCCAGCTCGCCCAAACCAACCATTTCATGCCGTTTCTGAAACTTTACCTCGGCGGGCTGGGGCATCCGCCCGCTTCGCTAAGCATCACGGGCAATGAAGGAATGTACTTGCGGACCCAGGCTGTCCGTTGGTTCGACCAATGGCTCAAGGGTATCGACACTGGCATCACGAACGAGCCGCCCGTGACGCTGGCCCCTGAGAACACGACGAACTGGTCAAACAATTCCTTGAGACAGGTCAGCACCGTGCCGCTGTCGGGTACGGTCACGAACACGTACTTCCTCAACGGGCCTTTGCTCTCCACCGTCAGCCCGGCCGCAAATGGCAAAGTAAAGAAATTGTCGCCCTCGACTGGCTTCTTTTTTGTGCTGCGTCCGCTCCTGCGCGCAGTCGGTGCGGACGACAACACGCTGATCGAATCCCTCGTTTCGGTGAACGCCATCCTCAATTCCGGCGCGACCAGCATCCTTGACCCAAAAATCTTCACGAAAACCGACGGTGGCGCGAACCGGGCCCGGTTCACCAGCGCCACGTTGCCCGCAGACCTCAACGTCATCGGATCGCCGTCATGCCACTTAATCGTCTCGGCCGGCCACTCGAACGCCTATTACTATGTGCAAATCCTCGAGCACCCGGCCAAGGGCAAGATCCAACTCATCACGCGCGGCGCCTTCAAGGACCACACCGCCAACCCGTCCACACCGCACGCGATTGATTTCTCGCCCTTTACGGTGAACCACACATTCCGAGCGGGCAGCCAGATTTTTTTCCAAATCACCAGCCGCGATTATCCGTTCTTCCTGCCCAACCTCAACCAACCCACCGTGAAAATCTATCGCGACGCCGTGAACACCTCGACAGTCTCGTTGCCCGTGGCGCCGTAAGCGCGAGAGCGCTGTGGAGTGCGGCGGCTTGACGCCGCTGTGCCGTTACTGGGAAAAGCGCTGACAAGTCAGCGCACTCCTGACCGCACCGCTGGGCGTGGTAGGATCGCGCCTTACTCGCACCTCATGCAAGTGCAGTCACAACGGGTTGTGTGTTTGGTGGCAGTGTCAAAAAGACCAAAACCCGAAGCTGAAGCCCCCGCCACCGCTGCCGTGGAGCGGGGTCAGGCCGGTGTAGTCCCCAACGACTTTGGCGTCGCAGGGCGCGTTGAGAAAACCGTCGGCGCTTCCGGGAACCGCCAGCGTGCCATAGGAGAACACCACGTCGCCTGACGCGTCGATCTCGATGACTTGATGATTGAACTGATCGGCAATCAGGAAATTGCCTTTCTTCAACTGCACCGCGTGCGTGGGTTGCGGATCAGTGACGCTGCCGGAACGCGCGGATGTCACGTAGGTAAATACATTGCTATTGTTTCTGTTGATTTCGACGATGCGGTTGTTCAGCGAATCGGTGATGAGAAGATTGGCTCCGTGCGACAGACGACAGACGTAGGTTGGCCCGTTGAGGATCGACGAATCCATCGGGTCTCCGTATTGCCGCAACAGGGCCCCTTTGCGGGTGACTTCAATGACCCTATTATTGCCCGCGTCGGCGATTAGATAGTGGCCATTGCCCAAACGCTGGGCACCGGCGGGCTGGTTGAGCTGATTGGTATCACTGCCATTGACACCGGTCGTGCCGTATTGCCAGACGATCTTTTTCTTGCGGTTGACCTGAATGACCCGCTGATTCCCCTGGTCTGTAATCAACACGCTTCTGTGGGGTAGCATCATCGCCGTCACGGGGTTGTTCAGCTCATTGTCGCCCGAACCGGTCACACCAGCCTGGCCGTATTGCCAGATGATCCTGCCCTTGCGGTTTACCAGGATCACGCGATTGTCGGAGGCGCCGCTGGGATAATTGGTGGAAGCGCCCGGAGGCAGACCGCCACCCACGATCAGCGTCTGGCTGTGCACGCGCTCTGCATCGCACGGCCCGACAATCAAATTCGTCACGGACTTCCGCACGCTCATTTCGTATTGCCACACAATCGTCTGCATGTTCGTGTCGATTTCGATGACGCGATTGTTGTACCGGTCAACGATGAGCAGGTTACCGCGAGCGTTGAACCGCGGCTTTGATTTCGCGTGAACTGCCACCGCTGTCAGCAACAGGCTTGTCAACAGCACGCCCAGCGTGCGAGTGCGTCTCTTCATAAAAATAACCGCCTCCCTTGAAAACAAACTTCCACCAGCTTGACCCTCGTGTTCTTTGCATTGCAAAATGGCATCAGGGTGAGACGATACACTAGTAACACCAACTGTGATAGATTTGATAAATTGCGATGTTTCCACCCTGAAACTTGTCGGTCGGCGGCAGGGAGAAAGTCCGTCTGCGGCAATCGAAGGTCAGCACGATGGGTTCTTCCACATTATTGGGGTCGTAGGCCGTGAAACGAATTGTCCCTTCCGCCTCAACGACTGCATACACGAGGATGGCATGGTGAATGAACGACCGCCTCGGATAACAGACGATGTGAACAATCGCCGGGCGATTGAGGCCACAGGCATCCTTCAATTGCTTCGCCATTCCAGCCTGCTGTTCGCGGGAGAACCAGAACATTGACCGCCAGTGACCGCGCTGAACGTAGCTGTGCAGCGCGCTTCCGCACTCCGCTTTGAGCAGGCGTTCGTTCGCCCTGCTGAATTCGCGCAGGCTCGGGTAGCCAGGAATCACAATCCTTTCTGAATCCATCGGCCAGGAGGACAAACTCCGCGAGACGACTTGACGCACGAGGCGGCCGTAAGTAGCGTCATCTGCCAGCGGAAGGGCCGGAACGAACCGTGCATATTGGAAGAACTGAGCTGCCGAACGGCAGACAACAAAACAATGGCGCGTGTAGTCGGGGGGGGGATCCTTGTGGCGAACCACAAGGCGTCCCGTGGCCGGATCGTGGTCGTATGCATAGACAGTTTGGTTGGAGAATGAGAAAGTGTCCCTGCTAAAATCAAACGGTCGCGATTGGCGGGTTTGAAACTGGAGCGAACTGACGCAGCCGCTAGCCATCAAGGTCAGCAGTCCGAGAACGACAATCGGTTTTACTTTGGCTCGTTCTACCAAACACCATCGCAGATGCCAGGCCACTGGAGCAAACTTCATCTCAATCGCATGACATGTTGAGTTTGTGCGTCGAAGTCAAACGAGTATTTTGACCCCACGGGATTGAACCACCTCTTCGTTGAGGAATCGCTACGCCTGTTCAGTGGTTATCGTTTCAATGCTTTATCAATTTCCGGTTGAAGGAGCAAGT
>JBEKYJ010000194.1:0-11691 GCA_049511095.1 Verrucomicrobiia bacterium
GCCGCAACTGAAATGACCGGGACCTACGAAGACGGACAAAAACACCCATGGCATGACGCAATAAGTGACATGGTCTTCAAATTCCCGGGCGGGTTGGGTGAAGAGGTATAGAGTCGTTGCTCCCGCGCCTGATACATTAATGACTAATGTATCGTATGCGGCTGATGGAGCACGTCTAGTTTTTCGTGGTGAGGCATTAATTGCCTAGGTGGTGCGTGGTTCGTCAGTCGGATACATTCTAACACTCCATCACTCCATATACTCCCCCTTTCGAGCGCATCTGAGTACTACCAACGTGTTTGGTTGCCTTGTGGCCGCCCCGCTCGCGCCACCGCCGAAGCTTTGGCGCGCAGGCGGCTGCCGCGGCGGCTCCCGCACGGCAATCCCGCCCAGGCGGGACCGTGGCTGCATCTTTCCAGCGTCAAACGGTGGCAGTGTCAGGATGCGCCGCCGTCGGATGGTTTGCTGAATTGGCTGCTGACAAAGCCGCCGGCCTCTATTAGAATTGCCAAAGGGTGCGGACGGGATTGCGGCAAAAAGGTGCCGCAGCAGGGACTGGTGAAGATCCAAGAACCCTTGGGTGAATGGGAGGAGAAGTCATCATGACGACTCTATTCGAATCAGCAGGCCAGTGGCTCTTCAATCGGCGCAGCACGGTGTTTTCGATTTTCCAACGGCGCTCGACCGAGGCGCGACGCCCGAACGGTTGCTCGGTGCTGTGCTTGATGGCGTTCGTAGCAAGTCTCTGCGTCACCGCAGCCGTCGCCGAAACAGCACCGCCTTCTGCAGGCGACACCGGCAACTCCGCCAATTCCGAGCTGTTGCTCATCCGCGTCGTCGACCCCGCCGGCCACCCCATTCCCATCAAGCAGGTCATCGCGCCGCATGTATACATCAATGGCCCGGACAAGGGTTGGTGGACAAATAAGATGCCCATAGAGCGTCGACTGCCCGATGAATCCATCCTCGTCCCACGGAAGTCACTGGTTCTGGCCAAGCCGGGGCAGAAGTTCGAACTGGAATTCCTCCCACCGCAAGGCCTGCCCATGACGGCCAGCGGCAGTTTCCCCGAACATGACAGCGACCCGATTGTTCTAACCACCGAGTCCGGTCCGGAAATGCCGGACATTGACGACACTGCCGGTCCGTCCGATATCCGGACAAACGAAGTGGCAGGACGCGTGGTCGATCCCAAAGGCAACCCCGTCGCAGGCGCAGCGGTGTCCCTTGAACGCGCATATCCGAAGTCGGAACCGGTCATGACCGATGCCAACGGAGCCTTTCGGTTCGCAAATCAGGGCGAACGGATGTGGGGGATGTATCTTCAGGTGCAGAAAGACGGGTTCGGCACCCGGCAAATCACGGACGTTTCCGTCGGTTGCGGCTTTACAATCAAGCTCGACGACACAACGCGCCTGAAAGGACAGTTCACCTTGCCCGACGGTAAACCGGCCGGGAAAACGACCGTCACGTTGACGCGCAACAAGAAGACCATGCGGGCCAGGATGGGGTACCTCGTCCACGGGTTGCGGTTGGACCGGCAAACCGACGACAACGGCGCGTACGATTTCCCGCTCGAACCCGGTGTGTACGAAGTTCAAGTAGCCAGCGAGCATGGCTATTTCGCTCGGTTCCAGAAGATTCGCGTCGATGCAGGCAAGACGACAGATCTGTCGAGCCAGTTGCAGCCCGGTGTGCGGCTGCGGCTGCAAACGGTGGACTCGGTGACCGGCAGACCGGTGTCGGGAGTGAAGCTTGTCATTTGGGATGATTTTCCCGGCCGGATCGAGTGGAAGGCAGGAAGTGAACGCGTCACCGATAAAACGGGTTTTGCCGAATGGAATGGCCTCATGCCGGGCTTCACAAGTTTTGAAGTGATCAAGTCCGAGTACAAGCGATTCTGGTCGACGAACGATATCGAGTACGAGCGCGGTGATTGGGAAGAATTCAAAGGGCCGCCGTCCATGGGTCGCGCAATCGGGCCGCTCAATCTCGATTTGCGTCAAAACCTGCCGACGGTGGTTGCCCAAATCGAACGCGGCGTCCACGTTCACGGCAAGGTGGTCGGGCCGAACAGCCAGCCCGCTGGCAAAATGCTTGTGAACCTCAATGTCCAGGGCATTGGCGTCTTCA
This sequence comes from Verrucomicrobiia bacterium, assembly GCA_049511095.1. GTDB lineage: Bacteria > Verrucomicrobiota > Verrucomicrobiia > Palsa-1439 > Palsa-1439 > Palsa-1439. The sequence goes on from JBEKYJ010000194.1 coordinate 2,134, forward strand.
GCGGCGATGCGCGGTATCAGTTCGTGACGGACACCGAAGGACGATTCTCCAGTTATCTGCCCGCCGGCAACGGCACGCTTTACAACTTGAGCGCCCACGACCCTCAAGGCCACTGGGCCAACGCCGTCACCAAGACCTTCGGCTCAAAGCCGGGCGACGAACTGGAATTCACCCTGCAAATGTCCTACGGCGGCTGGATCAGCGGCCGGGTTGTTGACCGCGACGGAAAACCGGTCCCCCACGTGGAAGTCTATTCGGTCGCCGCCGATCAACTGGACAACCCTTACTTCGATCCCGCGGCAATCACCGACCACCAAGGCCGCTTCAAGCTAGGCCCGATGCGAGCCGGAGATTACGCGATCGGTCAGCGCCAACCGAAAACCATCACACACGCCGGCTTGAATAAATCTTCCGAAAAACACTTCTCCGTCTCCAAAGGTCGGACTGTCGATGCCGGCGACCTTCTCCATACCGGCGACTCTCCAGAGTAGCTTGTCCCGATGTCCCGTTTTGCCATTGGCGGCAATTCATAGATAGGAGACAATGCGTACGATGGACGATTGGGAACTGCTTCAGGCATACGCGAAGCTGCGCTCGGAATCCGCGTTTACCGAGCTGGTCCAGCGCCATCTGAACTGGGTTCACTCGGCAGCTCTGCGGCAGGTCGGCGACCCGCACCTGGCCCAGGACGTTGCCCAAACGGTTTTCATCCTGCTGGCCCGCAAGGCCGGAAACTTGCGCCGTGGCACCATCCTCGCCGGGTGGCTGTTCCGTACAACCCATTTTGTCGCGGCCTCCGCCTTGCGGTCGGAACGACGCCGTCGGGCTCGCGAGGAGGCTGCTTCCGCCATGATGCCGACCACGACCATGCCTGATGAAAATGAGATTCTTTGGAATCAACTCGCACCGCATCTCGATCAAGCTGTCGCCGCACTCTCTTCGGCCGACCACTGCGCAATCCTGCTGCGTTTCTACGAAAAGAAATCGCTGCGAGAAGTGGGACAGCAACTCGGTCTGACCGAAGAGGCGGCCAAGAAACGTGTCACGCGTGCTGTGGACAAAATGCGCAAATTCCTGGCTCGCCGCGGCGTCGCACTGGGGGGCGCGGGCCTCGTCACTCTGCTGGCCGTGCAAACGGTTCAGGCGGCGCCGCAGGCCTTCGCGCTCAGCGTGCTGCAATCCGCCACCGCTGGTACCTCCGCTTGGGCAACCCTCCCTCAACTGGCGCGTGAAACACTCCGTGCCTGGCGCTGGGCGCAGCTCAAGCTTGCAACGGTCATCACTCTCGCCATCGTGGGCGCAGCCAAACTCGTCCTCAATCGACCCGTCCTGCATAAATCGAATTCTCCCCGGCCAACCCTACCGACCGAAGTGACAACGCCAGCCCCATCTACGAAAACGGCCGGGACAACCGCAGCCGGTAGCCCTGATCAGCCGTCTTCGACTACGCGGGTTCTAGTCATTCACGTTCGCGAAGCGAAAACGAACCGTGCACTACCAAATGCCGACATCAGCGTTAAAGAAGAGAAAGTCAAGAACCAGGGACACACCGACGACCAGGGCCAGTACGCCATTGCTCTACCCCCGGAAACCCTCTCAAACCTGTCCGTAACCGTCCATTTGGACGGTTATGTTCCGATGAGGGTGCACTGGACGGTTCGAAGCGATTCCGCCCAATTCCCAGCGGATTTCACCTTCGCATTGGAACCGGCCGTCCCGATTGGCGGCATGATCCAGGACGAGCAGGGCCAACCCATCGCGAACACAACCGTCGCCGTTGCGGACCTCCCGCGCGGTTCATCTGACGAGGTCGTCCACGGGGTCCTGCAACACATTGAATTCCTCATGGCGACACAGGTGGTCACTGACGTAGGCGGACACTGGCAGATCAATACCGTCCCGGCGAATCCGTCTAGGATCGGGTTCCGTCTGTCGCATCCGGACTTCGTCTTCGATCCGCCGTTCGACAGCACTCGCACGCCACCGCCGGAACAACTCCACGACATGACTGGCGTCATGGTCATGAAGAAAGGCGTGGTCATCAGCGGTACGGTTCTCGATGAGAGTGCTCGCGCCATCCCCGGCGTCAAGGTCACGGAGGGCGACGACCGCACGGGCCCCAATCTACCCACAAGAACCACCACGGATGCCTCAGGGAACTTTCAGTTCCCGCATTCTGCCGACGGCCTGACAACACTGGCGTTCCAAGCCGCCGGCTATTCGCCGGAGCTGAAGACTATTGATGCCAATTCAACCACGAAACAACTCGAAGTGCGCCTGACGCACGGCCACGTCATTCGCGGTCGGATCGTCGGTGTAGACGGCAAACCGATCGAAGGGGCTCGGATTAGGGCCGATCGTTGGCGTGATAAGCGAACTCTTGATTGGGAGGCCACGACCGATTCGGAAGGCCGCTTCGTCTGGACGGACGCTCCGCCTGATGAAGTTCGATTCAACATCTTGAAGACTGGCTATCTCCAACCGAGTTTTGAACTCCTGCCCACCCTGAAACCAGACGCCGATGAACAGGTCATTACACTGGCTCGGATGCCCCATGTCCGCGGCACGGTGGTTGATGATGACACCAGTCAGCCCGTCGCTACATTTCGTGTCACACCGGGTACCTGGGATGCCGAGCTAAACCGAGTCGTCTGGGATGAGTGGAGGGCTATCACATTCGGCGAAGGCCAATATGATTTATCTGTCATGTTTGAGGAGAGCGGTGCCCGCTTCCTCCGCGTCGAAGCCACGGGGTACGACATAACCAACCTGCCCTTCGCAATCGTCGAGGAGGGTGCGACCGAGGTCAACTTCCGGCTGCACAAGCGTAATTGGCCATCCGGAATAGTGCGAGCACCCGATGGGCAGCCAGCCGTCAACGCGCACGTCTTCGCTATTGTCGGCCATGCGAGCCTGTTGCTCCGCGATGGAAAGCCCAGCGCCACCGGCGAAATCTCCCGGGACTACACGCATTCACACACGGAAGCCGACGGCAGCTTTCATCTATCCCTGCCGGGGGAATCCTTCTTGCTGGTGGCTGTCAATGATCAAGGTCTGGCGCAGGTTCCCTCTGCCACAGCGAACTTTCCCATCGATATTACTCTCCAGCCTTGGGGCCGAGTGGAAGGCATGCTCTCGTTCGGGACCAGCGCTGCGACGGGCCAACCTGTCCGGCTCATCATGGAATCCGTGCATCAGGCTCAGGACGGTCCCCACGTCTATGCGACGTACGATGATGTACGGACCGACGAGGCCGGTCGTTTCGTTTTCGAACGCGTCCTGCCCGGGGAGGTAGTCGTCGAACCTTCGCGTACGCCCCTGCAGGTCAAACCGGGCGAGACGACCTACGTCAAATTGGGCGGCCAGGGACGACCGGTTATCGGCCGCATTCTGCTTCCCACCGCTGACATCACCAACTCGGATACATCCAACGTGGCTGGCTTCCTTGACTCCGGCCATTCCGGGGAAGCTGCAGTGGCCGAACAAGCCACCCGTGAGGGGCTCAACCAGGGTGCCATACAAGAACGCGTCCGTCAGTGGTACGAAAGCGACGCGGGCAAGGCGTATCACAAGGCGTACCGCTTGTACCGGTTGCATGTGGCCCCGGACGGTTCTTTCCGTGCCGACCAGGTCCCTCCCGGCGCCTATAGTCTGCACATCGAATATAACGAAACCCATGTCGTGACCAATGATACCCCCCGCAGACGGGTCATCGATAACGTTACTCGCCCGCTCGGTTTGCTGGACCGCGAAATGGTTGTCCCCGAAATCCCCGGCGGATTCACGGATGAACCTCTCGACCTCGGGGACCTGCAACTGGTACCAGTTCCGCTGCCTTAATCACTTCGGGCCATTCCTGCGAGTCATTGGACTTGGCAGCTTGAATCGACGCGGGGAATTGTTGTGCGGCACGGGGCGAAGATGGCGCTGCTCGTTAGCTGCCGGCTAAGCTGAGAAATCGCTGGGCGCCAGCAGGAGAGTTGGATCTCTCGCGCCCGGCGCCGGAGATCCGAATCAGAACGTGCCGTGTGACATTTCGATGGACTTGCTTCTTTTGAACAGCGGGGGGACAACGAAGTGGGAAGATAGGATATGAAAAAGAGTTATTGGGTCATCGCTGCGCTTTCAATCACAACGGCGCTTTTGGCAGTTGTCGTGGTGAAACAAAGACAGGAACTCGCAGTGATGAGCGAGCGGACGCCCGTTGTTCGGATGGCTGAAAGACCCAAGACGCGAACCTCGCCGATACATATAGCTCCGAAGCCCATGTCTGCGCTTTCAGCGGAGACAACTCCACCCTCAGTCTTAGCGTCGCCGATGATCGCCCCTGCGCCATCGGGGGATACAAAGCCTAGCTTTAGCACGGGGACGGCGAGCAATTGGGCCTATGGGTTGGCGGGCATGATGAACAACCCGCAGATGAAAGAGGTGCTGCAAGCCCAGCAAAAGGCGATGGTTGAGCCGAAGTATGGATCGTTGAGCAAAGACCTGAATTTGTCGGCTGATCAACTAGACGCCCTCAAATCTCTGATAGCGGATCGTCAGGCGGCTCTGATGGACGCACGGCTGCCAATGATTGGCGGTTCCGAAGCCGACCGCAAACAGGCGATGGAGAATGTCAATGCGATCAGGGCCGAATACGACCAGAAGATCAAAGATTTACTTGGACCACAGGATTACCAAACTTTTCAGGACTACGAGAAGACCAGCGAGGAGCGCAGCCTGATCCAGATGTTCAAAGGTTCCTTGCCCGCCGACGCTGCCCTGACCGACCAACAAGAATACGATTTGCTCAACAGCATGTATGAGGCACGAACGTCCCTTCCGTCATCGTCGCTATTGTACGACCCGTCTAAGTTAACTGAAGAAAATGTTGGCGAGGCGATAAAGCAATTCGAAGTATTGGAGCAAGCCTATGCTGAAAGGGCGAAGAGCATCCTGTCTCCCGCGCAGTATGACCAGTTCATCCAATCGGAGCAGCAGATAAGTGGCTTGGCTGCGGTGAGCTTTAAGATGCAGCAGCAAATGTTCGGCAGTAAATCCGCTCCGACACTTGCTCCCAGCCAAAGCTCAAACCCTTGACAGTTACCCCTAAGCTACACTGCCCGGTCCCGGGATGCCCACAGGCACGGTGCTCAGCCGACACGGTATGTCCTATTGGTTGTATGCAACTCAGGGAGCACGCAACGGTCATGGCGCAGAAGTTGAAAACGGGAGGTTAAACTCGACCGGCTACCGACTTGTTCAAGCTGCCAGAGCGACCATTGTCTCCTTCGCTTTTGCTCTGGCCCATGCTCGCGGCGTAAACTGCCTGATCTCCGTGATCTTCGCCAAGGGCAGGCGTGTGAACGAATCCTTGAGATAATCGAACGGATTGATCCCTTGCCGCCGACAACTGCCCAGTAGGGCGTAGATCAACGCACTTCGTTTTGCCCCAAGCGTTCCGGGTTCCTGCGCCTGATACATTAATGACTAATGTATCCACCCATTGCTGCATCAGGGAAATGCAGTGCGAGCGGCGGCCTTTCAAAACGGCATCAGGGAAATGCAGTGCGAGCGGCGGCCTTTCAAAACGATCTCAAACCGATGAAATGCGGCCGGGTTGCGGGGGTTCACCGGTAGTCAGGGGCGAATTCGAGGCGCGTCGCCGAAATAGAGCACGAGACTGAGTCTGAGCACTTGCTGCTGGCTAGCTACGTGTTTCCGTTGGCGCTTAAGAGAAAGCTCTCGGATGCCGGATACTACAGTCTTACAAAGGACGACGATTTTCAGCTTTTTGCATTCGAGAGATTGGCCGCAACTGAAATGACCGGGACCTACGAAGACGGACAAAAACACCCATGGCATGACGCAATAAGTGACATGGTCTTCAAATTCCCGGGCGGGGGCGGGTTGGGTGAAGAGGTATAGAGTCGTTGCTCTCACGCCTGATACATTAATGACTAATGTATCCACCGGTTGCTGCGTTGGGGAAACGCGATGCGGGTAGGTTTCAATGCGCACCACGTCCTCGCTGTGTTGCTTGCATGAAGTGAAGCGGTTCCCGCCGAGATGATTGAATCCTTGAGACAAGGACTGCTAGAGTAACCAGCGTGAGCGGAATTCGCAAATACTTCGAGTTCGTCCGGTTTTCCCATACGGTCTTCGCTCTTCCGTTTGCGCTGGCGTCGATGGTGGTGGCGGCGGGCGCGAATCGCGGGTGGCCGGGAGGACGGACGTTTCTGCTGATCCTGGCGGCGATGATGTGTGCGCGGACGGCGGCGATGGGGTTCAACCGGATTGTCGACCGGAAATTGGATGCGTTGAATCCGCGCACTGCCCACCGCCATTTGCCGAAGAAGCAGATTTCGCTGGCGGGCGCGTGGACACTGGTGGCGGTGAGCGGTCTCGGCCTCGTGGGTGCGGCCTGGCTCATCAATCCGCTCTGTGGATATCTTTCGCCGGTAGCCCTGTTGATCGTCTTCTTCTACTCGTTCACGAAACGGTTCACGGATTTCTCGCACTTCTTTTTGGGATTGGCGCTCGGGATTGCGCCGCTCGGGGCGTGGCTGGCGGTGCGGGGAAGGTTCGACTGGCCGCCGGTCGTGCTCGCGGCGGCGGTCGTGTTCTGGCTCGTGGGGTTCGACATCATTTACGCGATCGAGGACTATGAGTTCGACAAGGCGCAGGGACTCCGCTCGTTGCCCGTGCGACTGGGGATCGACGGCAGCCTGCGTGTGGCCCGGGCGGCCCACGCCGTGACGGCTGTTTTGCTGCTGGCTTTCGGGTTGATTTCAAATCTTCGCGTGTCATACTACTTCGGGCTGGCGATCATTTTCGCGTGCCTCGTGATGCAGCACATTCTGGCGAGAAAGCAGGATCCGGTCAGCCTGAACGCGGCATTCTTTCGCATGAACGCAGTCATCAGCGCCGTGTTTCTGGGGGCCGTGGTAATCGACGTGGTTTCACGATGAACAGGTTGATCGAGCGTTCGGAGTTGCGGGACATTTACGAGAAGGTTGAGGCGGGCCAACGCATCAACGAGGACGACGGCCTTCGCCTGTACGCCTCGCACGACCTGGCGACCATCGGCGCGATGGCGAACCTCGTGCGCGAGCGCAAAAACGGCAACGTGGCGTACTACATTCTCAACCGCCACATCAATTACTCCAACATCTGCATCCTCGATTGCGATTTCTGCGCGTTCTATCGACGACGGCGCGAGGCGGGCGCGTACGAATACAATCTCCCGCAGATGATCGAGAAAGCCCGGGAAGCCCTCAAGCTCGGCATCACCGAAATTCACATCGTCGGCGGACTGCATCCGTCGTTCAAGTGGGACTACTATATCGAGATGCTGCGCTCGCTGAAGGCGCTGGACCCGAACCTGCACCTGAAAGCGTTCACCGCGATTGAGATCCTGCATCTCTCATGGGTGGGCAAGCGCAGCGTGCCCGAGACGCTCGCCGCCTTGCGCGAGGCGGGTCTCGGTTCGTTGACGGGCGGGGGCGCGGAGATTCTTGATCCGGAAGTCCGCCAGGTGATTTGCCACGCCAAGGAGTCCGCCGAGGAATGGCTCGACGTTCATCGCACGTGGCACAAGATGGGCGGGCGTTCGACCAGTACGATGCTCATCGGTCACGTGGAAACGGATCGTCATCGCGTGGATCATTTGCGGCGGTTGCGCGAATTGCAGGACGAGACGGGCGGATTCACGGCGTTCGTCCCGCTGGCGTTTCATCCCGAGAACACGAAGCTGCCGGATCTGCCGGGGGTGAGCGGTTACGACATGCTGAAGACGCTGGCCATCGCCCGCATCTATCTGGACAATTTCGACCACATCAAGGCGTACTGGGTTCTCATGGGCCTGAAGCTCGCGCAGGTGTCGTTGAGCCATGGCGTTGACGACATGGACGGCACCGTGATCGAGGAGAAGATTTACCATATGGCCGGCGCCAAGACGCCGCAGGAAATGGCCTGCGCAGAATTGGTGAAGGCGATTCGCGAAGCCGGCCGGGAACCGGTGCAACGGGACAGTTTGTACCACCCGGTTAATCCTGATGCGGTAGGGCGCGGTGGCCCGACCGCGCCGCTAGCCGATGCGCTCGGCGGGCTGGAGCCAGCCCGCCCCGCCGAAGCGTCTTATGTCGGTGCGAGCAACGAAGGGGGAGCAGCATGAGCACGACGCCGCGCATTGGGGGCATCACGTACCTGAACGTGCGGCCGTTGGTGTATGGCATCGAGAATCAAGTGGCGAATTGCGAGCCGTCACGGTTGGCGGACTTGATGTACCAGAAGCAATTCGAGGTGGGGATCATCCCGATCGCGGAGGTATTGCTGCACGATCAATATGATGTACTCGACGGAATCGCGATCGCGGCGCGCGGGGAAGTGCGTAGCGTGTTTCTGACGCATCGCGTGCCCATCGACAGGATCCAGCGCGTGGCGGTGACGCCGGCCTCGCGGACCTCCGTGTGGTTGTTGCGCGTCCTGCTGAAAGTGGGATACCACATTGAGCCGGAGTTTTATCCGCGGCCGCCGGGAGCGAAGTTGAGCGACCATGAAGCGATGCTGCTGATCGGTGATGAAGCGATTTGGTACGCGACGCGAAACGGGAAGCAGCCGATCTGGGATTTGGGCGCGGCGTGGGTGGAGTTGACGGGACTGCCGTTTGTCTTCGCGGCCTGGGCGTTCCAGCGGGATGCGGAAAAGGAAGAACTGGCGGCGTTGCTGCGCCAGGCGAAAGCCGACGGTCTGGCGCACATCGAACAGATTGTGCAGGATGCCACGGAAGCCACCCCCGAATTCCTCAGGGACTACTACTCGAAATGCGTGTGGTATGATTTGGGCGACGCCGAGAAACAGGGGTTGCGGCGGTTTCAGCAGTATCTCAAGGAACTGGGTTTGGTGAGCGGTTGTCATGATCTACGATACGTCGCTTGACCTGATTCAGGGCCGGGTGTTCAACGGCGAGCGGATCACACCCGGGGAAGCGGTGCGGCTGTATCATGGGTTGACGCTGCCGGAATTGGGCGGCCTCGCCGATGTCGTGCGCGTGCGAAAGCATCCAGACCGCGTCGTCACCTACATCATCGACCGCAACATCAACTACACGAATGTCTGCAACGTGTATTGCACGTTCTGCGCGTTCATGCGCGAGGAACGCGACGAGGATTCATACGTGCTCACGCCGGAGCAGGTGGGCGAGAAACTCAAGGAGTTGGTGGCCATCGGCGGCGTGCAGGTGCTGATGCAGGGCGGTCATCATCCGAAACTGGGCATCGATTACTACCTGGATCTCTTGCAGTACATGCGGCGCCACTTTCCGCAAGTGAACATCCACGGATTCTCTCCGCCGGAGTTCAACCATTTCGCCGAGGTTTTCCGGATGCCCGTGGAAGAAGTGATCCGCCGCTTCAAGGAGGCGAGACTAGGCTCGATTCCCGGTGGCGGCGGCGAGATCCTGGTCGACCGCGTGCGCCAGCGCATTGCGCCGCTCAAATGCATGAGTGACGAGTGGTTACGCGTGATGGAGATCGCGCACGGCCTGGGGCTGAACTCGTCGGCGACGATGATGTT
>JBEKYJ010000195.1:0-7610 GCA_049511095.1 Verrucomicrobiia bacterium
CGTCTTTCCGTGGAAGAACAGCAGCGTGGGAGTCGTTGAATTGGTCGCGGGCACTTCTTGCTCCAGTGGCTGCGACGGAACGAACCACCCTTGAATGTTGACACCATCGTCCGCCACGAGAGCAATGTTGTCGAAGGCCATCTCGGCCTCCCGGGGCGTCTTCTGCAGGAACGCACTCGGAGCATAGACGAACTCCTGCTCGTAGTTGCGCAGCAACAGATACACGCCTCCTGTCAACATCAGGATCAGAATGAATCGGAGCCACAATCGTGTTCTGTGCTTCATGAGAAAATACGCTTGGACCTAGCTGGCCAGTACATATGGTAATTAGCCGTGTCGTGCAATCCGAAAATCTCCTGACGCCATCGGAAAAGCCGACGACACCCGCATACCAACCCGGCCCTCCTGTACGGCAGGCCGCACCTCGTAACCGCAGCCCTCGTGATGGCGATGCGGCCACGATTTGTAAAACCTGCGGTGCAAATTTGTTCGCCCGCGTTCTGTCCTGCCTTCCGAGCTGTTCCGATTCTGACTGAACAACGGCAAAAACGTCCGTTTTTCGCAATTCTCAGAGGCAGGCACATTCCCTGCTCGAAAACGTTCGAAGCCGGCGAGGCATCTCCATGGCGCAACAACCAACCGCCAGCAGCCGCAACACTCGGGACTGGTCGCCACGCGCGCGACTCTACGGAATGGCGCTGGTGATCACGCTCTCCTACATGCTCATCGGGCGGCTCAACAACGATAGTGATTCGTGGGTCCAGGTCAGTCTCCCGTTGAGCAGCGCCTCGCTGCTGCTGATCTCACTCTCCGCCGCCGAAACCTACCTTTACGTCCAGCGCGTCCAACGAAACCATGAGGAACTTCAGGCTGCCCGCGTCCGCGAGATCGAGCTTTCGCAACGCCTCGCCTTCCAGCGGCAATCGACGCTGAACCAGATCTCGCGCGCCTTGATCGACAAACTCGACATCGCGCAAATCTCGCAGGAGGTTCTCGAAAAAATCGCTCAGCTTTTCGAGGCCGACGTCGTGGCCGCCTGGGTGACCGAGAAAAACGGCCCCACCCACTTCGCTCTCAAGGGAACATTCGGGTTCGCGGCGCACAGCTTCGAACAACTCGAAGCGGTGGACTGGTCGTTCCCCGCGTTCGAACAGATGCACACCGATCCACACCAGCTTGTTCTCCTCAATGCGGTCCTATCAGCCCCGGCCGGATTGGCAAAGGTATGTGAGCACGAGCGGATCGCCTGCGCCGTGCTAAGCCCTGTTGTCCGCCGCAAGGAACTTGTCGGTCTTATCGGCGTCTTCTACCGCAGCTCCCGGGAGATTTCGCAGTCGTTGGCCGCGGAAATGCAGACCGTCGCCAACATCATCGCCAGCGCCGTGCAAGCCGAGGAGTTGTACCGCGACCTCGTCCAAGTGCAGAAGATCGAGTCCATCGGCGCCTTGACGAGCGGCATCGCGCACGATTTCAACAACGTGCTCGCGGCGATTCTGGCGTGCGCCAGTTACGTGAAACTGCAGACCGACCCGTCCAGCCCGACGTATCGGTACCTGGAAGCGACGGAGGCCAGTGCGCACCGCGGTGCGGCACTGACGAAACAGCTGCTCGCTTTCGCGCGGCGGGAAGGGCCGCATTTGACCGTGATCAACCCCAACGACTGCATCGAGCAGACGCTCAAGATGCTCGATCGCAGTTTCGACAAATCGATCCTCATACAGCGCCAGTTTGCCACGGACCTCCACCCGATCGAGGTTGACCCGTCCCAACTCGAGCAGGTCTTCCTCAACATCGCCGTCAACGCGCGTGACGCCATGCCCGAAGGCGGCATCTTCACGATCACGACCCGCAACGTGCGCTTGGACGCGACCGATCCGTTCCGCCCCGCGCTTTCCTTGCCGGACGGCGATTACGTCACCCTCGGGTTCCGCGACACGGGTTGCGGCATGGATGCAGCCACACTCTCGCGCGTGTTCGAACCGTTCTTCACCACCAAACGGCCCGGCAAGGGCACGGGGCTCGGACTATCGATGGTGCTCAGCATCGTGAAGGGCGCCGGCGGTGAACTGCGCGTCGAATCAAAGCCCGGGCAGGGAACATTGTTTGAGATCTTCCTCCCGGCGTCCAAGAAGACGCCGAGCAAAACACCTGTGCCAACGGAAGCGAAGACACGCGGCGGCCACGAGTGCATCCTGCTGGCCGAGGACGAGGATGTGATCCGCGAGATGGCACAGATCGGCCTCGAAGCAAAGGGCTACAAGGTGCTCAGCGCGCCGGACGGCGCGGCGGCGCTTTCGACGTACCGCGAGCATCAGGAGGAAATCGATTTGGTGATTGCCGACATGGTGATGCCGCGGGTCAGCGGACCCGAACTCTTTGCACACATTAAGGAAATCAACCCGGATGTGCGCGTCATCGTCTCCAGCGGCTACAGCCATGACCAGGAAGGCGAACGCATGTTGCGCCACGGCTGTCTCGGCTACCTGCAAAAGCCCTACAACACCGAGGCGCTCAACCAACTCGTTCGCTCGGTGCTCGACTCGGGGCTGTGAAGCCCATCAACTGGCGGGTTCACGTGTCAGCGGCACAAACAGGACGGGGGCCACGTTGTGCGTGGTGACTTTGCCATCGAGACCCTTCTCCACAAGCATGAGCATTTGCTCTCCGTGTGCCTCGCCCACTGGGATCACCATGCGGCCACCCGGCTTCAGTTGCTTCACCAATGGCGGCGGAATGTTGTCCGCACCGGCGGTGACGATGATCGCGTCGAATGGGGCATGCTCAGGCCAGCCGAGATAGCCGTCACCTTGTTTGACGTGAACCTTGTTGTAACCAAGGCGCCGGAGGCGATCCGCCGACTCTTTGGCCAATGGCTCGAGGATTTCGATGGAGTAAACCTCCGCCCCGACCTCGGCAAGAATCGCCGCTTGGTACCCCGAACCGGTGCCGACTTCCAGGACCTTTGCGCCTCGCGAGAGTTGCAGCAGTTCGGTCATGAGCGCCACGATGTACGGCTGCGAGATGGTCTGCCCGTGACCGATGGGGAGTGGATGGTCCTCGTAGGCGGCGTCGATCCAGCGCTCGGGCACGAATTCGTGCCGCGGGACCCGATACATCGCGGCGAGCACCGCGGCATTCGTGATGCCGCGCGATTCGATTTGTTCACGAACCATACGGTCACGGCTCGCGCAAACGTCGGCCGCCTCCACGCTGGTTACGGCCAGAACCGCCGCCGCGACACTCAACGCCAACACCAGCCCGATGCGCTCAGGTGGTGTCTGCTTCGGGCGACGAACTGTGGCCGGACTTTCGGACAAGGTATTCTTCCACACGCAACAACCCGTCTTCGCCGGCGCGGCGAATCACTTTGAGAAGGTTGTCCATCGAGGAAACTTCTTCGAGTTGTTCCTTGACGAACCACTGCAGGAAGTTATCGGTCGTGTAATTGACTTCCTTCTTGGCCAGATCGACGAGCTTGTGAATCTGCTGGGTCACTTCAACCTCCCAGTCGAGCGACAATTGTACCGCCTCTTCAGCCGAGGCAAATTTGTGCTTCGGGGCCTTGACGGCGGGAATGACCACTTCGCCGTCGGTCTCGACAAGGAACTTCACGAACCGCATGGCATGATCGCGCTCTTCCGCGGCCTGCTGGTAGAAGTGTGCGGCCAATTGCGGCAGCGCCTCCTCGTCGAAGTGCGCGGCGATCGCCACGTACTGAAGCGAAGCGCCAAATTCATTGCCGATTTGCTGGTTGATTGCGTCGTTGATCTTCTTACTGATGAGCATAGCACCAAGAGGATGCGACAACCGGAACCTGAATGCAATTCTATTCTGGTTCCTGGGGTTCTTGTGGCGGCTTTGGCGGCGGCGACGGTTCGTCTCGCAACGGCGGCGGCGCCAGCGGAACCACATCGGCGCGCGTCTTGTTCTTGGCAAGAATCATTGCCTGTCGCGCAAGGGCGATGGCGAATTCGCGAAAATCTTCCGGCTGGTCGATCTGATATGATTTGATGGCCTCCAATACGGCCTGCCGACCGACTTTATGGAGTCGTTGGGGATCCATCTGTCGTCGGGCAACCTCGGCGGCTTGTACGCGCAGCGACTGATCCATCATCTGCAAAACTTCCGTACGTGCCCGGCGACCAAGAAGGCCCTTGGCCTTCTTGACCAGTTCCCGGGGGATCTCACCCTCTCGCGCTGAGTTGTCACTCAACGCCGCGTAATCGAGGCGAATCATGGGTTTGTTTCTCTTGCCAGCCATACCTAAGCAATTCAGATGCCCGTAAACTCATGAAATGTACAGCGAAAACTCATGGCTGGATGCCAACCGAATTACCCCCGATTTGTCGCGTCCACAAATCGCTCCAGCCGCTCCCTCGCCGCGCCGCTGTCAATCAACTCCGCCGCCAAATTCCATCCACTAACGAAGTCCGTCGCTTTTTCGGCAACCACGAGCGCCGCCGCCGCGTTCAGCAACACGATGTCGCGTCGCGCACCTCGGTCCCTGCCGCCGAGCACGTCACGCACGATGCCTGCATTCGTCGCGGGGTCGCCGCCAAACAATTCCTCCGGCTTCACCGCGGCGCCGCGCCACAACGTATGTGGCACGCGGAAATCGCGCTCAGTTTCTTCGATGCGATCCGACCACAACTCAGCCATGGTATTGACACCCATCGTGGATAATTCGTCGAGTCCGTCTCCGTGCACGACCAGCGCGTGCTTCAGCCCGAGCAAACGCAGGACTTCCGCGAACCGCCCCACCAGCGTGCGGTCGAACACGCCGACGAGTTGATGCGTCGGGCGCGCAGGATTGACGAGCGGACCGAGAATATTGAACACCGTGCGCTGATTGTGCTCCGCCAGTTTCTTTCGTACGGGGGCGATGGCCTTGAACGCAGGATGGTAATGCGGCGCAAAGAAAAACGTCACGCCGGTCGTCTCGAGACAACGCCGCGCCGCCTCTGGCGAAAGTTCGATCCTGGCCCCCAGCGCCGCCAGCACATCCGCGCTGCCGCATTTGCTGGTGATGGCGCGATTGCCATGCTTGGCCACCGCCGCGCCCGCCGCCGCGGCGACAAATACCGTGCACGAAGAAATGTTGAACGTGTGCGTCATGTCCGCGCCCGTGCCGACTATGTCCAGGACCACGCCGCCGAACCGCGCAGGGTCAATCTGCGGGTCGACCGCGCGGGCCCGTAGTTCCAGCGCGAACGCGGCGATTTCCTCGGCCGACTCGCCTTTCCGGGCCAGCGCCGTGAGGAAATCGGCCTTGGCGTCATCCGCAACAACGTTGTCGAGCAGCGCGCGCACGGCCTCCGCCACGTCGCCACGCGAAAGATTGGCGCCCGATGTCACCGTCTCGGTTACTGCGCGCAAAGCCGTCATACAGGCAGAGTTTACCATAGATGGCGGAGAAGTGCTAAGCAGGGAAGACTTGCCAGCGACGACAAAAGAGAAAGGGGCAGACATGAATCTGCCCAATCGCGAAAGGAATAGTGTTACGACTCGTTGGCGGGTGCGGCGACGGGGTCGATGTTGACGCGGTGACCATTGCGGTCGAAGCGGACTTTGCCTTCGGCAAGAGCGAACAGGGTCCAGTCGCGCCCGGTGCCGACGTTGCTGCCCGCCACGAAGCGGGCGCCGCGCTGACGGATAATGACGCTGCCGGCGCTGACCTGCTCGCCGCCAAATCGTTTCACGCCCAGCCGTTTGCTGACGCTGTCGCGTCCGTTGCGTGAACTACCTTGTCCTTTTTTATGTGCCATGACGAAACCCTCCGGCGCCTGACCTGCGAACTGCTATTTTACGACGATTTCTTTGATTTTCAAGACGGTGTGGTGCGGGCGAATGCCACGTTTGCGGTGGTAACCTTCGCGCCGGCGGAATTTGAAGGCAATGACTTTCGTGCCCTTTTTGTCGGGATCGATAACCTCGGCGGTCACGCGCGCGCCTTTGACGTTGGGCTTGCCGACCTGCACCTTGTCACCGTCGGCCACCAGCAGGACGTCTTCCAGCGCGATGTCCTTGCCCTTCTCGCCGTCGAGGAGTTCGACCTCCACAACGTCGCCGGGCTGGACGCGGTATTGCTTGGCACCTGTTCGAATCACTGCATACATGAATGTGTCCTCTTTCCTCGTGGGAAGGGGGATGAAAAATAGCGGAAGCTTTGGCCTCCGTCAACGATAATCTCGCCGCCCGCCCGGAGCGCCTACTGACCCGGTTGCGCCTCGGTCGTCACTGTCTGCAACTGCTCGATGGTATCCTTGATCGCGTCCCGAATCTCTTCGTCCGGGTCGTTCGCGAATGCCTGCAGGATCTGAATGGCGCGCTTGTCTTCCACGTCGGCCATGCCGTCGATCGCCTCCAAACGGGCATCCTTCGGTTGGTCGCCCCGCACGGCGCTGCTCAGGATCGCCAGCTTCTTGTCCTTCTGGCCGTCGATATCCGTCAGCGAGTTGATCAACTCGACCTTCAGTTCCGGGTCCTTTTCATTGAGAAAGAGCCGGGCGATGGCATCGATGGTATCAGGCGACTCGGTGGAACTGAGGTCGTAGAGGATCACGACGCGTTTCTGGAAGTCTTGCGTGTTCTGGTAATCGCTCTCCAATTTTTTCACCTGCGCCGCGGCCTCGTCGTCCGCCCCCGCCGGATTTGTTGCGGCGGCCTCCGTCGGCGTCGGTGTCGGAGTCGTAACCGCCGGCAATGGTGGCACGGTCGGTGATTGCGGTTTCTGGATCGTTGTGGATACGGGCGGCGGCGGAGGTGTCTCGGATTCCTTCTTCGAGCAACCCGCGGCAGCCAACGCCACCGCGGCAAGTGCAGCCGCGAAAACCAGTTGAAGACGTTTCATGTTGCTACCGACCCTTTCCATTATGTCACGATCAGCATACTTGCGGGGCACGCCATCGTCCAGCCCGCGTTGCAGGCCCTGCCCCGCTGATTCCCAACTTTGACTCAAACACCGCAACTTCGCAAGTGTATCTGTGATCATGCAACATTGTAGTTTTCACAGCCACTCCAACAACTGCCTGAGGTTGTGAATCACCAGATCGGGTTTGGCCGCTGAGTCGGGGACAGCCTCTGGCGCGAAAAGAACCACCCTGAATCCAACGTGCCGAGCGGGCGCGATATCGTTGGCCGGCGAATTGCCCACAAACACACAATCGTCAGGCATGATGTTTTCGCGGGTCAACGCTTCGACCGCACGACGGAACCCGGCGAAGTCGGGCTTGGCCACCCCGAGGTCGAACGAAAAAAAGACGAGTTGCGCGTCAAAGATCGATTCGTACGTGCGAATCGCGCTGCCACTCTCCTCCCGCAGCAACTCGGACAATTCAATCGGCGTGTAGAACTGTGCGTTGGAGATGATCCCCTGGCGCAGCCCCCGTTGTTTGAGCGTCGTCAACACTTCGAACGCGCGCGGCTGAAGCTGCTTCGGGTTGGCCTGCCGCTCGAAGAACAACGCGACCTCGCGGGCGAAACTGATCGTGGGCGATTCCTCGGGCTGAAACTTCTCCAGCAGCTTGAACCAAATCTTGTCGACACGCACCTCGGGGTGCGCAATGCCCTCGGCCACGCGCGCTTCCCGCTCGGCCTGGATGCCGCGCAGA
>JBEKYJ010000196.1:0-7368 GCA_049511095.1 Verrucomicrobiia bacterium
GTCGCGTATCCCGCGCCGATTCCCAACGCCACTTCCACGCAGAATAAGATGATGGTTGCGTTCAGGCTCTCCGTGCCACTAGAGCACACGCCCGTTGCCACCCGCTTCAACACCGCGCCGAGGCTGCCCAGCACGAACCCGGGCAGATAGAAATCGACCGCGATCAACACCATCCCCGTAACCGTCAAAATGATGATCGCCATCCAGTTCATAATCGTCCCTACGCCACACGCTTCACCACCACGCGGCTGCCCTGCACCTCCACAATCGTGATCGGCTTGCCCCGTTCGACCATATCACCCTCCGTCACGACATCCACCAACCGGTCGCCAAAGCGTCCCTTGCCCGACGGCCGCAAATTAGTCTCCGCAACGCCCGTCGTACCGAGCAACACCTTCGCGTCACCTAGGCTGGACGTGTAACCTTCCGCCGTATTCGTCGCCGCCGCCAACTCCATTTTCCTGAACAACGTGCTCTTGGGCAGGTATCGACCGAGCAACGCCGCCGCCAGCATCGCGCCGATTGCGCCCCCGACAACCTTCAGCAGCGGGACCTGCAATTGCGGCCACGTCGGCATCACCGGCTCACTCGGCAGCCGCCCCGTCATCGCCAGGACCAGCGCCGCCAACACGGCAATCGTGCCCAGCGCCGCCGACAGAAAATGCCCGGGAAACAGAAAAAATTCCACCGCCAGCAGCACCAACCCCAACACAAACAGCCCCACTTCCTCCCAGCCCGCCAGCCCCGCGACAAAATAGCCGAGAAAATAAATGGCGAAACAAATCACCGCCACGAACGCCGGCAGCGCCATGCCGGGATGCGACATCTCGACGTACAGCCCCAGGAACCCGACCAGAATCAGCAGCGGCGAAATCATCGTGATCCACCGCGCCAGTTGTTCAAACCCGTACGGCGCCACCTCAAACATATTGGCCCCCTTCAAGCCCGTTTTCCCCAGCAACTCCTCCAGGGATTTCACCGTGCCCGCCGACAACAACGCCTTCGGCGGGGTGCCATATTCATGCGCCGCTTCGTCACTCGTCAACGTCAGCAGTTTGCCCTTCGCCGTGATCTCCTTGCCCTGAACCGTCAAGCCACGGTCGGCATCCACCATCGCCTCGAACACATCCGGGTTGTGGCCTTTCTCCTGCGCTGTGGCGCGGATCCGCGCGCGCATGGCCGACGAGAGTTTTTCCTCGTAACTTTTCGGCAACGCCTCCACGCCCGAGTCCGGCCCGATCATCACCGGCGTCGCCGCGCCAATCACACTGCCCGGCGCCATGAAAATCTTGTCCGTGGCCGCCGCGATATACGCCCCCGCCGAGTACGCCTTGTCGTTCACGAACGTGTACGTCTTCATCGGCACGTGTTCCAGCAACCGGATGATCTCCTCGGTCACATCCACACGACCGCCGTTCGTCCGCATGTCCAGCACCACTGCTGCCGCCTTTTTCTCCTCCGCCTCCCGCAACCCCCGCCGCACCAGATACAACGTGTTATGCGTGATCTCCTCGTGAATCGTCAGCACGCACACCGTCTTGGGCGCAGCCTCCTCGGCCCGCGCCGCCGTGTGCCCCGCGCCAAGAAAAGTTATCGCCAACGCAGTGAACAATACTGCGCCGCTGCCTGCCAGGGTAGGGCGCGCTGTCCCCAACGCGCCGATGATTGTTTGCCTCAATGTCATCGCCTCATCTCCGTCCACCGTATCGTGCCGCAACCCACCCGCCAGCGCCACTATAAAAGCGCAACCCATTTGTAACCAGCCAAACGTCCGCCGCGCCTCCCTCTTGCTTGGCCGAATCTCCTTGCCCCTCACACCGCCCGGGACTAGCATCCCCTCAAGTCGTGGAAAGGAGCGCGCGCGTTATGGATGTTCACTTTAGCTGCCCGACGTGCGACCACCACATGTCGATCGACGAAGGGGGAATTGGCTTGGTCATTAAATGCCTCAAGTGCGGCCAGCACGTCATCGTCCCCAAGCCCCTTCCCTCAGAACCCGGGCCCGACCCGAAACCGACCGCCGCCTCCGGGGTGAAAGACGAAAAAACCGTCGCCCTCAAATGGACCCCGCCCACCACGCCGCCCCGCTTCGATCCCAAAAAATAATCCGCCGGATTTCTTCTTGTCGGGACAAACCTCACCGCGTCAACGCGCTTGACCGAGTTTCACCGCGTTTGGGTGCACGCTGTTTCACGTCGGGTCACTTCATTGCCGCATCGCCAATCTTGCAGGTCTTTCCCTTACAAAAGAATCAGGGAATCGCCACAGGAAGTGTCTTGACAGCCTGAACTCGCGGGCGTACAAGCCAATTATTAACCCGTCTGCGCGAGGCTGGGAGTTCGCGGCAAAGCGGAATGCGAGGCACACGCGCAATGGAGAAACTCAACTCTTGGAAATGGCTTACTATCCCCGTTAGTCTTGTGCATTTGATGATGATACGAGGGTGACATTCAAGTCCGGGGGAATCCAATGAAAAAAACACTTTCGGCGAAATCAGTCGCGATCCATGGTCTTTGGCGCTGCCTGGCCTTCTGCGTGGCCTGCGGCATTCCGTCGGTCGCTTCCGCCCAGACCCAGACGCTCCGCATCGTTACGTACAACATTGATTCCGACCAGGGCGAAGACGGCGCTCAGTATACGCTTCCGCAACCCGGTCTGATTACTCCCGCCAGCGGCGGAACGGTGACGAACGGCGGCGTGCTCGAAGGCATTGGAGAAGAGATTGTGAATGGCGATCCGGCCCAGCCGATCGATATTCTCGCGTTGGAGGAGACGACCAGCAACACGACCACGGTCCAGCCGATCGTGGACGGCTTAAACACTTTCTATGCAGTCCATGGTCCAGCCGCCCGGTACGCGATGAGCCCCTACCAGGCGACGCAAAGCGGCGGCGCCACCAACAACGCTTTCGGAAATGGCCCCAACGCCCTCGTCTACAACACGAACACGGTGCAACTCCTCGCCTCCGTCCCGGTGGATCCGCCCGGCGGCACGAACAACCTGGGGTCCATCAGTGGCGAGTATCGCGAGGTGATGCGATACAAGTTCGCGCCGGCCGGTGCGACGCCCGCGACGAACAATGAGTTTTACATCTATGTGAGCCATTACAAAGCGAGTTCAGGCAGCGCCAACGAGGCCCGCCGCCTGGGCGAGGCCACAATCATCCGCAATGACGAATCGACCAATTTACCTCCGAACTCCCGGGTGATTTACGTGGGCGACTACAATCCCACCGGCGGCAGCGATGAAGCCGCGTACCAGACCATCCTCTCCAACAGCGCGCCCAACAGCGTGCAGCAGGGGCAGGGAATCGACCCGCTCAATCCGTCGGGGTCCACGGCCATCGATTGGGGCGTTACTACGACCGATACGAATATCTTGTTCATGTTGACCGAAGCCAGCTACGCACTTCGGTACCGGGACGATCTTCAAGTGATGACGAGCAACGTGTATTACGGCGTGGCGGGAGGCCTGCAATACGTTCCCGGGACGTACCACTCGTTCGGCAACAATGCGACGATCCCCTGGGGGAGCGGCGTGACCAACGCTTCCAACACCGCCCTGAGTGGGATTCCGTCGAATGCGGTGATCAGCGCCGCGCAGTGTTATACCAACCTCATCGGCGCCACCGATCATCTCCCCGTGGTGGCGGACTACACCATCTACGTCCCCCCGCCCGCGCCAGTCGCCAGCTTCACGGCGAGTCCAACCAGCGGACTGGTGCCATTGACCGTGAGCTTCACGGACACCTCCTCCGGTTCGATCACGGGCCGGGCCTGGGCGTTTGGTGATGGCAACACGTCGACGAGCCAGAACCCGACAAACATCTACCTTAACCCGGGCACGTATACCGTGCGGGAGATCGTGAGCGGCCTGGGCGGTGCGACCACCAACGTGAAGCCCAACTACATTGCTGTTAACTGCCGGACGATCACGCTCTCACCCAACGAAGCCAATCCGACGGTGCTGACTGGCGGGACGGTGGGCACGGCGTACAGCCAGACGATCACGGCCAGCAACGGAATTGGGACGTGCACCTACGCCACAACGCCCGACACGTTGCCCACGGGCCTGAACCTTTCATCGGCCGGAGTGCTCTCCGGCACGCCGACCGTGGCGGGCATCTACACGTTCACGGTGACGGCGACGGACACCAAGGGATGCACGGGTAGTCAGGCCTACCGCGTGACGATGACCTGCCCGACGCTCACGTTGAGCGCGACGAGCGTCACCGTGGCGGGCAAGGGCGGCTCGAAACACGTTCGCGTGAAAGTCAAAAACGCCAACTGCGCCTGGACCGCCGTGAGCAACGATCCATTCATCACGATCACTTCCGGCGGCACGGGCAGTGGGGCGGTCTATTACACCGTTCTCCGCAACCCGAACACCACCGGGCGTTTCGGCACGATAACGATTGCGGGCCTGATATTCACTGTCAATCAGAGGGCGGGCCCCGGCTGCACGTTCAAGCTGAGCCCGAAGCATGGGACATTCAAGGCGGCAGGCGGTTCTGTTACCGTGAATGTGATGCCCAACTTCAGCGAGTGCCCGTGGACGGTGGCCAAGAACGAGGCGTTTTCGTTCATCACGATCACCGGTGGCGCCAGCGGCGTGGGCACGGGAACAGTCAGTTACACGGTCGCTCCCAACACCGACACCGACGCGCGGTTCGGTTCCATCACCATCGCCGGTAAGTTGTTCCTCATCACACAGGACGGGACGAAGTAGGTCCGACAAGCCCGGCCGCCGTCTTGTTGTAGGCCGCGTGCCCCCACGCGGCGACTCGTCTATCCATCAACCGTCCGACCGAACACCTGTCCGAATCAGAGCCAGCGCCTCGTAAAGACAACGCACCGGCTGATGTGCGGAGATTGCGATCAATCCAGAACGGAATTATCCCCGTCGCATACGTAAATTGCGGCTAGCTATGAATGCCGACTTTGTGCATAATCGTCTTCTATGGCGAAAAGAGCCGCTTTTTGGAATCACGTCGAAAGGCTCGATAGGATTTTCGCCATTCTTTTACTTCACCCGATCCAACTCGGAATTTCTTTCGTGATTGGGGTCATGGGACAAAGAGTGCCTTATATTTCCGCCCTCGGTTGGTTCGGAATGGCCGCTATCTTTCTGGCTGCCTACTTGATTCTGTCGGTTTGCGCATTCTTCCAATCGCGCGCTAAGAGAAAGGCGAGAGGGGTTCAGCCGGAAAATGATGGATGGCTTTATCGCTTTGTTCACTCACAATGGTGGGGCTGGCTTTTTTTCGCCGCTTGTATGGTGATCGGATGCTTGTTCATCGAAACACGCCCACGGCTTCCATTGGGTGTTGATCCTGTTTTTGCCAACAACCCAATAGCCTCATACAGAGAAATGTCTCGGAATACGATTGTGGGCCGAACAGTTATTCTAAGCGAAATTCCCAGAGAAAAGCCTGATTACATGACGATCAGAAATAAGAAATTCCTGCAATGCAACATCATTGGATTTGCAGTTGTCTGCCCAATGGGCTGTACTTTTTCAACCTCTACTGTCTACGTTCACCCAGTAGTCGGGAAAGAGGGGGCACTATTAGAAACAGATGGACAGGCAACCATGGGAATGATCGGATTAGAGAATTGCACGTTTAGTCTTTGTACATTTGCTTACATAAGTTTCGCCGGAAATCGGCAATTTATAGAAGAGATGCGGAGCAAAGTTCCTTATCGAGAATGCTTTGGCAGAGACATAATTGGGGCCACGTCTAACTATTCTCCAATTCACGCATTCCTTCCGCGCCAGTAAAGCGGTCAGTTCGGTTTTCCTAATCAATCGAGCGCGCGCACCTTCGTGCCCTTCGTGTCTACTTCGCGTCCTTCGTGATCTCGCTCCCGAGCTCCCGCACACGCACGTTCCGGAAATCCATCAATTTGCTTTCGGCTTGGATGCCGATGTCCGCCACGCCTCGCCTGTCTCCGGACGCTGTCACCCTGAGCCTGCGTGCCCGCCGACCTGTCCGCCATAGCTCTTTAGCGGCGGCGGAAGCCCTGGCGAAGGCGGGTCGAAGCCCACCCGTTTCACGTGGGTCTCTGCCGTATCTTCTCGTCGCGCCTCGCCTGTCATCTGTCTTGTAGGGCGTGATGCCCGAAGGGTATCCCGCCGATGTTCGCTTTCCTGTGCGCCGGTTTCGCTTCGCTGCCTGCGCCCCGGCCTCCGGTCCTAAGGAGCACTATCCATAACCGCCCGCCCGACCGAACATCTGCGCGGACTAGGGCAAGCCGTGTAGCATGTTTGATTCGAGAAAGCGGGACTTCAGGTCGAGCACCCACAGGCTGCTTATCACCCGGCTATCGACTAAGATCGTGCTCGTCCAAAAGATTCTCGTTCTAATCCATCCGAATACTACGGCGCCGTGACCGCCACGCGGTAGAATCGCTGCGGGTTCGCGGCGCCGCCGGGATCGGTGAACGTAAGGACGCCGCCGGTGCCAGATTGCGATGCGCCGGTGTTGGTCCAGTTGGCTGGCGTGAGTGATGTTGTGAATTGTAGTTGATACGTGTGTCCAAGCACTGATGGAATCCGGATGACGAAATCCTGCACGGACTTGCTCACCTGCGAGATATTGACGCTGCTGGCGGTCAGCACGGTGCCGTTGTTGATAAAGCCGGAGTGGAAATTCGTTGCGCCATTGATGATGTCGATGGTGCCGTTGTTGACCACGGTGCCGTAGGATTCCAACACGCAGCCACCGTTGGCCCGCATCGTGCCGTTGTTGGTAACGATGCCGGCGAAGGTGAGCGTCCCGCAATTGGCCAGCACCGTGCCGCCGGAATCGATGGTGACGTTCCCATTGACCGTGCCGCAGCCGGTCAGAGTGGCGTTGGCCGATATCTCCAACCCGTTGCCCAGGGAAGAGATCCCGCCGAGCAGGTTCAAGGTGGCGGGGGCAACGCCATTGCCCACGGTCAATAGCTGGCCGTTGGCGTTGGTGATGGCGTTGGCGTTGAGCCAGCCGCCGCTGAAGATGAATTGACTGTTCGGGTTGGCCAGCACAATGCCGTTCACCGTCAGCGTGCCGCCGCCCAGGGTCAACGTGCCGGGATTGCTGCCGCTGTTGCCAACGAACATATCGGCCGCCGTCACGGTGCCGTTGGAGATGGTCATCTGGCCGACACCGGAATTGCCGATGATGGCTGGTTGATTGACCGTCGTCAGCTGGCCGCTGGTGATCCAGACCGCACCCGTTGCAACAGGACCGCTCAACTGCCCAACGAGCAAGCTGGACAGAATGGTCATGGTTCCGCCGGCAATCGTCATCGTGCCGGCGTTGTCATAACCGACGTAGAAGTCCTGGCACGACGCGGTGCCGTTGGACAACGCGTAGGCCCCGGG
>JBEKYJ010000197.1:0-7337 GCA_049511095.1 Verrucomicrobiia bacterium
TCGTCGCGTTCACCGACAGCGATTGCCGGGCGGACGAAGACTGGCTGTACTACGTCGTGGGGGACCTGCTCAAGACTGATGCGAGCGCGATCGGCGGCCACAATTTTCCGCCACCCGAGGACAGTCCGGTGGCGGGTTGCGTGGCCGTTTCGCCGGGCGGGCCGGCGCACGTGATGCTGGACGACCACAACGCCGAGCACATTCCCGGCTGCAACATGGCGTTTTGGAAGTGGGCGCTCGACGAGATCCACGGGTTTGACCCGCAATTTCGCGCGGCGGGCGACGACGTGGATGTTTGCTGGCGGCTGCTGCAGCGCGGGCGGAAGATTGCGTTCTGCCATTCGGGGTTCGTCTGGCATTACCGGCGCAGCACGATCCCAGCGTACCTCAAGCAGCAGCGCGGCTACGGCGTCGCCGAGTCGTTGTTGCGCCGCAAGCATCCCGAATACTTCAACAGCCTGGGCGGAATGCGTTGGCGCGGTCGCATCTACAGTCCGTCGAAGATCGCCGGGTTTTTTGGAAAGTTCGTCATTTACCATGGCATGTTCGGCAGCGCGCTTTTCCAGACGCTGTACACGCCCGAGCCGAGCGGATTGCTGACGGTCTTGACGAGCCTGGAATGGCATGGTGTATTTACGGCGGGGGCAGTGCTGCTGGCGACGGTCTGGCCGGCATTGTGGCCGTTACCCGCGCTGACGCTCCTAGCGAGCTTGAGCATGGCGACGGTCGCCGCCGTGAGCGTCGAGTTGCCGCCACGGCAGATACGATGGTGGTCGCGTCCGCTGGTGGCGATTCTGTATCTGCTGCAGCCGATCGTGCGGGGGTGGCCGAAGTACGCGCGGCGGTTGCGCCGTTCCGAGACGCCGCAGGCCGCGCGGGAAACCGTGCGGGCGCTGGCGGCGCAATATAAAGGGTTGGGGTCCATGCATACGCTGAATTATTGGAACGAAAAAAGCATTGAGCGCTTCACTTTTCTGCAGTCGCTGCTCGACTTGCTCGACCGCGACCAATGGCAGTCGCGAGCCGACAGTGGTTGGGATGAGTTTGACGTGACGATTTACGGCGACCGTTTCACCAAGGTGCTCGTAAAAACCGTCGCGGAAAACCACGGGGGCGAGAAACGGCTGCTGCGGGCCCGCTTGGAAGGGGGTTGGACCCTGCTTGGAAAGATCTCCTTCTTTGCGTTTGCGGCCGGCATGTGCCTGACGGCGCGCCTGTGGTGGACACTCGCGCTGCCGTCCGCGCAGGTGCCGTTGTGGGTGCTGTGGTGTCTGACGGTATTTCCGTTGATGATGATTTGTCTCTGGGCGGGCTATCTCTATTTGCGCACGCGCCGCAGTCTGCGATTGGCGACCGCCCTGTTGGATATGTGCGCCAAGGAGTTGAAGTTGATCAAGCTCAGCGCGCCCAGAAAGTTCGTGATGTCGGCTTAGCGCGGCACCGGCACGCCGCAGGCCGTCAGCATGGCGGTGAGCACCTTGTGGGAATCGAAATAGTCCTCGGCGATTCGCCGCGCCGCCCGGCAATGGCGCCCATAATCCCCCCCAATTTCCTCCATCGCACGCACCACGTCATCCGCCGTTTGGAATGCAAACAGCCCTTCGCCGCAGGGCAGAGCTTCACGGAAGCCGGTATCCTGCACGATGACCGGCTTGCCGGAAGCGAGATAGGCGACGGTGCGGTCGCTGAACCAACCACAGCGGGTCTTCACGTAGCCGTCCTTGGCCACGCTGAATTCCCCGCGTGAGTTGCCGATGTAGTCGAGGTAGGCGTCCACGCTGCCTGTCGCCGCCAGCGCTTCGGTGACGACCCAGCCGGCGTCCTGCAACTGTGGGGCGGGAGCGCCCACGCCGCCGAGCGCGATCTCGAACACTTCGCCCATGCGCCGGGGAAGGTCGAGAAACTTGAGCATCTCGAGGTTTTTCTGTCCGTACGTCACGCCCCGGTACTCCACGCTGCCGTATGCCGTCCAACTCATCACGGTCGTGAATCGCCTGGCTTGCGGCGTGAATCGCGGTTGGATCAGCTCCCGCGCGAGGGGCTGGCGAATCGGCTGCCAGCGCAACCCGTGCGTCGGGACCGGGCAATCCGGTTGGCCGATGCGTTCGCCAAACGTGAAGTGAAAATTGAAATCGTACGGCGACGCATAACCGGGGCAGGAGGTGTTCGGCGTGGGCGACATCTTGAACTGCGTGAAGCCGGGGTCGATGTCGACGAAGATGCGCGTGTTGCATTCCCGTAACTCGTCGAGCCAGGTTGTCGATGACACGCTCGCGACGAACGCGGCGTTGCGGCACAGGTTCCTGACATCATCCCGTTGCAGGCCGTGCCACTTTCCCGCGGCGTCCACGTAGCACCAGCGGCGCGAGCCGATGCTTTTGAAGAACGGCAGGATCTGGCTCAAGCCGTACGTCGGATCATCGCTCATCGTGTTGGTGCGCGGGTCGTAACACGCATTGGACCAACCGTGGTGCTCGACGAAGACCACCTCGTAGCCGAGTTTCGCCAAGCCCGCGAGAAAGTGGTATTGCGACAGCAAATGACCGCCGAGCGGGTAGCGGGCGAGGTACCCCGCGACGATAGCAACGGGACGACTCATGCGGTCGCCTTGGCAAGAAGATCGGCGAGGACCTTGCGCGCGTCGAACATCTCCCCGGCCAACTGACGCGCGGCGCGAGAGTGGGCGGCGTAGTCGGCGTTGATCGCGCCGATGCCCGCGAGCACTTCGTCGAGCGTGCGGAATGCGAACAGGCCGTGCCCGGTTGGATACACTTGGCTCCAACCCGTGTCCTGGAGCACGCACGGTCGCCCGAGCGCGAGATAACACGCGCTGCGGCAACTGAACCAGCCGCTGCGCGATTTGACGTAACCTTCCTTCGCGACGCTCCATTCGCCCTTGGAACGGCGCAAATACTCGCGATACGTCCACGGATCGGGCAGATGTTCGGCCGGTTCGATAATCTGCCAGCCCTGTTGCTGAAGCATCTCCGTCGGACGCTTCATCCCGGGGCCCATGCCCATCGCGATCTCGAACTTCTGCGCCGTCTTCTGCGGCAGGTCGGCAAACTTCAGGAACTCGACGTCCTTCTGTCCCCACGTTTCACCGTGATACTCGCAACTCTTGTAGGAAACCCAGTTCATCACGGTCGTGAACACGTCGCGCGGCGGTTCCCCGCCGGCATCCCACCAATCGAGCACGACCGGCTGGCGTGTCGGAATCCAGTGGAATCCCGCGTGCGGCACGCGGCAATCCGTCGCGCCGATGTTTTCGGCGAAAGTGAAATGCCGGTCATGCGCGCGAATGCGCTCGATCACATCCTGCTGGCCGGACGCCAGCGCGACTTGCGTGAACATCGGGTCGGAATCGAGAAAGACCTTGCACGGAATCGCGACATACTCCGGCCGCAACCAGCCGCAGCCCGAAACGTTCAGGTAGAGATCGGTGGTCGCGCAAATCTCCTTCGCGTCGGCTTCGGTGTGGCCGTGATAGCTGGCGTCGGGCGCGCTGCGATAAATCCAGCGGTCGGCCAGGCCGAGTTTCTCCATGACGCCGCGCAGGTAATTGATATTGTAGCTGCAGTCCCCGCTGATGGTGTTCTTGATGGGGTCATACGGCCACATCTCCGTGTCCTCGAGATAAAACACGTCATGACCGAGTTGGCGAAACCCCTCGACGAACTGCAAGTAGTCCCACGCCACCCCGCCAAACGCGTATTGTCCGACCAATCCTGTCACAATGATGCGCATGCGCGCCAGTGTATACTGACCGACATCACGCCGACAACTGAGCAGTGTGACCGCCAGCCTCTAGCAGCGCCCCCTTGACCAGCCCAAAAGACAAAAGAGCATTTCGTCGCTTGACATACATAGCCGTGCTATGTACGTTGGGGCATGATTCCAAAAGAACTTGTGGCGGCGTCTTCCGAAGCACTGATTTTGTCGCTCCTCGCCAAAGGGGAGAGTTACGGCTACGCGATTATTCAGGAAATCAAAGGCCGCTCCGATGGCCATCTGGAGTGGACCGACGGCATGCTGTATCCGGTGTTGCATCGGATGCAACACGAAGGCTGGATCAAATCGCGCTGGGTGAAACTCGAGAACGGACGCAAGCGCAAATATTATTCGCTCAAGAAGGATGGCAAACGCGCACTCTACGAGCAGCGCGACCAATGGCTGAAAGTTCATGACGTCCTGACCCAACTGTGGAAGGAGCAATATGTTTAATCTCGACAAAGCCATCGCGGAATGGCGGCGGCAAATGGTTGACGGTGGCAATCAAGGCCGCAGAAGTGCTCGACGAACTGGAAGGCCATCTGCGCGATGATGCGGAGCAGCAGATGCGATCGGGATCAAACCCTCAGCAGGCGTTCGAGGTTGCCGTGCAACGCATCGGCCAAGCCCACGCGCTCAAAAGCGAGTTCGCAAAAGTGGGAGGGACGAAGGGAGCGAGGCGATGGAGACTGGTAGGAATCGTTCATTCCGCACTCGCGAGTCTTTTTTCACTGGCGATGTTGCTCGGCCTTTTCGCTTGGAGCGGCGTAAGTGTGGCGGCGCGATTGTTCGGGTCGGCTGCGGTTGCAGTAACGGTTCTCTCTTTCTTTGGGTGGCGGTATAGCCACAGGTTTCTTCCTGTGATCCGTAACCAGCGGGTCAGGATGGTCGTTGAGATTGCCTGCAGCTTGTCGGGTGCCGTTTGGATGGCGCTCTTCAGCACGCTCGTCGTTGCGCATTTTTTCGACACATGCGACCGCGTTGATGTTCGTCATGTGGTCCAGTTCGCGATTGTGTACCTGTGGGCAATGACGCTGATGGCAATTCTTGGCGGCGTCGCTTATGGGTTGGAAGAAGCCGCCGGCAGACAGACTGCGACGGCTAACTCGTAAAACGGTGGGCCTCTGTCTGAGTCCGCGCTCTATTCTGTCGGTCTGACGTCGCTCGTCACAACGCTCCCAGAAAACCTGCAGGGGGCTTCTCGATGCGGTCAATGCGCAGTTTCTGCGGGCTGCTTTTGCGCTCGACACAATCGCGGGTGCGTTTCAGAGTGCGCGGCATGCGGAGCGAAAGATTGTTCGTGGCCGTTTCGCTGGTGCTCGGCGCGCTCGCGTTCGGAGTCGTGCTGGCGTATCACCGCATCGTCGATGGCGATTTGTGGGCGCGGCTGGCCGCCGGCGCCCATGTCTGGAAGACGGGGACGGTGATGCGTCACGACGCGTTCGCGTTCACGCCGACGTTGCCCGAACGGATCGATCACGAATGCGGCTCGGGCGTCATTTTGTTCGGGTTGCTCAAGGTGTTTGGGCCAACGTCGCTCATGCTGCTGAAGATCGCGACCGCGTGCACCGCGCTCGTCTTGTGTCTCGTGGCCGCGCGCCGCAACGGAACGGGCTGGCCGGCGCTGTTGCTGCTGGCAGTTCCGTGCGCGGTGGCGGTATTGCCCGGCTACGTCACGGTGGTGCGCAGTAACGCGCTGACCTATCTGTTCTTCGCGGTGACGCTGCTGTGCCTGGAAACCATGCGCTCGGGGCGGCGGTGGCCCGGATTTGTCATTGTGCCGGTGATGCTTGTGTGGGCGAACGTGCATGGCGGATTTGTGGTCGGGCTGATTACGATTGGCGTGTACGCCGCGGTGGCGCCGACGCGGGCGGTACTGTTGACGTTGCTCGCGGCGGTGGCGGTGACGTGCCTGAATCCTTTCACCTGGTATCTCTGGAGGGACCTTGTGCCCGCCTGGTTGCACCCGCGCCCCCACATCACCGAGTGGGATCCGATGCCGATTTGGGGCAGCGACGCCTACTTCGGATTTCGAATCCTGTTCGTCGTCGTGGTCCTGGCGATCGCGGCGGGATGGAGACAGCGCCGGTCACGGGGTGGAGCGTTACGGGACATGTCGCTGGGGTTGACCATGCTGGCGCTTACCGCCATCGCAGGCTGTCTGCATCGGCGTCACGCGCCATTTTTCGGGTTGACAGCCTTGGTGTATGCCGGACCCTCTCTGGAGCGCTGGCGGGTGCGGATCGAAGCCGTCACGGCGTTGTATGTGAGCTTGGCGGCGGTGGTGGCGTGGAAGTTTTTGCCGTACGCGTCGCTGGAACCCGCAGTGCCGCCGAGCTTTTATCCCGTGGGCGCGGTGGAGACGCTTGACCAAGCCGGGGTCGAGGGGAACCTCGCGGTGCCGTTTCGCTGGGGCAGCTACGCCTCGTGGCGGCTGGCGCCCAAGATCAAGGTGTCGATGGATGGACGCTACGAGGAGGCGTACCCCGAGACGACGTTCGAGATGAACCGGGCGTTCTTTTACCGGGACGGCGCGGATTGGGATCGGTTGCTGCGGCAATGCCGCGTGGACTTTATCATTCTCGAATTGCGGACAACACGCGTGCGTCCGGACGATCTGCTGGCCCGCGGCTATGAGGTGGTGCGGTCGGACGCGACGGCCGCGTTGTTGGCCCGCAGCGAACTCGCGCCCGCGTTGCGGGAGGTGGCGGCACGCCTTCCGCCGATGGCGCGGGAACCGCTCGACCCGCATCTCGCCGATCGCTGGCTAGAGTGATTGCAGGATCTCCGCGGGAACTTTTTCGATACGGTCAATGCGCAACTGGTGCGGGGCGCTTTCGCCGGCGGCTTCGACGGTGTCGCCCGCTTTCTTGTTCAGCAGGGTTTGGGCGAGGGCGGCAGGGTAGCTGATGATGCCGCGCGCGGGATCGCTGTCCCAGGCGCCGAGGATGTGATAGGTGTGTGATTGGTTCGTGCCGAGGTCAGTGACGGTAACGCTGGTGCCGATGCTGACGACGTCGGTCTTGACGTCGGCGAAATCGCTCGCTTGGGCGCGGGAAAGGAGGATTTCGAGTTCGGCGCGCCGGCGCATGAGAAGTTTCTGCATGTCCTTGGCGGCTTTGAACTCGAAGTTCTCACGAAGGTCGCCGTAACTACGGGCGAGCCCGATCTCCTTGCTGTTTTGCGGAATCTTCTTTTGGACGATGTCTTCCAGTTCCGCCTGGCGCTTGCGATAGCTGGCCCACGAGACGATGAGCAACTGCTCCTTGACGGTCTTCGAAACCAGAAATTCCTGAACGAATGGATGTTCTTTCACGATCCGCGCCATGAGCGAGCGGCGGTCGAGTTCATCGAAGGCGCTGCTGGAGAGCATCAGGCGCGCGAGGTTGCGCACGGTCTCGGTGTTGGCAGCGGAGAGGAGGTCGGCCACCAACTCTTCTTCATCGAACAGGACGTCGCGGAGTTTTTTGCTGGCGGATTTGTTCGGTGCGGACTCGATCCCTTCGACAATGGCGAGAAGCAGCGAAGGGGTTTGGAACGCATCGAGCCAGGGATACGATTGGCGG
>JBEKYJ010000198.1:0-7275 GCA_049511095.1 Verrucomicrobiia bacterium
TACCGTTATCGGAAAGTATCTTGACAGGGCAGCGACGACCGCTGGGTTGTTCGCAGTGCTTCAAGGCGCGGCATGCCCGGCGGTCGCGCCGACGGCGGCAAGCGGGCCGCTTGCCCTACAAGCCGGGACTGAAGAGACCGTTCGACTTCGCTCAAGGAGATAATCGGGGAGGCGACAGTGCTTCCTGATGCCTCAGATGCGTGAACCATCGTGAACCAACGCGAAGGTTCACGAACTGCAATCATCCGGGCGCGCGTTACGTGCTCCGTATGCGGCTGACGGAGCACGTGTGTTGATATTGGTTCCTGAGCGGACGATGAAGGCAATGCTAAGGCCGCTGGTTGCTTCCGCCTGCGGCTGGTGCCTTAACGTGGCTGGAATGGACTCGACTTTCCGACATGCCTTTGTTCTACTCGCTGCCGGAGAAGTGCGCGCATGAAACCGATCCGGTCAACGCGAGCAATCCGATGCCTGTTGGGCTGCGCCAGTCTGGCATTCGTGTTCCTTGGCCCAGGCGCTCCGTCTGCGAAATCCATCGGCATACTTTCCGTCAGCCCCACCAACCGTTTGTTCTCCAGCGGATTCATCGGCGGCCCATTCAGTCCGTCCAGTCAGGTGTACGTGCTGACCAACCGCGGCACCACGAGCCTGAGTTGGGCGGCGACCAAGAGTCAGACCTGGGTGACTCTATCCGCGACCAACGGAACGCTCGCGTCGCACGCCACCACCAGCGTTACCGTCAGCATCAACTCGAATGCCAATACGCTGGCGGTTGGCAATTACTCCGCCACCGTCACTTTTACGAACCGCACCAACAACAACGGCACCACCAGCCGCGCCGTGAATCTTGCGGTGAACGGCATCCCGGTTCTCTCGGTCTCGCCTTCCAATGACTTTTCATCCAGCGGATCCACCGGCGGGCCGTTCAGTCCCCCGAATCAAGTGTACAGCTTGACCAACAGCGGCAGCGCGAGCCTGACTTGGTCCGCCAGTAACACGCAGGCCTGGCTCAGTATTTCGCCCTCAAGCGGGACGCTGGCCGTCGGTGCGGGCGCGACCGTGTCGGTCTCGATCAATTCCAGCGCGAACAATCTCGCCGCTGGCAGTTATTCGGACACCGTCACATTCACCAACCTGACCAATGGCAATGGCTCGACCAACCGGGCAGTGTCGCTCACAATAATCCTTCCGGGTGTGCTCGGGGTCACTTCCGTCACCAACGCTTGTATCGCCGTTTCACCGACAATCCCGCAAGGAACGTACATTGGTAGTGTCGTGGCCGGGGTTCAATACACCTTCAGCGCGTCCGGCTTGGTTTTGCCTGCCTGGTATCTCCCGTTTGGGGATTTTGTGGACGCGAACGGTTCCTCGTACGGCGGGTACCCTGCCGACTCATCTTTCTTATGCCCCGGTCTGAGAGCCTATTCTTTGGTCGGCAAGGTCAATGACGCTTGCGTCCAATTGGGAACCGGCGGCAGTTTTGTAGCACCCGAAACCGGCGGGTTGTTCTTAACGATGAACGGACCGTTATACGATTACGGCGATGAATGCAACTGGTGGAATGCCTGTCTCACCTATCCCCCGGACATGGCCTCCAGTGGCCTCGTGGGCGGGCCGTTTGATCCGCCCAGCCAGGTCTACACCTTGACCAACACTGGTAGCCTGGCCTTGAACTGGTCCATCAGCTCCAGCCAGAACTGGATCGATTTGACGGCCACCAGCGGTACTCTGGTCGCCGGCGACAGCACCAATATCACCCTCTCCATCAACACGCATGCCAACCGCCTCCCCGCCGGCGTCTATTCCAATGCCGTCACCTTTACCAATCTGACCACCGGCAACGGTACCACGGCGCACAACGTCATCCTCGCGGTCCTGCCTCACCCGCTCGATCATTTCGAGTGGAATGTTATTCCCTCGCCGCAACGCATGGATACTTCATTTCCAGTCACGGTCACCGCCCGCGATGCCAGCAATAACACCATCCCGACCTACACCAACGCCGTCAGCCTCAGTGGATCCGTCCTTCGTGAAGTGGCGAATAACACGATTCTCAATAGCCCGGACTATTCAATCGCTCAAAACAACGGGACTTATACTTACGGCTACTCGTTTACGCCCAGTGCCGATCTCACCGTTACGGCCGTGCGTCAATACTGGACCGGGATGGTATCGATCTGGACCGACGATGGCGCGCTGTTGGCTCAGGGACCGCTCGCCTACCTCCTCGGGGGGCATTGGTATGAATTCTCGCTGGGGAGTCCCGTGACGTTGGTAGCGGGCAGGAGTTATCGCGTCGGAGTGTACACCGCTGGCGAACCGATCTTCGGGCGCAACGACCTTCCGTCGACCTTTCCAGACGGAACGATCAACCAGAGCTACTGGTCATCGGGTTACGCCTTCCCGACCATCCCGGATGGCGCGCGGTGGTGGTTTGCGGACTTGCGCTACACCACTTCGATCACCGCGCCTGTTGCGATCACACCGACCAACTCGGGCAACTTTGTCGGCGGCGTCTGGACCGGTGCTGTGACCGTGCTGGGGCCGGCTACCAACATGTGGTTGCGCGCCGACGACGGGGCCGGCAACTCCGGCACCAGCCTGCCGTTTGTTGTGCAAGCGTTCACAGATCTGGCAGTGACGATGTCGGCGGCACCCGATCCCGTGCTGGTGAGCAGCAATTTGACCTGGACAGCGACCGTGATCAACCTCGGTCCTGACGGAACGACCGGCGTTCTCCTAACCGACCCCTTGCCGCCGGGCACCACGTTTGTCTTGGCGAACGCCTCGCAGGGAACATGCACCCAGATTGCTGGAATTGTGACTTGTTCGCTGGGTGATCTGGGCAACCAGGCCGGAGCTACCGCGACCATCGTCGTGACTCCCGTAGCCGAAGGGATTCTGACGAACGTAGCCACCATTTCCAGCGATGGTACTGACACCAATCTGGCCAACAGTGTCGCGACAGCAATCTCTGCGGTTCAGGGCGTCAGCGTGCTGCAGAGTACTCCGAGTTCAGTATTGGCTTTCACGGGATCAATCGGCGGACCGTTCAGCCCACCAAGTCAGGTGTATTCGTTAACGAACATCGGAACGTCGGCATTGGGTTGGTCCGCCAATGCCGCTCAGAGCTGGCTGAGCCTGTCCGCTACGAGTGGTAGTCTACTCGTTGGTCAGGGCACGAACGTGACCGTATCCGTGAATTCTATCGCCAACACTCTGGCCGTCGGCAGTTACTCCAACACCGTCACCTTCGCCAATCTCACCAATGGCAACGGGACCGCCGACCGGATAGTCACTCTAACGATCACCACTTTGCCGGCCCCATCAAACTTGGCGGCAGTCGTCGTTACCAACAATCAGGTCAATCTTTCCTGGACCGATAACTCCACCGGCGAAGACGGATTCAAAATCGAACGCGCCCCCGACAATGCTGGCACGCCCGGCGATTGGGCGGAGATCGCCACGGTGTCGAACAACGTAACCGCGTACACCGATCCCGGGCTTACGCCGAGCACGGCCTATTGGTATCGTGTCCGAGCTTTCAATTCGCAAGCCGACTCAGACTACAGCAACCAGGCCGGTGCCACGACCCTGCCCCCGCCGCCAGCCGCGCCGTCGGGTCTGACCGCGATCCCGTTGTCGGGGTCCCAAATCGCTTTGTCGTGGACCGACAATGCCACCAACGAGACCGGGTTCGCGATTGAACAGGCTCCCGATAGCGGCGGCAGTCCGGGCACGTGGGCGCAGATCAGGACAGTCAACCCGAACGTCACCACCTACACGAATGTGGGGCTGACGGCGAACACAACCTATTGGTACCGCGTCCGTGCATCCAATACCGGCGGTTATTCGCCTTACAGCAACCAGGCAAACGCAACGACCCTCCTGAATCTCCCTGATTCTTGGATCGATTCCGCAAACGGCAAGTGGGAAACGGCGGGAAGTTGGTCATTGGGCGTGCCCCCTTCGGTCTTTCTTCTCGGGGTCCTTGTGACCAATAGCGGATCGAAGACTGTTACGGTTGATGCCACCACAGTCAGCAATTTCCCCAGCACGCTCACGATCAGCAACCTGACAGTGTCGGCCGCGTCAGGAGCGACGAATACGCTCCTGTTAAACACTGGGGGCAGCTCAACGCCGCTCCACGTGCTGCGGGGAATCTCGCTCGCTTCGGGCGGCCTGTTGGATGTGGAGAATTCCTCGTTGCAGGTGGACTCGTTTCCCACGCCAGGACCCGTAGTAGGAGCTGCGATTGACGGCATGCTTCTCTTCCAAAATGGGGGGCTGATCACCTTCTCAAACAGAGAGCCGCAGTCCGGAGGAGGTAAGATTGCGGTCGGCAATGTCGCCACCGGTCAGATGATGGTTGCCGCCGGGACGGTAA
This sequence comes from Verrucomicrobiia bacterium, assembly GCA_049511095.1. Lineage (GTDB taxonomy): Bacteria > Verrucomicrobiota > Verrucomicrobiia > Palsa-1439 > Palsa-1439 > Palsa-1439. Next base: position 4,388 of record JBEKYJ010000198.1, read on the forward strand.
ACGCCGGCACCCTCGACGTCGGCAACGCGGCGGGTTCACTGGGCACGTTAACAATCTCAGGCGTCGCCACGGTGCATTGTTCCCCGTTGGTCATCGGTGGGGTAACGAATGCGACAGGCACAGTTTGGATGACGGGCGGAGAGTTGACCACTACCAACGCTGGCAAACAGAATATCTTGTACGTTGGCAACGGGGGCACAGGGCAGATGACGGTATCGAATGGCACGGTGCTTTCGGGTCAGGTCTTTATTGGAACGGGCATCGGCTCGCGTGGAACCCTGACCGTCGCCGGCGGCAACATGACCATCTCCTCGGTTCTCAACATTGGCAGCGTCTCCGCTTCGGCAGGCGCAGTCTGGTTGACGGGTGGGTGCATCGCGGTAACCAACGGTCCCACGCTCGTCGGCGCTTCCGGAATCGGCCAACTGACAACCACCGCCGGTAGCTTGCAAGCTCTGTCGATCGTGGTGGGCCAGTTCGCCGGCTCTCAGGGGTCATTGGCGGTCTCGGGCGGCACGGCGACTGTCTGGTCAAGTCTCGTGGTCGGCGATTGCGCCACGACTGCCACCGGCCAGGTAACGGTTGCCAGCGGCGGCAGCTTGTTTGTGACCAACGCCAGCCACACAGCTTTTCTCGATGTGCGCAACGGCACGCTCGTTGTGAACAACGGCGGTGTGCTCGTTGCGGACAGGATCATTGCCACCAACGGCTGCGGGCGTATCATTCGCTCAACCGGGGGCACGATCGTCGCCACGACACTTGCTTTGGATCCGTCCCTCAGCGCAGTTGGCGGCGGCATTCCCAATGGTTGGAAGCAGCAGTACGGCTTCGACCCGTTCGATCCAACCGCGGACAATGCCGATCCTGACGGCGACGGGTTCACCAACCTGCAGGAGTACCTTGCCGGCACCGACCCGACCAACAGTGTGTCGGTCTTCTGTATCACGAGCCTTGCTGCAACCGGCAACGATGTGCTTGTCAGTTGGATGACGGGGATTGGCCGGACCAACGCCCTGCAAGCGACAGCGGGCGACGGGAGCGGTAGCTACAACACCAACAACTTCACCGACATCTTCACAGTCACCAACACCGACGGCTCGGTGACGAACTACCTCGACCCGGGCGCCGTCACCAATTCCCCGTCCCGCTTCTACCGCGTACGCCTCGTGCCGTAGCTTCAGCGAAGACGGACGCCCCCGATCTGAGCCACAATTTGGGTCCGTTCTGGTCAAAAACCACCCTCCCGACGCTGTTTTTCAGCATTTATCCCTCGTTTTTTGCCTCATTTTGGCAAAACGAACCCAACTCACATTTTTTGCTAACATATTCATGTCCAAGTCGTTGCGGATTTTTCAGTTGGGTTCGTTTGGTAAAAACACCCTTCTTTTGGAAAGATCCGTGCCAACGCCTCTTTAGGTAGGGCGCGGTGGCCCACCGCGCCGTCCGCTCTGTTCCGTTGCCGTTTGCGGTGTGTAGGGCCCAAACCGTTCTTCGTATGTCAAAGAACCATCACCCTTATACCACCGCCGCACCCCCGCGTCCAGCAAAAATATCGAGTTTCGATAAGTGGAATCTCCGTATTTGTAGGGCTGGATGCCCGAGTCCGACGAGGGTATCCAGCCGCTCCGCCGCCGTTGCCTTCCCCCGCCGCTCCGTGGCCGCGCTTGCAAGCCGAGTCCGACGAGACGCGGTATTCTGCGATGAATACCGCAACCGCGGGCCCTTTCCGGTGTAGCGTGCGAAGCCGAGTCCTCGGAGCCGAGTCGGACGGAGCCGAGTGCAGCACTGGCTGCACGAGACGCGCTGCAGATTCACCGGCAGCGCAAACGCCGCAACTCCCTTCCTGCGGCAATCCCCAGCGCGACCACCAATGCGACCGGCAGCTATTGTGTGAGCGCCACCGTGAGCAACTGCGCGTCCACGAATTGCGTATCGGTGACGGTCCATCCCCCACCTACGGCAACGGTGAGCGGTTCGACAACGGTCTGTCCGGGGCATTCAGCCAGCATTCAGGTAACCTTGACCGGCGCACCTCCATGGACTGTTACTTGGTCGGATGGCCTGATTACGAATTACACCATACGTTCCTCAGGACGCACTGTCACCCCGTCATCAACCACCAATTTCACAATCACAGCCTTGTCTGACGCAATTTGCTCGGACGGTACATTCTCCGGCAGCGCGACCGTGACGGTGAACACGAACGGGCCGACCTCATCAGTAGTTGTCTCGAATGAAGTGCTGGTGGTCTATAATTCCAATACGAATTTCCCTGATAGTGCGGCCTGCAAGGATTACTACATCAACCATCGCCCCGGTTTCTCCAATGCGAACGTTCTGGCCTGCTCCTGCACTACCTTCGGCGTGGACGGGTTTGAGAGTATCACATCGAACAATCTGGCGAACCAGATCATCAACCCGATCATCAGTTTCATCCAATCGAACCAGACCAAATCGATCCACTACGTGGTGCTCATGTACGGTATGCCGTCGCGGGTGAGTGATGGTCCCATTACTTGCTCTCCAGCTGGCTCCTGCGGTCTCGCATCCGTCCAGCACCATATCAGCCGCTGCATGTATGAGGCGGGCTATACATCAGGGCCGTATTACGAGGGCTCGGCCTGCCCGTACGCGTCAACGAATTATTTGGGCACAACCTGTCTCGTGACGGCCTTGAACATGGCCACCTTGGCCGATTGCACGGCTTATGTCGATAAAGTGACCAGTATGTACACCAACAACGTCATCATCTCTGCCGAGGCGGCGGGGTACACCAACACGAACTATTATCTGGATGATACTCTTAACGTATCTCAAGATGGCGGGCTTGCTGTCGGATTCCGAAACCAAATCTTGGCAGAAAATCCGAGCGCCAATGTCACCTACAC
>JBEKYJ010000199.1:0-7270 GCA_049511095.1 Verrucomicrobiia bacterium
GGTCGCGCCGGTCACCGACAGGGAGTTGACGGAATTGGCGACGAGGGTGTAGTTCGTGCCGGCGACGTTGATAAACAAATTGGTGAACGAGGCCACGCCGTTGACGGCGGTCGTGCGCACTGTTGAGACGCCGAGGAGGTTGGTAGGCAGGAGCGTCAGCGTGACCGGCGCATTCGTGAGGAAGTTGTTGTATTGGTCGGCGATCCTGACGGCAACCGGGGGTGCGAATGTCACGCCGGCGGTGGCCGGGGAAGGTGCATCTTGCTGGAAGGTGATGGCGTACGCCGTGGGGAGAATGACCAACGCAGTGTTGGCAGAAGTCAGGCCCGGAGCCGAGGCGGTCAGGGTATTGTTGCCGGCGTTGGTAATGACCAGGTCGCTGAAGGTGGCCGAGCCATTCGAGTCCGTGTTGGTCGCGGTGGTGCCACTGGCAAAGGTGCCGTTGCTCAAGCTCATCGTAATCGGCACGTCGCTGGTCGGAATAGAGTTCCCGAATGGATCGGTGATCTGCACGGTGAAGCTGGACAGTGTCGAGCCGGCAACGTTCGTGGTGGCCGGCACACTGGTGAAGACGAGTTTGGAGGCGGCGGCGGAAGTCACGGTGAAGGTGTTGCCGGTCACAGACAAGGAAGGATTGGAGATGGCTGCAATCAGGGCGTAGTTGGCTCCGGCCACATTGATGCTCAAGTTCGTGAATGTCGCCAAACCATTGACATCTGTTAGTTGCGATAGCGGCCCGTTCAGGGTGCCGCCGCCCAGAAGAGACAGCGTGACTGTCCTGTTGCCGACCAAGTTGGTAACCGAGCTGGTTAGCTGAACCGTCACTGCCGGCGAGAACACCGCCCCAGCATTGGTCACGGCAGGCGCATCCTGCAGGAAGGCCATGTTAAACGTCAGCGGTGTGACGTTCAACGTTCCGGTTCCCTGGAAATTCGTGTCGTCAATGTTGGTTGCACCCGAGACCGACGAGCCCCACGTGCCGCCGTTCTGGTCCTGACCATTAATCGTGAACTCGAGGGCGGTATGGTTGTTGGCCAGATTGATCACGGAGTTGCTGCCAATGGCGAACGTGTTGAAGGTTATCGAAGACGCGCCGGCGATATTCTGGGCGCTGGAACCGTTGAAGGTAACGGTCTGCTGGCCGATAGTAAACGAGAAAGCGGTGCCGTTGTTGGTCAAATTCCCGGCGATGCTGAAACTGTTGGTGACGGCGTCGAAGGTGGTACCGGCACCAATGTTCAAATCTCCGGCAAGGGTCGTCGGGCCAGCTAGAAGCGTCTTGACCCCGCTTCCACTCGTGGCGAGATTGCCGTAGGCCAAGGCTGACACACTTTGGGCCGACCCTTCGTACTCCACGGTGCTGCTCGGTCCGAGGACGCGGTTGACATAATTGGTCGGGAAGGTATTCGTGCCGCCGATCTTTAAGGCCGCGCCGTTGGCGACCGTTACCGTACCGCCGTTGCTGGCGCGGTTCGCGGTGAAGCTGCGCAAATCAAACGTGCCGGCGGAAACGGTCAAGTTGCTGGTGACGCTCACATTGGAGCCCAGCGTGACGATTCCTCCCGTATTACTGACGGTCAAGCTGTTGACGGTCGCGGGCAAGCCGTTGCTTGTGACCTGCGAGGCCGGGCCGTTGTAGATATAATTGGCGCCGGTGTTGTAGGTGCGGGTACCGGACACGCGAATGTTGCCGCTCGCTCCTGAAGTTGTGATGCCCAAGGCATCGCCGATGCCCAAGGTTCCGCCGGAGGACAAGGTGAACGAGCCGCTGCTGCCGCTGCCGAGGAAGTTTGTGCCCATGAACAGCGTGGCGTTGTTGCTGACGTTGAAGTTGACCGTGCCCGAAACAGTCCCGCCAGATGTGTAATTCTGTATCCCAGTGCCGTTGAAGACAACGGTCGCCACGGGGGACAACGTACCGCTTTCGGTGAGAGTGCCGCCGGTATGGATGAAATCACCGGCCACATTCAATGTGGCATTGCCCCTCGCGGTCATGTCAACCGTGCCCCCGCTGAGGGAAAAGCTGCTCGCGACTGTCACGACGCGGTTCGAGTTGCCAGTAAGCTGGAAACTGCCGCTTGTTTGAGAATAACTCCCGCCGATGGCCAGGTTGCCAAGCGCGTTGTTCCCGAGCCTTAGCTGGCCTGTTCCACTGCTGGCCAATGTGAAATTGCCGTTAACCGTGGTCAGGCTTCCTTGGGCGGTCATCGTACCTGACTGGCTGAGACAGTTCCACGTGAAGTTCGCAAATGACTGATTGAGGCCGCCGATTACGGGCGTGCCGTTCGTACTGTTGTCAAGAGTGGTGTAGCCGATTATTTCGCAGGTAGAGCCGGCGTTCCACGTCGCGGTCGGAATGGTGCCGGCGGTCGTTGTGAAATTGTGCTGGTATTTCCCACCCGAATTAAAGATCAGAGTGCTCACGGAACTGTTGGTGACGGCCCCGGAGTTCAGCACCAAGCCGCCGGACCCGACGGTGATCGATCCTCCGGAGAAGGTCAACGTTCCCTGGGAAATGAGTGTGCCCGAGAGAGCGACGGCCACGTTATTCGTCACCCGGTGGGTGCTTTGAATTGTGATGTTGGTGCCGGCACCACCTGCAGGCGGAGTGCTAGCCGTGACCCAATTCGCACCATCCCAGATTTGCCAGGTGCCCGCAGTATTCCAAGGGCCGGTCTGAAAGCTACGGTAATCGCCGGCGGCTGTTGCGAACGCGGACTTGGCCGTGACCAGAACCAGCCCGGCTGTCAGTAAGAACGCGACGAATGACTTCTTCATAAGATTACCTGTGATTTTTCTGTTCAATTGCTCTCGTTGACGAAAGGGCATGTGCAGAAGCCGCCTAGATTGCTGATCCAACTGTTGGTGAGTTGCGCTTCCGCGGCAGTCGCGTCGAGAACGAACGGACTCCATTGACCGCCAAGCGCAAGAATGAATTTCGACTTCACGATGCCCCTATGCTCCCCCGAGTGGTTGAAACCGAAGAAAAGTGAGCGGACGCGACCCGCACTTCTCCGAGGGCAGTAAAGCAAAGGCCTCCACGGATGTCGAGAGAAATTCACCACGCTGCCAGCCGCACGCACAACCAACTGCGACTGAGCGAAGGCGCGTACCGCATGACGCGTAAGATGATTGCGAATAGAGGACGGGAAAAGACGTCTCTCCAAGATCATTGTTTCATCCATAAAAGAATTCTTGGTACGCAAAAGTCCTATGACTCTGTATTCTTCCGTTCAGGGCCCCTTCAACTTAGCTAGACGAACACCAAGCTCGCCCCCGAACTTTAGATAGCTAACTGCATGCCAAGTGGTTGGCTGCCATTGCGTCGTGCTGGTGGGGTTTCCTGCAAATTGTAAAAGGCTGCAGTCCAACAGGATGGCGTTTTCCCTCAAGAGTGCCAAGTGGTAACCAGTGGAAACCACTGCCAACCGATGGGGTGGACATGTACAGCAAGCAGGGCATTAAAGGACGGACACGTTCGTTCTCATGTGTCGAGTGCGCCCGGTGTGGCCGTCGTTTAGAGTAGCTTGGAAATCTGCTTGCCGTCACGCGGGGATACAGCATAGTAGCCGACCGACGATTCGGTGCTTGCAGGTGTCCGTGCCAGGGTAGCTCAGTGGTAGAGCAGGGGACTCATAATTCTCAAGGGCGTTTTTGTCTAGTTTTATCTCTTATGCGCTTCTGTCATCTAAGCCAGTAGAATCAAAGAGTTCGCGCCCTTAACACTTCTTCTCACTTCACCTGAATCGCCTCATTTTCGACCGAGGAGTGACAACTTTTCTGACCCCAACGCGACGAAGGAACACTCGGGCGGCTGCCGCCCCAGTTTTCCTCTGGACTCCATTCCCCCACCAGAGAAAAGTATTCGCCGATGGATCGCCTTGGTCTGCGCGGGATGGGCAACTCCGTCGCCACACTCCGCTTGCCGCATGACGACCAACTGCGCCTTACGCCGCCAAGAACTACCACACCGATCCGTTCAGCCCGCCTCCCCGCTTTGGACGGTTTGCGAACCTTGAGATTTCAGATTCCTGGGCCAGGGGACTCATAATTCTAGCTTCACGGATATTGTCACTCTTCATGGCTCCTGGAATTGTGCCTTGTCTGAGGGCTCAAGTTCCTCGAAATCGGCCTTTTTCACGTAAACCAGTTCATGCTCACCTATGCCACCGATTGATACCTTCTTTAGCACCCATTTTTCCATGTGCTTCGTTTCCTTCCATCGTTCTTCTGGATCGAATCCTCTCCTTGCAAACGCGATTCGTAACGCCGCCAGTTTCTGCAAGCGCGCAGCCATGTTAATGCACGAGCCGACATAATCTTCCCCGTTGCCAACGGAAAAAACCGTACCCTTTGCTATCCCACACCGAAGTACGGGTGGCACATCAACTACCTTCCGTCGCATCGAAGGATATAACTGTTTCACATAGCTCTCCAGAATGTTGTCGCAAGACAATATCAAATTGTGCTGTCCCACTTGCGACATATCAGTCGTGTCCCAAAGCACTAAGAGACCGTCACCCATAAACTTGGTAAAGAATGGGAGATTATGCCAAACCGAGACCCCTTCTGCGTACTCCTTACATATCGTTTCCTTTCTTATGGCCGAGAATATCCAGCTGAGAAATCCGCTCAGGTAAATCGCAACCGACAGTTGAGGTTCGATCTGACTACAAAAGATCGTAAATCCCTGGAGATCGAAAAGCGCTGCGACCGCTGGTCTCGCGACCGACTCAGTCTTAATGTCCCCCAAACCCAGCACGCTTGGGTTGAATTGATCGAATGCGCTCTTCTTAACCGCTGCGCTGCGCTGGTCACCGTCTTGCTGCCAGTAGAACGCGTCGCCTGGAAATTTAAAGGAGGGCATACCTTTTTCTGAGTCACACCCAGTTTCTGCTTTTCGCTCGCGGAGTCAATCTCCTTTTTCCCATGCGCGCTCACCTTAGCCGGAACGATGCAGTTTGAAAGAGTGAGCACCGTTTGGTGGGCTGGGATGTATGCCTACAAACCACGCACGCTCGCCTCAGCCAGAGGCGCACCAAACGGTGCGCTTGCAGATTGACACTCACCACGGGTCACCGTCCATCCGAATCGGGTTCACCGATCAGCGGCTCACCGCTCATGGGGGGATGATTGTCTGGACTCACTTTCTAAGGCAGCAACACTTCCGTCAGCCACTCGATCACCTGCTGCCGCACGCGCCCACCAGTCCCAATGCGTTCACGCCCGCCGACATCGCGTTGGGCTACCTCGGGGGGATTCTGGTCGGGGCTGATAAGCTCTCCCGTGTCGCCTGGCTGCAAAGCGACCCCGCCGTGGCCGAGGTGCTGGGCATTGAAGCCGTGCCGAGTCAGTCCACCTTGAGCCGCTTCTTTGCGGCGTTCACGCAGCGCTCCTGTCAGGCCTTGAGTGGGTTGCACACCCGGGCAGTGTTTGCCCTGCCATCACGGCGCGACGGGTACACGCTGGACTTGGATTCGTGGGCGTTGCTGCACGAGGACGGCCATCAGCAAGGCGTGGCCGTGGGCTACACGCGCCACGGGTTGAAGCCGTGCCACCGACCGCTGATCGCGGCGTTGGCCGAAAGCCAACTGGTCGCCAATTACTGGCTGCGGCCTGGCAACACCGCGTGTGTCACCGGGGCGGCGGAGTTTCTGCACCAGACCGTGGCGTCGTTGCCGACGCATATTCGCGTCGGGCTGGTGCGGGGCGACGCGGGCTTCGGCGAGGCCGGGGTGCAGGACGCGACCGAGGCCTTGGGATTGAACTTCATCTTCGTAGCGCGGCTGACCCAGAAGGTGCAGACGCTGTGTCGCCATGACGACACGCAGTGGCAGTCGACCGAAGTGGCCGGGCTGGCCGTGCAAGAAGTGGCGCTGGAGCGACCGCGGCGACGGTTGATTGTGCTGCGGCAACGAGTGGCCGAGCGAGCGCAGGCCGGGGGCAAGACCTTGTGGGACGTGCCGGGGTATCGGGTTCAGGCATTGGTGACCAACCTGCCGCCGAGCGTGGAGGCGTTGGGTGTGTGGCGGCGCTACAACGGTCGGGCCGAGATCGAGAATCGGATTCGGGAGTTGGGCCAGCAATTCGGGATCAAACGGCTGTGCTGCCAGAGTTTCTGGGCAACGGAGGCGCTGCATCACCTGGCCATTGCGGCGTACAACCTGTGCGTGCTGCTGCAACGACGGTTGGGGCAATTGGCCAAGTGCGAACTGAACACGCTGCGCTGGCGGCTGTTTGGGCGGGCGGCAGTCTGGAGTCGGGCGCGCGGCAAACCGACGCTACGACTGGCCGTACACGGCGCGCAAGCGCGGCATTGGTGGCGCCAGATCCTGAACGAAACTCACCGCTCCACCCAACTGCCATGCAGTTGGAACTCTGCAAGCCTAACCCAATGAAATTACTTCAAAACACGGGATCAACTGCATCGTTCCGGCTTAGATCTCTGATACGTACGTAAGGAAAGCAAGAAAAGGACCCCACCCACCTAGGGTTGTGGGCTTCGACAGCCCACCCCCTCAGCAGAGGTTCCCCATTCTCTTTTTCTCAACCTTGCTCTCGCCTTTGTTCAGGCAATCGGCGCAAACGTTAGCCTGTCCTACCGCGACAATCGCCTTGTTCACGCTTGGCCCGCCGTACGCGGTTCCACACAGATCGCATTCGACTCATGCTTCGACCCATGCCGCCGTTTCCCCGTAGGCAACAATCTCCGTTTCCACGTCCATCAGAACACCTCCATGACTTGACGATCCCGCACCTCAAACAGCGTCTCTCCCAGCGTCGCCGCCTCTTCACGCAACAGGCTTTCCCACGCCGGCACCGGATCGGCAGCGGCTTCTTGGCGGGTCAATGCAGTCCGTTCAACTTCGCGCGTCTGTTTGTCATTCAGCATGAGCGCATTATCGTGGTTGGAAAAGACGATTGATATTTCCCGCGGCCTCGCTAATCTTACGCCGCATTCCGCGCCAGCCCCGAAAGGATTCGGGGCGGTATGATCGACGATTTGAATAGTGCCAGGGTAGCTCAGTGGTAGAGCAGGGGACTCATAAGCCCTTGGTCGGGAGTTCAACTCTCCCCCCTGGCACCATTCTACATTTGAAATCGATGACTGCGTAGGTCTACATACTTACGGGGTCGAACGGTCGCCATTACACCGGCTCGACCACCGATCTGGAGCGGCGCTTGGCGGAACACCGGCGAGGCCACACTCACACCACAAGGCGTATCGGAGAGTGCATCGAGTTGCTGGCCAGTAGACGGTACGCGAGTT
>JBEKYJ010000200.1:0-7121 GCA_049511095.1 Verrucomicrobiia bacterium
AGGAGCTGTTTCGGGCCTATCTGCAACAAATCCTTGTCGACGGTTTCTTTCACGCCGATCCTCATCCCGGCAACGTCTTCATAACCGACGATCACCGAGTGGCCCTGCTGGACCTGGGAATGATCGGGCAGATCGCCCCGCGCTTGCAGGAGAATCTATTACAATTGCTTCTCTCCGTGAGTGAAGGCCGCAGTGATGATGCCGCCACCATCGCCATAAAGATTGGCGAGGTCACTGAGCAGTTTCAGGAGATCTCCTTCCGCCACCGAATTGCCGCTGTGGTGGACGCACAGCAGGCCGCGACCCTGGAGCAGATGCAAGTGGGCCGCGTCGTCTTGGAAATTACCCAGGCATCGGGGGAGAGTGGCTTGCGAGTGCCGGCCGAATTGACCATGTTGGGCAAGACGTTGCTGAATCTCGATCTGGTCGGTCGGACACTGGATCCACAGTTTGATCCCAACGCTTCTATTCGACGCAACGGCGCAAAAATGCTCCAGGAGCGCTTATGGAAGGCTCTGTCACCGGGCAACCTGTTCGGCGGCATACTCGAACTAAAAGACCTGCTCATGCGTTTGCCCGGCCGCGTGAATCAAATCCTCGATGTCGTGGCGCGTAATGACCTGAAGGTCAAAGTGGATGCTATTGACGAACTGGTCCTGATCGAGGGAATGCAAAAGGTCGCCAACCGAATCACCGTCGGGCTGATCCTGGCGGCCTTGATTGTCGGCGCAGCCCTGTTGATGCGGATAGATTCTACGTTCCGTTTGTTTGGATATCCCGGCCTTGCTATACTCTGTTTTATGGGCGCGGGCGGCGGTGGTTTAATCCTCGTCATTAACATTCTGCTGCACGATCGACCTTCGAAGAAGTAAGCGCACGAATACGACCGAAGGTGGTGTCGACGTGAATCGCAAATTGAGCGCTTGGTAGTCTTCTCACCTGGCTGGGCTACGACCCGTCCACCGGCACAACCTCATCGACCTGGTGCGCGTAGATTTCGCCCTACGGCACCAGCCGCACGCGGTAGTAGCGGGCGGAGGCGTTGGTGGCGGAACCAATGTCAGTGAAGCCAGGCCCTGTACCATGTAAATACTCGTATGCCCTGTATGTGTTCGGGTTTCGGCGTTTCTCCTGCCGGTGATGTAGGCCAGCATTCGCTTCCAAGGCAGGGGAGATCCCTCGCCGCGAGGCTACCCGGAGAAATCCAGCAGGGGAGGAGTTTTTTGATCACACGGGGTGGAGCCGGCGCGGGCCATACGGCGCAAGAGATTGACCGCAAAAATGCTTGCAATTCCGGAGGCGAAATTTGATTATTTGCTCACGTTAGTGAGTTCGATGAGGCTAGGTTGCCATTTTCGGACAAATGCCAGAGAAATGGCCAAGCGCTTTCTCTCTCACCCGTAGGAGTGCATCTGAAATGCTGAACGCTCGACCGCAGGCTTGTCGCGGGGAGCCAGCGGCAGCGGTGCATGAGATTTTTTGTCCTTGGGTGTTGGCGAAATCGCGGTTATCGAAAATGCTCGTTTGCGTCACTTTGGGATTTGATGCAAATTCTGATGGGTCGCTGTCACCGACCGGTATAACCAAACAGGATGTTGAAGAAGTGATGAAATCGCAAGAACCCGCTCAAATTGCCCAATGTTCTCGGAGGCCACTTTTCGCTTGCAGGCGTTTTTCAACAGCGCGCTAACAGGGAACCGAACAGGGGTTCGGAAAGACTGCAGAGCGTCAGCATGAGTGCCGCTGTCAGGGTGACCGATGGGTCGTCTTCCGAACTCGACGAGTTCAGCGACGATCTGGCGCGGTTCTGTCTGGAGCCTGACCGTGCGGAATCGAACCATCGACTGGCGTGGATCAACTCCATCTGCCTGGCGTATTTGGTGATTGGCATCCTCGGCCTCCACACTCCTCCGCCCGAGATCAACAAGAAGTTGACGGCGGAAGAGGCTGTTCCGACGGTCATCGAGCCCGCAGTCAACGCCGTGCCGCAAGTCGCGCCAAACTCCGGCCCCGAAGAAACGGCGCCCGATTCCAGCGCAAGTGATGTTGTGGCCGTGACCATCGATTCGCCAGCGGTGGCATTTTCGGTGCCGACGGTCGGAAACTTATTGGTGCCTCAAAGCATGGCGCAAGCGCCGCCCGCTCATCCGATGCAGGGCGCGGTGCCGCTGAGTTCGGCCAAGATCGAACTCATCGGCGCCACGGGAGCCGGCGGCCGGCGACCCCGGCCCGTGTACCCCTATGAGTCGTTGAGGGACAGGGAACAGGGCACGGTGGTATTGCTAATCGAGGTGGATGAATCCGGGAAACCCTCCTCCGTAACGGTGAAGGAGTCGTCTGGCTATTGGCGGTTGGATCGGGTCGCTACGGATTGGGTGAAGCGCTATTGGTTCTTTGGCCCGGCCACGGGAAAGCGGATGTTCGAATCGCCTATTATCTTTCAACTGCAGTGAACTGGAGCTAAAGGGGTAAAACTATGATGGCGAATATTGTCGTAGCATTCTTTTTGAAGGGCGGCCCGATTATGTGGCCGATTTTGGTCTGCGCCGTCGTGGCGATTGCCGTCGTCGGTGAACGCACGTATTGGTGGTGGTGCGAGACGCGGCTGCGCGACCCGGAGGCGTTGATGAAAGTGATGGACACACTCCAGCGGGGTGATCTCGGCGCCGCAGGTCGTCTGTCCAAAGGCTCGCGTGACCCCGTCATTCAAATGGTGGATCACGGTCTCAACGACCATGAGACGTCTTTGCAGGTGGCCATGCAGGCGGCCGCTGGCGCGGCGTTGCGACGGGCGGGGCGGTTCCTGCCTGTGATGGATACGCTGGTGACACTGGCGCCGTTGCTGGGGTTGCTGGGAACGGTGACGGGGATCATGCGGTCGTTCACATCGCTGGGTGGCGCCGAGTTGGCGGTGAGCAAGGTGACCGGCGGTATCGGTGAGGCGCTCATCGCGACCGCCTGCGGCTTGGGCATCGCCATCCTGTCGTTGATCCCGTTGAATTATTTCGGCGGGAAAGTGGCGGCGTTGCAGTACGAATTGGAGACGGTCGCTTCGAGTGTGGAAGTGCTGCTCAATCGGCTAAAAGGACGGTCGCGCCAGGAGAATAACGGGACGCCAGGCTGAGAAATCGCCGCGCGCAGGCAAGAACCGTGCGTATCACATCTCCCTTTCATCGCAAGCACGTGCGGATCGAGATCATTCCGCTGATCGACATCATGTTTTTCCTGTTGGCGTCATTCATCATGGTCAGCCTGAACATGACGAAGATCGAAAATATCCAGGTGGACGTTCCGTCCGCCATGGAAGCGCAGAGGGAATTCCCTCCCGACCTCGTGCACATCGCGGTGGACAAGTCGGGCGACGCGTGGATCGGGAAGCAGCCGATCAGCCGACCGGACTTGTACACGGTATTGACCAATCGCTTCCATCAAGACCCGCTCGTGACGGTTTACATCGCAGGCGCGGCGGACGCACACCACGGCGACATGGTGGCGATACTCAACTTCGTACGCATGGCGGGCATTCAAAAGATCTCGTTCATCGCGACGCTCGCGCAAACGCCTGGATCTGCGTCCGGGAAATAGGTTCACGATCAGAGCCCATGAAAATCTACTCCCCACTTCCCCGTAAGAGAGGGCGCATCGAGATCATCCCGCTGATTGACATCATGTTTTTTCTGCTGGCGTCATTTATGATGGTCAGCCTGACGATGCAGCACCTGATGAGCCTGCGGGTCAGCCTGCCGACGGCCACGCAAGCCAAGTCTCTCGCCAAACCTGACATGATCACGTTGACTGTTGACCGGTTCGGCCAGACGTGGGTCGACGGGAAGCAGATTGCATTTCCCGATTTGTTCAAACTGTTGAAACGGCGCGCCGAAGCCAATCCCCATTTCCCCGTTTATATCCAAGGGCAGAAAGAAGCAACTCACGCGTCTATGATCTACGTGCTCGACCTCGTCCGCCGAGCCGGCATCCAAAAGGTTGCGTTCTCCGTCAAACTCGCAGAAACCACGCGCTAGGACCAAGATGAAAAATCCTCTCCAGACGTTGTTAATGTCCCTCGCACTGTGCCTGTGCGCTCTGTGCACGTGGCAATGGTACGGCCAGGTGCTCCAACGCAAGGCGATGACCGCGTTGGCGCAAGTCAATTACGACGAATCCACTGCGATTCAGGGCTACACCAACACCATCAACAACATGGATCATCAGATCGCGCAGATGGACGCGCGCCTCAGTGATTTGAGAGACACGATCAACAGCAACACCGTCACCATTGTTGGCCTGCAACAGGACAACAGCCGTCTCAACATCGTTGTCGACCAGTATTCGAACGCAGTCGTTGTGCTCCAAGGCCAGATGAAACAGGCCAATGAGAGTATCCGCCGCCAAAACGACACCATGAAAGATCTCGTCTCACAACGCGATGACTTCGTAGCCCGGCTCAACGAGAGCATCAAGGAGCGCAACGACATCGTGACCAAATACAACGAATTGACCAAACAACTCGAACAGATTCAGTCCAAGAAACAGAAGTAGGCAGCACGCCCAGCCGCTTGACATCCGTCCAGAAATGCTTGACACGCAAACCTGATTTTCGCTAAGAAGCACCGTCACCGCGTACAATCATTGACGTCTTCATCAGGAGGCTAGGAGCTATGAACGAACGGGTGCTTAGTCGACGGTTTGTCGTCCGACGTTCTCTATTACAGGTGTGTGTCTTATCTGTTACCATTTACCTCGGCGCGTATGTCATTGCTGTCGCCGACGAGGGCCCGCCAGCCGTAACACCAACGAATCAGCCCGCGTCGAATCCGGAGCAGCCAGCGGTGACGACACCCCCCGTCAGCGTTGCGCCACCAGCGACCGAGCAGCCAAGAATCGAACAACGCCCAACCCCGCTCGTCGAGCCGACTCCTGTGGCCCAACCGGAAGAGAAGAAAGTGGCGGCCTTGAGCCCTCGTGTTGAGAAACTGACGCCGGTCGTGGTGACCGGCTCGTTGTTACCGACGGCAGAAACGGTGGGTCCGACACCGGTGAGCACCATCTCGGCTGACGAAATCAAAGAGTCCGGGGCGCAGGACGTCCTGGCGTTGGTCAAAAAGCTGGATCCGACATTCTCTGGCAGCGTCAACGTCGGCCAGACCCTCGACAACGGCGGTTTCGGTGAGGCAAACGTGGCGATTCACAATCTGCCCACGCTCGTTCTGCTCAATGGACACCGACTCGGAAACAGCTCGTTTAGCAACGGAGCGCTCGTGGATCTGAATACGATTCCGCTCGCAGCCATTGAAAGGATCGAGGTGCTCAAGGACGGATCATCCGCCCTCTATGGCAGCGACGCCATCGGTGGTGTCGTGAATATCATCACCAAGAAGGACTTCACGGATGTGGAACTCGATGGCTACTACGGGGCCGCCACCGGCAAGGGCAATTACACCGAGGAGCGGGCATCCGTCGTGTCCGGTTTTGTCACCGACCGCAGTGAATTCATGGTTGCCGCTCAGTGGTTCCATTCGAACCCGCTGTACGTCCAGGATCGCCGCATTGCGACTCTCGGCATCGCCGCCCTCGATAAACGTGGGGTCGACGGCACAGCCCCCTTCTACGAGAGCCCCTCGTTCCCGGGTAAGGTCGAGGATGCGGATGGGAAGTGGTACTTGACCGGCTACACCACGCCGCCGGTGGTCCCCGGCGGACAGAGCTTCACTTCTGTGGCGGTCTACAACACAGCCGCTGTGTCGGCTTTCGGCGGAACCGCGCCCTACTCGCAGACTCCGCCCGCCGGGACGCCTGAGGGCCTGCTTAACACGACGCAGTTTAACCCGATCTCGATCCAGGAACAGAACCGCCGCAATTTCTTTGGCAGCGGCACGTACGACCTTATCGGCAAACAGGCGCAAGTGTTTGGCGAATTCTTGTACGCGAACCAGGACAGCCTGGGGTCTTTGGCGCCCTCTCCCGTCTACGGACTGGGACTCAAGGAGACGAATATCAACATCCCTGCCGACAACCCGTACAACCCGTTTGGCATAGCCCTTGGCCCGGATGCCGGCACCAATGGAGTGCCTCCCCTCGCGCCGAAAATCCGGTCCCGGTTCGAGGACTCGGGAGACCGGTTGTTCGACTCGCAAACCGATTACTATCACTTCGTCGGCGGCCTGAAAGGTGAGTTCGAGCAGGGGTATACGTATAACGCCTCCTACACGTACAACCAATACGACCAAATCCAGTTCACGAGAAACGCCATCAACGGCGCGGCGCTCGATCTCGCGCTTAGGCCGAATTCCGACCCGACGCTGGCCGCGCAGGGATTGAGCCAATTGGTGGGTGCCAGCGGCACGTACGTGCCCGTGTACGATATCTTCTCCTACGCCGGGCATAATGACCCCGCGACGTTGGACGCGATTCGGACGACGCTGTTCCAGAGCGGCCAGTCGATCGACTGGGATGCTGGTGGCGTAATCACGGGCAAGCCGCTGGAACTTCCGGCCGGGAAGATCGGGATCGCGGTCGGCGGCGACGTGCGATCCGCCTCGCTATCGATCGACTATGATGGTCTGACCAGGCTTGGCAAAGTGCCCGGACTCAACGCCAGCGAGCCAACGAGCGGCGTCCGTGACTCGTATGATTTCTTCGCGGAAATCGACGTGCCGTTGGTGTCGCCCGATAACGACATTCCGGGCTTCCATAGCCTCGAGGTGATCGGGGCGGGGCGCTTCGAATCATTCAGCCCGGGCGGTGACGACGCGGTTCCGAAAGTTGCCATCCGCTGGCAGCCGATCGACGAGCAAGTTACGATCCGCGCCAGCTACTCTCAGAGCTTTGTGGCACCGACCACCTGGGAATTGTTCGGCGGGTCGCTCCAGAGCGAGCCGGGTATTTCCCTCCCGGACGCTCCACAGGGTGTGCAAGAGACGACCGAATGGTTATCGAACAACGGTCTCAAGGCCGTGAAGGGTGAGAACTATGGCGCGGGAATCGTGGTCTCGCCCAAAGCCATCAAAGGGTTGACTGTCAGCGTCGACTACTACCATGTTCAGACACGGAACGACATCTTCCGTGTCGACCAGCAGCAAATCGTGGATGACCTGAACGCCAATGGTTCGGCCTCCAAGTAC
>JBEKYJ010000201.1:0-7010 GCA_049511095.1 Verrucomicrobiia bacterium
TCACGCATCGACTCGGCAATTTCCTTCGTGCAGGTCACGCCCCCCAACGGAAGACCATTGCCCATGCCCTTGGCCATCGTAATCATGTCGGGTTTCACGCCCCATTGCTCGATCCCCCACCACTTGTCGCCCGTCCGGCCATATCCCGTCTGCACTTCATCGGAGATAAACACCCCGCCGTACTTCTTCACGATGTCGTAGGTGATCTCAAAATATTCCTTCGGCGGATCGACCACCCCGCCAAATCCCTGGATCGGTTCCGCGATGAACGCGGCGACTTTGCCCGACGTGTTGTACTTGATGACGTCTTCGAGTTCGCGCGCGCAAGCGACATTGCACGACGGATACGTCAGCCCGAATGGACACCGATAGCAGTAGCCCGGCGAAATGTGGGTGACGCCGAACACGTACGGCAACGAGTGCCGCCACTTCGACTGACCGGTCATGGTCATCGCCATCAGCGTTCGGCCGTGAAAACTGTGACGCAGGGCGACGAACTCGGTCTGCTTGGTGTGATTCTTCGCCAATAACGCGGCCAGTTCGTTCGCTTCGCAACCGCTGTTGGTGAAGAAGCTGACCTTCAGCCCGTCAGGCATCACGCTGGCGAGCTTCTCGGCGTACCGGACGAGATTCGGGTGATAATAGAGCGTGGTCATGTGCTGCAGATTCTTCATCTGCTCGATCACGGGATTCGTCACCTCGGGATGACAATGGCCGACGCTGATCGTGACGACCGCCGAGAATGCGTCGAGATACTTCTGCCCTTTGTCGTCGTACACAAATTGCATCTCGCCCTTCACGATGTTCAATGGGAAATACTTCATCGTGCTGGGCAGGATGTACTCGTCGCGCATTTTCCCGATCTGGTCGGGTGTCAACTTATCCGCTTTTTTCATATGCATAAGATCTACCTTTCTGTACCGGGTTTGCGTGCAAGGGCCATCAAGACCCAGTACACCATGAATGAAATGAAGAAGCCGACGAACCAGGCGTAGCTGTACAAGTTCATCAGAAATGTTCCCACCGACGCCGGGTTGATCACCTTGATGGTGCCGAGAAAGCCCGGCACGTTCGGCGCGATGCCGAGAACCAACGCCACGATGGCGGCGAAATTGAAGCCGTTGCCATAGAAATATCGCCCGTCACGCAAATACAGCTCGATCGGATTCAGCTTGGTGCGCCGGATGACAAAGTAATCGCAGATCAGAATCCCGCCAATCGGCCCCAGCAGCGCGGAATACCCAACCAGCCACGTAAAGATGTAGCCGCTCGGATCAGCCACCAGCTTCCACGGTTGGATCAGTATCCCGATGATGCCGGTAATCAACCCGCCGAGGCGGAAGGTGATCTTCGAGGGCCAGAGGTTCGAGAAATCGTTCGCGGGACTGACCACGTTGGCCGCGAGGTTCGTCGCCAGTGTCGCGAGGCACAACGCAAACAGCGAAACGGCGAGCACGAGAGGACTCTTGAATTTCGTGATCAGCACGACCGGGTCCCAAATGGGGAATCCGCCGTAGATCACAATCGTGGCCGAGGTCACCGCCACGCCGATGAACGAGTACAGCGCCATCGTCGTCGGCAGCCCGATCATCTGCCCCACGACCTGATCGCGTTGCGTGCGCGAGTAGCGGGTGAAGTCAGGGATGTTGAGCGACAACGTCGCCCAATAACCGATCATGCCCGTCAGCGACGGGAAGAATACGGCCCAGAACAGCCCGGCTTTCGCACCACCGGGCACGAACGCCGACGGTTGCGAGAGCATCGGCCCGAAACCGCCCGCCGCCCGATACGCCCACGCCAGCAGCGCCAGCCCGAGCAGGATCAGCAGCGGAGCTTTGATGTCGAGCAGGATGCGGATCGACTCGATGCCCTTGTAGATGACCAGCATGTTGATGCCCCAAAAGAACATGAAGCAACCGAACTGCGCGATGTTGATGCCGGCAACCCAGTTCGGCAGTTGGTCCCAAGCCGGCACGTAGATCGTGATGATTTTGTAAATCGCCCATCCGCCGATCCACGTCTGGATGCCGAACCAGCCGCACGCCACGAACGCCCGTAGGAGCGCGGGTATATTCGCGCCGCGCACGCCGAACGCCGACCGGCAATAGACGGGAAACGGAATGCCGTATTTCGTGCCCGCGTGGGCATTGAGGATCATCGGGATGAGAACGATGGCGTTGCCGAGAAAGATCGTCAGCACCGCCTGATACCAGTTCATGCCCTCGGAGATGAGCGACGAGGCCAGCATGTACGTCGGGATGCACGCCGACATCGAAATCCACAACGCCGCGATGTCCTTCAATCCCCACTTGCGGTCCTTGACGGTCGTGGGCGCGATATCCGCATTCCAATACGGCGAATGCGAGATGTCGTCGGTGACCTCGTGAATGCCGTTGGTGACGCGGACGCCTTCGACTTCGTGGACCGGGGAATTCATCTGACTACGGGAGCAACTCGGACATTTCCTTGTAGGTTTCGGGGCGTCGGTCGCGGTAGAACTGCCAGACGTTGCGCACCTCGCGGATCATGTCGAGATTGAGATCGGCCACGATGACCGCGTCCTTGTCGCGGGGACCTTCCGCGATGATCTGGCCGCGTGGATTGGCAAAATAACTCTGTCCGTAAAACTCCCCGAAACTCCACGGCTTCTCCGTTCCGACACGATTGATCGCCCCCACATAAAAGACATTGGCGACCGCCGCGGCGGGTTGCTCCAATTTCCATAGATACTCGCTCAGGCCCGCCGTCGTCGCGCTCGGGTTGAAGACAATCTCCGCGCCATTGAGTCCGAGCAGCCGCCAGCCCTCGGGGAAGTGACGGTCGTAGCAAATATAGACGCCGATCTTGCCGACCGCCGTCTCGAATACCGGATACCCGAGATTGCCGGGCTTGAAGTAGAATTTTTCCCAGAAACCCGGTTTGCAGTGCGGGATGTGGCTCTTGCGATACTTGCCGAGGAATTTGCCGTCGGCGTCAATGACGGCCGCCGTGTTGTAATACGTGCCCGTGGCCTCTTCTTCGTACACGGGGGCGATGATCACCATACCGTGCTTCTTTGCGAGCCGCTGCATCAATGTTACCGTCGGACCGCCAGGCACGCGCTCCGTTGATTCATACCACTTGATCTCCTGCTCGCAGCAGAAATACGGGCCGTAGAAGATTTCCTGCATGCACAGTACTTGCACGCCCTTCTTGGCCGCCTGCTCAATCAGCTTCACGTGCTTCTCGATCATCGCCTGCTTGATCTTTTTTACCGACGACGTCCCCGGCTCGGGGTTCGTTGCCTGAATCAGTCCGCCTCGTACCATGCGCGCCATGTTCTCGTCTCCCGTTAGTAGATGTTCGTCTGCCGCTTCACGCCCGTGTAGTCGTAGAACACCGTCTTCAATTCCGTGAAGAATTCCAGGCCTTCCTCGCTCATCTCGCGGTTGCCGTAGCCCGTGGACTTCATCCCCCCGAACGGCAGTTGGGCCTCGCCGCCCACCGTCGGCGAGTTGATGTGCACCATGCCCGCCTCGATCCGGTCGATAAACCTCATCGCCAGATTCGGGTCGCCGGTGTAGATCGCGCACGTCAGCCCGAACTGGACGTTGTTGGCGACGTTCATCGCCTCGTCGAAATCATTCACGCGGAAGGCGGCCAGCACCGGGCCAAACACTTCCTCCTGCGCGAGCGTGTGCCCGGGTTTGACGTTGTCGAACAGTGTTGGCGCGACGAAATAGCCCTTCGCGAGTTTTCCCCCGGCCAACGCTCCGCCGCCGACCAAACACTTGCAACCTTCCTTCTTCGCAATCTCGATGTAACGCAAATCGGTCTCGTACTGCGCCTTGTCGACCGCCGGGCCCATGTTGATCCCGTCTTCCATCCCGTCGCCAACCTTGATCTTCTTCATGCGCTCGACCAGTTTTTCGAGAAACCTGTCGGCAATCGCCTGATGGAGAATCACGCGGCTGGTCGCCGTGCAGCGTTGTCCCGTCGAGCCGAAGGCCCCCTGCGCGCAGCCTTCCACCGCCAGATCGAGGTCGGCGTCGTCCATCACCACCACCGGGTTCTTGCCACCCATTTCGCAGGTGACCTTCGCCAGGTGTCCGGCCGCCTGTTTGGCGACTTCGCCGCCGACTTCGCACGACCCGGTGAACGACACGGCGCGAATCGTTGGGTTGTTTACAAACTCATCGCCTACCACGCCGCCGCTCCCATACACCAAATTCATGACGCCCTTCGGCAGCCCGGCGTCTTCGTAAATCTTCACGAGCAATTCCGCACAACCGGGTGTGTTGCTGGCAGCTTTGAATACCACCGTGTTGCCCGCCACCAACGCCGGAGCCGACTTCCACACGGGAATGCAAAACGGGAAATTCCACGGGGTGATGCAACTCACCACGCCCAGCGGCTGGCGAACGGTGTACACAAACGTGCTCGGCATCTCGCTGGGATACGTGTGTCCCTCGATGCGAAACGACTGGCCTGCGTAATACTCGAGCAGATTGATGCTCTTCACAACTTCGCCGCGCGATTCGCTGAGCGTCTTGCCTTCCTCGCGCGTCATCATCCGCGCGATTTCCTCTTTGCGCTCGTGGCACAACTGCACCGCTTTCGCCAGAATGCGACCGCGCACGGGCGCGGGCGTGTTGCGCCACGCCGGGAACGCCGCCTTCGCCACTTCCACCGCGGCCTTCGCTTCCTCGCGCGTCGACTGCGGCGCGTGCCCGAGGATGTCATCGGTGTTCGCCGGATTGATGTTGGGAATAAACTTGCCCGATGACGAATCCACCCACTGCCCATTGATGTAATTCTTGTAGCGGTGCGCCTCTGTCGCGGGCTTGGCGGCGGATTTCGGTTTTTTAGCGAGGGCTTCTGGCGACATGTTTGGAACTCCTGTTGTTGCTCCCTAGAATTCTCACCGACAGTTTTCCAACCGCGTCATATGGGTCAAGTTTTCTCTTCGCAACGTTGGTCAGAATGGTCTGCGACTGTGGTGCTTCCAGCGCGCGAAGTATAGACGCCGTCATCTGCGATTGCAACAGTCGAATCACCTCGGCGCGCGCCGCCCGTTCGCGTCGCCGCGCCAACTGACGGGAAGACACAAGATATGCGTGATGCGCGTCCAGGGCTCCACAAAGGGTTGCGATCCCCTCGCCACTCTTGGCCGAGGTGTGAATCGTCGGTCGCTCCCATTTCTCACCTTTGTTTGGAGAGCGAGGTTCACCCCGATTCTGAGATCGGGGCTCCCGGCGCGCCGCGCCCGCGCTAAACAAATCCGCCTTGTTAATCACCAGTACATCCGCAATCTCCATCAAGCCTGACTTCGCCCGCTGAATCTCGTCGCCCAGCTCCGGCATCAGCACCACGACCACCGTGTCCGCTACTTCCGCCACCTCAACTTCATCCTGCCCTGTGCCCACCGTCTCCACGATCACGACGTCAAAACCCGCCGCGTCCAACGCGTGGACGATCTGCGGCGTCGAATCCGTCAGCCCCCCATGGTGCTGGCGCGTCGCCAGGCTGCGAATGAACACCCCCTCATCCTCGCTGTGACGCTGCATCCGCAACCGATCGCCCAGCAGCGCCCCACCCGAAATCGGACTGGTCGGATCGATCACCGCAACGCCAACTGTCTTCCCCTGCCGACGCAACTCGTCGATCAACCGGTCGATCAGCGAACTCTTTCCCACGCCGGGCGGGCCCGTGATCCCCACGATGCGCGCCCTGCCCGTTCGCGCGTAGAGTTCCGCCGGCAACCGCTCCCCGCTCTCCAAACGTGTTACTAATTTCGTGAGTTGTTTGCCCTGCATTATCATTTCGACCGCACGCTCTTCTTCACAAATTCCGCGATGGAGGCGATGGAACTGCCCGGACCGAACACTTCCTTGATCCCAAGCTTCTTCAGTTTCTTCACGTCCTCGTCGGGGATGATGCCGCCAGCGAATACCAACACGCCTTTGATTTTTTCCTTTTTCAGCAATTTCATCACGCGACTGAATTGCGCCATGTGTCCGCCCGATAACGAACTCAGCCCGATCACGTCCACGTCCTCCTGCACCGCCGCGGCCACGATCTGTTCCGGCGTGTTGCGAATCCCCGTGTACACAACCTCCATCCCCGCGTCGCGCAGTCCCATCGCCACCACGAGCGCCCCCCGTTCGTGGCCATCCAGCCCGGCTTTCGCAATCAACACCTTGGTGGGTCGCTTCATATGGAATGCGTCGCCCGATATTCGCCGAACGTTCCCCGCAGCACGTTGCAAATCTCCCCGACCGTGACGTAATTCCGAACGGAATCGACAAGGATCGGCATCAGGTTCTCGGAACTCTTGGCCGCTTTTCCCAGCGTCGCGAGACATTTGTCAACGGTCACGCGGTTTCGCTTCTTGCGGAGCGCGGCCAGGTCGCGGCGGCGACGAGGCTCCATCTTCGGATCGGTCTTCTGCATCTTCAGTGCAAGCTTCTTGCCGCTGACAAATTCGTTTACGCCGACGATGATCTTCTCCTTGCGCTCGACCGCTTTCTGGTGTTCGTACGCCGCGCCGTAAATCTCCTTGTACACATAACCGCTCTCGACGGCCTTGAGCATTCCGCCCAGGTTGTCGATCTTGTTGAGATATTCGCGGGCTTTCGCGTCCAGCTCGTCGGTAAGCCGTTCGACGTAATGGCTGCCGCCCAGCGGATCGGGCTCCGCCGTCACGCCCGATTCGTAGGCGATGATTTGCTGCGTGCGCAGCGCGAGCAGCGCGGATTCCTCGGTCGGCAACGCGATGGCTTCGTCCTTCGCGTTCGTGTGCAGACTCTGCGTTCCGCCGAGCACCGCGGCGAGCGCCTCAATTGTCGTGCGCACCACGTTGTTATCGGGCTGTTGCGCCGTGAGCGTCGAACCGGCCGTCTGCGTGTGGAACCGCAGCATCATCGATCGTTCGTTCTTCGCCCCGAAGCGGTCGCGCATGATGTGCGCCCACAGCCGGCGCGCCGCACGGAATTTCGCAATCTCCTCTAGGAAATTGCTGTGGCAATTGA
>JBEKYJ010000202.1:0-6851 GCA_049511095.1 Verrucomicrobiia bacterium
GTTGTTGTGGCTTTTGCTCATCGGTGCGGGCGTGTTCCTGGTGGTGAAGTTTGTCGTCACGCCTTCCGTGGTCGTCGGGGACAGCATGTCGCCGACGTTGAAGTCGTGGGACCTCTGCCTGATGCAGCGGGTGTATCACTATCAACCGCGGCGCGGCGACGTCGTGGTGTTCCGCACGGCAGACGATCCGCCGCTGTATTTCGTGAAACGTGTGATCGCGTTGCCGGGCGAGACCGCCTCCATCGAACGCGGCGTGTTCCACATCAACGGCACGCCACTATCGGAGCCGTACACGACGGTCAATCCTGATTGGCAAATGGAACCGACGGCGGTACTCGGCGGGAGGGTGTTCGTGGTCGGCGATAATCGCGACTTCGAGCGCGAGGCGTACGTGCACGGACTCGTGGCGACGCGACTCGTACAGGCGCGAATGCTCGGACACTGGAGGTGGAAACGATGAAATGGCTCCTGCGGATCGTGATCGTGGCCATCGCTGGATTCGTACTGTGGCAGGTTTGGCAGCGGGTGTTTGTGACGGATGAAACGCGCATCCGGCGTCAGATTTCAGTCATGGTCAGCGCGACGGAGAAGGGCGACGTGTTGCGGCTGTCGGATGCGCTAGCCGCCGACTACAGCGACGACTGGGGCCTAGACAAATCCATGTTGATCGGCGCGGTTCGCTCGTTTCGCTCGCAATACGATGCGTTGTTCATTCACGTCAGTGATCTGACCGTGACCATCGATCCCGGCCACGAGAAAGCGCAGGCCGTCTTCATCGCGAAGGTCATCGCCAAAGCCAAGGGCAGCCTGTCCGAGAGTGAAGTCCGCGCCGATCGTTTCCGGCTGTATTTTCGCAAATCGGACTCAGGCTGGAAACTCACCCGCGCGGAATCCCCGGAGTTGAAGCTTGAATGAAGTAGGCGCCCATCTTGTTGCGGTAGCGGAACTTTGACAGGATAACCAGACATTTCCAAGGAATTGCCGTGCTTGGGATTGCGGCTACAAATGGGTTGAAGAGAGCGCACGCCTCCGTTACCCTCGACGGGACATGGGCAAGATTCAACGGGCACTGATTAGTGTCTCGGACAAGACGGGGCTGGTCGATTTCGCGAAGGAATTGCGCGCACTTGGGGTCGAGATGGTTTCCACGGGCGGCACCGCCCGCTCGCTCAAGGACGCCGGCATTCCGGTCATGGAGGTCAGCGAATTCACCGGCTTCCCCGAGATGCTCGACGGACGCGTGAAGACGCTGCACCCCAAGGTGCATGGCGGGCTGCTTTACCTTCGAGGCAACGCCGAGCATGAAGCCCAGGCTGCCCGGCACGGCATCAAGCCCATCGATCTGGTCGTGGTGAACCTTTATCCGTTTGAGAAGACGGTTGCCAACCCGGGCGTGTCGCTGGTCGATGCCATCGAGAACATCGACATCGGCGGCCCGAGCCTGTTGCGCAGCGCGGCGAAGAACCACGCCAGCGTCACGGTGGTCATCGATCCCGCGGATTATTCGGCGGTGCTCCAGGACATCAAGGAACACGACGGCGGCACGTGCGAGATGTTTCGTTGGAAACTGGCGGTGAAGGTTTTTGAGGCGACTTCGCGTTACGACGACGTCATCGCGCACCATCTGCACGCCGAGCGCATGAAAGCGAAAGGCGAGCCGGCGCGGCCGTTGCCGGAGACGCTGCATCTCTCGCTGAAGAAAGCGCAGGACTTGCGTTACGGCGAGAATCCCCATCAGCAAGCGGCGTTGTACGGAAGTTTCTTCGAGCACTTCCAGCAAGTCCACGGCAAGGAACTTTCCTACAACAACATTCTCGATCTCACCGCGGCCGCCGAGTTGGCGGCGGAGTTCGAAGAGCCCACCGTCACGATCATCAAACACACCAATCCGTGCGGGGTGGGGAGCGCCGCGACGCTGCTCGACGCGTGGCACCGGGCCTACGCGACGGACAGGCAGGCACCCTTCGGGGGCATCATTGCCGTCAACCGCCGACTGGATGCCGATCTGGCGCAGGCCATCGCAGAAATCTTCAGCGAGGTGATCGTGGCGCCTGAGTTCGAAGCCGGGGCACTCGCCATTCTGCAAAAGAAAAAGAAATTGCGCCTGATCAAGAACTTGCGACAAGCCGCAGCCGGCCTGGCATTCCGTTCGGTTACGGGTGGCCTGCTGGCGCAGGAGCGTGATACGCGGCTGGTTTCGGCGGCGGACCTGAAGATCGTTACGAAACGCCACCCGACGCAGGAAGAGCGACATGGGGTCTTGTTCGCCTGGCGCGTGGTCAAGCACGTGAAGTCCAACGCCATTGTGTTTGCGCGGGCGGACGGCAATACCAGTCGAACACTGGGCATCGGCGCGGGTCAAATGAGTCGCGTGGATTCGTCCAAGATCGCGGCCTGGAAAGCCAGGGAGGCGGGGCTCGACCTCGCGGGCAGCGTCGTGGCCAGCGACGCCTTTTTCCCGTTCCCCGACGGCGTGATTGCGGCGGCCGAAGCCGGGGCGAGCGCGGTGATTCAACCCGGCGGGAGTGTGCGCGATGCCGACGTGATCGCCGCGGCAGACGAACGCAATGTGGCAATGGTGTTCACAGGCATCCGGCATTTCCGACATTAGGATAATTACGAGGAACGATATGAATGCAGCCTCGATCCGAGCAAGAATTTTGGTCGTCGACGACGAAGCAGCGATTCGAGAGTACGAGACCAGCTTGTTGAGCGAACTCGGTCACGAGGTGCTGACGGCGGCAGATGGCGCGGAGGCACTGCGGCTGGCCTGCGAGAGACGGCCCCATCTGGTCCTGCTCGACATCATGATGCCGGAACTTTCGGGCATCGAGGTGTGCCGACAATTGCGGGCGGACCCGCGCACGCGCGACACCCGCATCATCATGGTGTCGGCGGTGGACGCGAAACGGGCGCTGGAGGAAAGCATCATCGCGGGCGCCGATGATTTTCTTGCGAAACCGGTCCACGCGCTCGAGTTGATGGTGCGGGTGCGTTCGATTCTGCGGGTGCGCAACATCCTGGACGAAGAAGAGCGGCTCGAAGCGTACGTCAAGAACTTGCAGGCGATGCGCTGCCTGGAGCCGACCGTAAGTTGACTGCGAATTATGTTTGTGGTGACAAATGACTCCTTCGGCGACGATTAGCATCTGGCAAGACGTCAACCGCGTGACCGACAACGCAACAGAATCGACGATGTGGCATCGGCTGCTCCGTCAATGTGGAGATGGTTTGTTCCTATACGCCCGACAATTGTGCCGCAATGACGCGGATGCAGCCGACGTGGTGCAGGAGGCTTTTCTTCGCATCTGGCGCAAACATGCGAACAATGGCGTTACCGAACCCGATCTACCGGCACTTTGCTATGCGGCGGTGCGCTATGCCGTGCTCGACCGCCAGCGGCAGGCGGCCCGACGTTGGCGGCGGGAGGCCGCTGCTGGGGAAGCCTGGTATGACCAGCCGCCGCTGTTTGAGTCCTCGCTGGAGCAGGCCGAGGAACGTGCCAAGCTGGAGGCGGCCATCCGCGAATTGCCGGTCGAGCAACGGGAGGTTCTCACGCTGAAAATCTGGGGTGAACTGACTTTCCAGCAGATTGCCACTGTGATGGACGATTCGCCGAACACAGTGGCTTCCCGTTACCGGTTGGCACTTGCCGCATTGCGAGAACAACTCACGAAAACAGGCACACCATGAGCACACAATTCGACACATTGGAACGTCAACTCAACACGCTTCGCGCGGCGCGTCTACCGGTGACGACCCGGCAAGGGATCTTGCACGAGATGGAACGTCCGCTGGCCGGACACAGGTCGGCGTTTTGGCAGTTCGCTCACCGCGCCGGCTTTCAAGTGGCCCTGGCCGGCGCGGCGTCCCTCGCGCTGATGGTGGGGTGGCACAGGCTGTCGTGGTCCCCGCGCCCGACGTCCGGCTTCGATGAGCCATCGATGGTGTCCGTCAATGCGCTCTTGCCGTCGCTGGCTTTTTTGGAGACGCAACTGGCGGCGGTTTCCCCGATCGGCGCCAACACCGTCGCGGTGCTGCGTTCGCCATCCACACTTACAAACATTCAAATCCGGCGCTAACACCTCATTTGCGACACTGACGAGCGATACTGATTATGGGCAAGAAGAACCGTAGGCCGAAAAGTCCAAGTACTCGCACCCCCGCGCCGGTGGCGCCCGTGCCGCAACCACCCGCGGCACCGGAACCGCCGCAACAGTTGCACGGCTTCTTCACGCCGGAGGACTGGATCGCGGCGGCGATCACCTTCCTCATCGCGGGGTGTGCCTTTCTCCACTACATGTCGCCCGAGGTGACACTGGAGGACTCGGGTGAACTGGTGACCGGCGCGTTTAATTTCGGCGTGCCGCATCCGCCGGGGTATCCCTTGTGGGCATTTTTGGGCTGGGTGTGGCGGCATTTTGTGCCGTTCGGTAATCCCGCCTATCGGATTTGCCTGATGTCGGTGCTGACCGGCGCGCTGGTGGTCGGCGTGTTGACGTTGTTGATGACGCACTCGATCAACATGTTGCTTCGTTCGGTGGCTTGGGCGCGGGATCTCGAAGATTCGATGAAGCATTGGATTGCCCTGACAATCGGGATGACCTCGGCGCTGCTGTTTGCGTTCAACCGCGGGGTGTGGCTCTGGGCCTGCGTACCCGAGATGCGGGTGCTGAACGTGTTCATGTTCATCATCACGGCGTGCACGTTTTTTGCCTGGACGATGCGGCCGCAGCGGCATGGATTTCTGTACGCGACCATTTTGCTGTACTCGTTGGGCATTGCGAATCACCAGACGATCCTGGTGATGGCGGGGCCGTTCATGGTTGGCGCGCTGGCGGTGGGAGTGTTGTCGGTGTGGGAGCGGCGGCCGGTGCAGGCGTTGGTGATCATGCCGGCGCTGTCGGCGTTTTGGGAGCTGTTGGTGGCGGCCTGCTTCAGCGGGGGCGCCGGTTTCCTGCTGTGGGCGTGGCTGGAAACGAATCCAGATCATTCCTTGCTGGATCATTCGTACACGTGGCGGACCATCATCCTGGTGGCGGTCGGGGTGGCGTTGATGTTCTTCTTCGGGCAACGCCGCTGGCTGAATCGGCGGCGCGCGTTGATTTGCACGGCGATGTTTCTGGCGGGCGCGGCCTTCTATTTTTACATGCCCGTGGCGTCGTCGACCAATCCGCCGATGAATTGGGGCTTTACGTTCACCAAGCAGGGTTTCTTGCACCATATCACCCGCGGCCAGTACGAGAGACTCAACGCGGCCAGTCCGTTTAGCGCGGCATTTTTCACGCAGATCAGCCTGTTCGTACGCGCGTTGTTGCAGCAATTCAGCCCGCCGCTTGGATCTGACAAGGATTTTCTGCTGGGCCTGCCGATCATCCTCTTCGCGTTTGTGACGCTGGTGGTGTTGTTCGGCAACTGGAAGGATTTGAACCAGCGGGCGCGGGTGTGGTTGATCTTCGTATGGGCGGCGATCCTGATGACCAGTTTTGGGCTGCTGACGATCATCAACCCCGGGGTGGACAAGGCGAACCAGGAGATCAACATCAAGTTCTTCGCGCCCGCGCACGGATTCATTGCGATGATGATCGGCTACGGGATGGCGCTGACGGCGGCGTGGGTGCTGTGCCGCTGGCGCGGGTTCCCGCGCGGGGTCATGCGGGCGATGTGCGCGGCGCTGCTGGCATTGCCGGTGATCCCGTTGTATCGCAACCTGCCGATCTGCAACCAGCGCGACCACGATTTCGGTTACCAATTCGGATACCGCATGTTCCGGCCGGGCGGCGGCTATCCGGACATGGACAAGGACGCCGTCCTGTACGGCGGGACCGATCCGGGCCGCTTCGTGCCGACCTATATGATCTTCTGCGAGAGCCGCGTGGTCCCGAAGGATCGTTACCGTGACCCGCATCTGGATCCCGAGGGTGGCCCGAACTTCGACCGACGGGACGTGTACATCATCACCCAGAACGCGCTCGCCGACAGCACCTACATGTCCTACATCCGCGACCACTACGATTACTCCCGGCCGGATCCCAACAACCCGCAGACACTCGAACGCCGCCTGCCCTGGGAGCGCGTGCTGTTCCGCTGGGGCTGGCACAATCTTCATCGGGACACGATGTACCCGAAAGAGCCCATCTGGATACCCAGCGAGCAGGACACGCAGCGGGCGTTCCAGGAATACGTCAACCAAGTGCAGAGCCGCCAGGCGCACGGAGAGCATCTCAGCGACGACGAGCAAGTCACGATCGAAGGCGGCGCCGTGCAAGTGCGCGGGGTGGCGGGTGTGATGCGGATCAACGGCATCCTCACGAAGTGGATTTTCGACCACAACCGTGACAAGCACGCGTTCTATGTCGAGGAAAGTTACGTCATCGATTGGATGTATCCGTACCTCACGCCGTCCGGTATCATCATGAAGATCAACCACGACCCGTTGCCCGCACCCGAGAAAGACCCGCAACTCTGGACGGGAATCATCACACGCGACCGGGCGTACTGGGACAAGCTCACCGAAGAACTCAAGGCGCGCCCGCAATTCCGTGGCGATCCTGACGCGCAGAAGACGTTCTCCAAGTTGCGCTCCGCCATCGGCGGGATCTACGCGTACCGTCGCATGGCCGCCGAGGCCATTTACGCCTTCCAGCAATCCCTCGCACTCTGCCCCGAGAGTCCCGAAGCCAACTTTCGGCTCGCGCAACTCTACATGGAACTGGGCCACCCCGAGGAAGCCCTGGCTACGCTGCAGGCGTTGCAGAAGCTCGACCCGCTCAATAGCAAGATCACCGGAGCCATCGCGCAAATCACGAGCATGAAGCAGGGGCGCATGGACGTCCCGCGGCTGGAGGAGG
>JBEKYJ010000203.1:0-6836 GCA_049511095.1 Verrucomicrobiia bacterium
GCGATGAATCCCATGCCGGCGAGATAGGCGAAATGATCCGCTACGAACGAGTAGCGGAAGTAGTAGACGTTCACGAAACCGAGGACCGGCGACAACGCGAGCGCGTACCAGCCCGCGCCGAACGCGAACGCCTTCGCCCACGGGTGGCGGCGCAGCATCCAGCACGCGACGGCGACGACGATCACGGCCAGCCAGGGCAACCAGGCGGTAACGGTGTTCGCGTCGATCAGCCAGCGCGGGTAGACGAAGGCGAGGTTGCATGGACAGAGCAGTTTGCCGGCGTAAAACCATAGCGCCCGCCCCACGACCACGAAGCGGTCGGCGAAGCGTAGCGACCAATCGGCGGTGCCTTCCTTCTGGACGAGGTGTTGTTGCTCGATGATGGTGAGCATCGACATCAGGCAGGCCATGCCGGCGAAGGGCGAGACGCGGAAGAGATCCTCGCGTTGCCACCCCCGATCAGATCGGGGCAGGCGTCCGCGTTGCCACCAGACATAGAGGAGCAAGGCGGCCGGCAGAAACACGGTGGAAGGTTTGCTGAGCAACGCGGCGGCGAACAGCACGTTGGCGGCGGCGAACCACCCCCACGACTCATATCGCTCTTCATATTGCAGGTAGCACAGGAGGCACGACAGGAAGAAGAATCCGGATTGGGTGTTCTTCAACTCCGTCACCCAAGCCACCGACTCGACGTTGACGGGGTGGACGCCCCACAAGGCAGCGGCCAGCCAGGCGCCGCGCACGTTCAGTTTGCGCAGCAACGCGTAAAGCAGAACGGTATTGAGCGCGTGCAGGGCGATGTTGGCGGCGTGATAGGGCAGCGGCGCCAGCCCCCAAAGATGCCGCTCGACCCAGAATGTGGTCAGGGTCAACGGATAGTATCGCGAAATCGTCAGGGACGACCAAATCAGGCGCAGCCCGCCGGACGCGGCGACGGCCGGGTTCTGCGTCAGGTGGTCGTCATCGTCCCAAATAAAGCCGCTGCGGAACGCGGGGGCATACGAGAGAGTGATGGCAAGCACGAGCGCCAGAACTGACAAGACAATTCGCCGGCTCGTCATTCTCAGTTCCATGAAGGTGGCCAGCGTAATCAGATGACTGGACGTTCACAAGAACTATTGCGATAGTAACAGTTCCGCATGGGCACAGAAAAACATCGCGACATGGGGTTCCTGGCGATCGCCATCCTCAAGCTGGTGAAGGGATTATTGTTGTTTTTGATCGGCGTGGGAGCGCTGTCGCTGATGCGCAGGGACACGACAGCGGTCGTCACGCACTGGGCGCACGTATTCCAGGTGGACATGCACAGCAAGTTCATCCAACGATGGCTGTTGCGGCTCGGTCTCATGCGGCATCGCGACCTGGCGGTGGTGGCGTTTTTTTACTCGGGGCTGATGTTCACGGAGGGCATCGGGTTGCTGATGGAAAAAACCTGGGCGAAGTACATGACGGCAATCATCACCGCGACCTTCATCCCGCTCGAGCTCTACGAAATGATCCGGCGCGTGACCTATACCCGTGTCGGCGTGCTGGTGCTCAATGTGATTGTGGTGGCGTACCTCGTGATGCGGTTGTGCCAGCGAAAACGACCGGACGTATGAGTGACTTGGCGAACCAGTTTTTGTGGAAGGGGCTGGATCGTCTTTTTGCGCGTGGTGCAAGAGCCTGGGGAACGAGAGGAGACGTCTGGCGGGATTCCGCACGAAGACGGGGGGCTAGCGCCGCGACATTCTTCGACGGGCCAGTGTCAGCGCTCCGAGCAGGCCCAGCGCCACCAGCGAAATCGTGCTGGGCTCGGGAACCTGGCCGTTTGCTTCAACATAACCGAGGATATCGGGTTGCTTCAGGTGGCTGGTGCCGTACTGAAAACTGACGTCGGAGATCTCCGTTGCGATGTCCGTGTATTCGAACCCTTGCGGAAGATCCGCCAGCGTGAAAATGACCTCAGCCTGGATGAGGGCCTGGTTTTTGAGACCCTTGGAGTCGTTGCCGTATAGGTCGTTGATGGTGGTGATGCCGAAGTCTACGCCGCCCGGATGTCCGGTTCCGCGAAGCTTCTGACCCGGGAAAAGATCGTTCGCCTTAAACCAGTTAAAGCTAGCGCTGGAGATGCCTTCAAAGACATTTCCAGCTTTCTTGTCCCTCTTCGTGTTCGCCAAGTCGTTTGCATAGGCCCACTCGCCACCAACGTCGCCATCAAAACCCAGCGGCAACCGATGAGCGATCACTGAAGCATCGGGTCCCAGTTGCGCCGAAACCGGCGTTAATGCCGGGTCCCCGTTGATTTTAAAGAAGACCGCAGTGAGAATATCGGCGGGAATAGACGGGTCGTAAGTCCCCAGATTGGACAAAGTGACAATGAGGTCGAGATTGGAGACGGCAAACGTTGCGGACGCCTGGAGTGTTTTGCCAGGAGCATTACCGGGAGCTTTGGCGGCAAAAGTGACCGAATTGCCGGTATTAGTCGACGCGAGTCCGTGGGCAGTGCCTACGGTGGCATACAAAACGAGGGCAACGAGACCCATCGCGGCTTTTTTCATACCTATACCTCAACCGCACGAGCTACACTCGCAATATCACACGCGAACTATATGACAGAACTATACCATAAGAGGTGTGCACTTGCAAGTCAATAAAGGTGTTGGTTGCGTGGCGTGCTTGATCAATGGCCCGGGCACATCGGCTCAGTTTCTGTGAATAACATGTTAACAGAAACGGGGTTCGGTTTGTAACGTGTTACTCTACAAGAGGTTGACATTCTGGACTGTGCAAGGTATTCGGGGTCGATTCCCACGTATTTGGCCACAGGGTGCTTAGAATGAGGAAGCCTCTTCGGCTCAGAACCAGAACATGGCTTTTGCTTCGAGCGAACCGAAGACGTCAGGATTGTGCTGGCCGATGAATTCGTGCGTGCGCACGATCCTGGTGTAGCCCACTTCGAGGTGGCGGAAGAGTCTCATGGCGACGCCCCAACTGACGTCCGCCACCCAGGGGATGCGCTCGACACTCGGCCCGCTGCGGAAGGTGCTGCCGTCCAGGAACAAGTTGTGGCCGACGGCGCGCCCATCCGCGCCGCAGAAGGCGTAGAACGAGAACGGCGGCGACGTGGATGTGATGCCGCCACCGGCCGAGGCGGGTGAGTCGATGATCTGCATACCAAAGTCGTCAGGCAGATTCACGCCGAGCCGAGCGGTGGCGCCCATATTTCCGGAAATCTGGATGTTGCCGAGGTCGGCGCCGACATGGGGGATCAGATCGACGTAGCGCGCGGTGGTTGGATTGAGTGATAGACGCCATAAGCGCGCGTACTTCAGCAGGAGCCCGGGCTCGGTGGCCACTTGATCGTTCCAGCCTTTCGGGATTCTAGTACGGTCCATTACCGAATGAAATGCAGTTTGGATGATTCCGGCCAAAGAGGGGCGACCGGTGACGCCCAGATCGACTTCAAAATCCTCCTGGACGGGTATGCCGTCGGCGCCGGTTTTTCCGCGCCGCTGGAGGTAGACACCGCCATACAGCCAGCCGGCGTACGGACGATCGGTCTTGATCAACGCATCCGATTCCAAGTTTTCCGGCGTGTACATGTTCTGGCCGAAGACATAGCCGAGGTTTTGCGCGCTGCTGTCGATCCCGAGCAGCGGCAGATGATCGCTAGCGTTGACGGCCCACTGTGGCAGATCGTCATCGCCGCCGAGGTAGGTGAACTTCAACCCGTGGGTGTAATGGCGGTCGGTATGGTCGGCGGTAAAGGGATTGGAGAAGAGGTCGTTCTCCTCGGTGACGACGAACAGGGGGCCTTGTCGATCATCCTGGGCCGAACCGCTCGGCACCAGCATGACCGACGCCATGACGCAAAAAAGCGTTATCAAGGTTGCGCGCCAACTCATTGCGGGTCGTTTCGTTGAATCTCGCGAGTTACGAGCGGAGGAGTCTAGTGGACATTGCCCGACTTGCAACCATTTTTCGGCGGGCGTTCGCAGAATTCACTAGGCAAAGTTTGTGTCAAGGGATATTCTTCCGCCACACAAACTCAAACTATGAAAACCACTACGAAAACCATCGTCATCGCGATCGGCGGGAACTCCCTCATCAAAGACGAAGATCACATGAGCGTGCCCGACCAATATGTCGCCGTGGTCGAAACGGCGCGCCACATCACCGATCTCGTCGAACGCGGCTTCCGCGTGGTCATCACCCACGGGAACGGGCCGCAAGTGGGGTTCATCCTGCTGCGCAGCGAACATTCCCGCGGGATCCTGCATGAAGTGCCGCTGGATTCGATTGGCGCCGACACGCAAGGGGCGATTGGCTACCAGATTCAGCAGGCGATGCACAACGAATTTCACAGGCGCGGTCTGAAACAATCCGTCGCCACCGTCGTGACGCAAGCGTTGGTGGACAAGAATGACCCCGCCTTCCAGAAACCAAGCAAGCCGATCGGCCAGTTCTACAAGAAGGAAGAGGCCGAGGACCGCATGCGCATCGAGAAATGGACGATGGTTGAGGATGCGGGGCGCGGATGGCGACGGGTGGTGGCGTCGCCCAAGCCTGTGCGAATCATTGAAGCCGACGTGATCAAACAGTTGGTGGACGAAGGCTTTGTCGTCGTAGCCGTCGGCGGCGGCGGGATTCCCGTGGTGGAGGACGAGCAAGGAAATCTGCGCGGTGCGGCGGCGGTGATTGACAAAGACCACGCGTCCGCGGCACTGGCGAAGGAAATCGCCGCGGACATGCTGGTGATTTCCACGGCGGTCGAAAAGGTGTGCCTCAACTTCGGCAAGCCCAACCAGAAGACTCTCGACCACATGACGGTTGCCGAAGCCAAGCAGTACATCACGGAGGGCCACTTCAAACCCGGCTCGATGCTGCCGAAAATCCAGGCCTGCGTGCGATTCATCGAGAGTGGGGGCCATGAGGCGCTCATCACGAGTCCCGAAGTGCTTCCCGCCGCCCTCGCCGGCAAGACCGGTACGCGCATCGTGCGCTGATTGGGTGCAGTCGCCAAGAAGATTGCATTCTCACGGGCGGGTTGCTAGCATAAAACTTGACAGTTCGACGGGCGGTGAAGCGTGTGATAAGGAGATTGCCATGAACCAGTTTTCGCTCGGTAGTCTGCGTGTCCGACTCTGCTTGGTGGTGCTGCTGGCCGTCATTCCGTCCCTTGGGTTGATCTACTATAACGCGCGTGAACAGCGGGCGGCCGCCATCGCGCTGGCCCGCGACAATGTGGAAAGCCTCGCGCGCTTGATGGCGGAGCACAACACGCGGGTCATCGAGGGTGCGCGCCAATTGCTGACGACGCTGGCACAGTTGCCCGAAGTTCAGGGCGGCGATCCGTCGCGTTGCGGCGCGACGTTGGGGAAACTGCTGGGAGAGTATGGATTCTACTCCAACCTCGGCGTGGTGGCGCCCAACGGCAGCGTTCTGTGTACCGCGCTGCCGCTGAAGGAGCCAGTGTCGGCGACTGACAGTCTTTGGCTTCGGCAGGCCTTGGGGACACGCGAATTCGCCGTGGGGGGATATGAATACAAGGGGAGCCGCACTGACACCAATCCGTCGCTGACCATGGGGTATCCGGTTGTCGGTCCCGATAATCAGGTGCGGGGCGTGCTGTTCGCTTCGCTGGAATTCGCCTATTTGATCCGGCAGTTGGGTGCAAGCTCGCCATTTCAGGGTGCGGAGCTGGCCGTGGTGGACCGCAATGGGGTCGTCCTCGGCCAGACGGGTGGTCGGGAGGATCGCGTCGGGCGCAGTTCTCGTGAGGCGGCCCAGATCAAAGAGGCTTCGGCGCAGCGCTCCCGAGGATCGGATCAGGCGTTCGATTCCGCGGGCGTCGAGCACATTTACGCCTTTTACCCAATCGGCGGGAGGCGGGCGGGGGTCGATCTCTACGTGGCGGCCAGCATGCCCACCGAGATTGCCTTTGCCGGGGCGACCCGCCAGTTGAACAGGAATCTGGTGGGATTGGCGGTCGTGGCGCTGCTGGCGTTGGTGGGGGCGTGGTACGGCGGCGAAGCGCTGGTGTTGCGCCGCGCGAACGACGAACTCGAGCAGCGGGTGGCGGCGCGCACCAAGGAACTGGCGCATGAGCAGTTCCTGTTGCGGACGCTGCTGGACAACGTGCCGGACAGCATTTATTTCAAGGACGCCAAGGGACGCTTTCTGCGGTCCAGCCGGGCCCAGGCGAAGCGGTTTGGCCTGAGCGATCCGGCCGAAGCCATTGGCAAGACGGACTTTGATTTCTTCGCCAGGGAACACGCGGAAGAGGCGTTTGCGGACGAACAGCAGATCATCCAGACGGGCCAACCGCTGATCGCCATGGAGGAGAGTTCTCCCCTGGCCGATGGCACGGAACGATGGGTCTCGACGTCCAAGCTGCCGTTGCGAGACGCGGACGGCGACATTGTCGGCACGTTCGGCATCTCGCGGGAGATCACCGAGCGCAAGCGAGCCGAGGCATCGCTGGCCAAGGAGCGTAATATGTTGCTCACGCTGATCGATAATCTCCCCGACTTCGTGTTCATCAAGGACGCGAAAGGCCGGTACGTCTTCGACAACACGGCGCATCGGGCATTTATGGACGTCGGCACCCTCGACGGCATCGTGGGCAAGACGGTGTTCGATTTCTATCCCAAAGAACTGGCGACGCCCCTGCACGCCGATGACCAAGGGGTGCTGTCGGGCGGGACGCCGGTACTCAATCGCCAGGAACATCTGACCGACCGCAAGGGGCGGAAGATCCCGGTGGTGACCAGCAAGATTCCGTATCGCGATGAGCAACGCAAAATCGTTGGCTTGGTCTGCATCTCCCACGTGCTCGACAAGTCGAAGTAAGC
>JBEKYJ010000204.1:0-6831 GCA_049511095.1 Verrucomicrobiia bacterium
ACAAGTGTGGCAAAACGCCAATTTCCAGCCGACGATGTTCAAGCTCGTGGACATCGCGGGCTACATCAAGGTGATGGACTCGGCGGCATGGCGCGCTCTGTGGACCCGGCAGAATTATAAGGCTGCTCTAGGCGACGACCTCGTCACCAGAATGTCCGACCCGGATTACAATCGCTTGGTTTTCGCAGAACAAGCGAGCGCCGATTACTTTGATTATGCCTCGCGTGAAATTCAGCATCTCGATGAAGAGTTTGAACGCGACTTGTCTCTGCTGAAGCAGGGTCTCTACCCGCCCGACATTCGGGTCGCGCAGTTGTCGTTGCAGGCGCAGGAAGGCCGCCAAGAGGAACAGCGACTGCGGCCTGCGCACCGTGTCACGCAACCGCTCCATGTGCTGGTCGTGCTGAACATCACACCGATTCTGTCGCCGCGGCCGCGTGTCGTGAACGGCGAACTGTTGGAAACGCATTTCGATTTTGAACCGGCGAGTCGCGCGGCTCTGGAACGGGCCGTGGAACTCAAAGCCGCGTCGAAGGAGGTTGCGGTGACGGCCATTGCCGTGGCTCCGCGTTACGCCGCCGAATTGTTGCGGCGGGCGCTGGCGCTCGGCGCGGACAATGCGGCGCTGATCAACACCGATGAACTTCCCGACAATCCACACGATGCGGCGCGATGGACGGCCAACCTCGCCGGGCAGAAACAGTTGCCCTGCGACCTCGTGTTGTGCGGGGATGCGATTCTGGCCGCGGTGCTCGCCGGCAACCTTGGCTTGTCACATTTCTCGGGAGTGAAGGAATTCGTCGTCAGCGACGAAAAAACGCGGATCGATTTGCAGAAACCAGAGGCGACCATCACGGCGTACGGGCCGGTGGTGCTGGCCGTGGAACCTCGCGGGACCGGGTCGGATTTCACCATTGACGATTGCTTTGACGCAATGGAAAAACCGCTGGAAGTGATTGACGCCGCACAGTTGGCGGTGGGCCCGCGATTCGAGTTGCGCTACCAGCTTCCGCAAAAACCGGCCATCGAGGAAAAGATCGAAACCACGCCCGAATCGGTCGCGGCGTTGGTGCGGAAGATCGCGGGAGTCGAAACTTCCACCTCGGACGGCGGGACTTTCACCGGCTCGGTGAAATCAACGGAGAAGCAAAGCCTGCCGGGTCGCGAGTCCGCGGTGTATATCGCCACGGCAGACAAACTCGAAGGAATCGAAACC
Organism: Verrucomicrobiia bacterium; assembly: GCA_049511095.1. GTDB lineage: Bacteria > Verrucomicrobiota > Verrucomicrobiia > Palsa-1439 > Palsa-1439 > Palsa-1439. Next base: position 1,217 of record JBEKYJ010000204.1, read on the forward strand.
GCTGCCACCTGCGCCGCCGCGCTCTCGTTGCCGTTCCACGTGCTGGTGCTGGGGAATGTCGATAAACGGTCCGCTCGGGCGGTCGCGGCCCGCGTGAACGCCGGCTCGATTTATCTGGTGAGCAGCCCGCATCTCGCCAACCCATCGACAGCGGCATTGCTCGCCGCCCTGCAAACCGTGTGGAAAGACCTGTTGCCGACCGTGCTGATGGCGGGTAGTTGGGCCAACGAACTTCTCGCGCAGTTTGCCCAGGCGTTTCCACGCATCCAGGCGCGCTATAACGTGGTGGAAGTCGCCCAGCGCAACGGCCAAGTGGAACTCGTCCAGCCGGCGTTCGGTGGAAAGGTGCAGCGCGTGGCGACCATCGCCCACGTTGCCGAAAACCCGCTCGTGATGACCGTCGCCGCCGGGGCCGGTGGAAGTGCCGAGTGGAAGACGGAGACCGATAAGCAGGCGTTCCTGGTTCCGCTGGAATTCGAGTACGACCCCGAAGCCGATGAAATGTCGCGCGCGCTCCGTGCGGCGCATGAGGAGACGGGCGTGAAGTCCATTGCCGATGCCGAGTTCATCATCGACGTCGGGTACGCGCTCCGCAACAAGGAGAACTTCGACCTGGTGATCGTGCCGTTGAAGAAACGCCTCGAAGAAATCGGCGTGAAGAACGTCGTGCTCGGCGGCACCCGCAAGGTGGTGGAAGAACTGAAACTTCTCGGCTCCGAACAGCAAATCGGCCAGACGGGCACCAGCGTCAATCCGAAGTTGATCATCTCCATCGGCGTCAGCGGCGCGCCACAACACGTGGATTACATCGGCGAACGGGCAACCATCATCGCCTTCAACAAGGACGCTGACGCGCCGTTGATGACGTTGAACCGCCGCCGCGCCCGCCCCAAAGTCGTCCCCATCGTCGGCGACCTGTTCGAAACCGTGCCAAGATTTACGGCGGCGTTGAAGGCGTGAATATACGTGGTTTCTAGCGCTTCGGCAGTGGAGACAGACCAACCAGAGTCACAGACATTAGCGTAGAAAGCTGAGCCACCGCCGACTCGTGACGTGAACCGCGACAGCGGAACTGACAGCGCCAACGGCGGTTGGCTCCAGCGACTTGTTAGGCGGAAGGTTCAGATTCATTTCTGGTCTTTCTTCTTTCGTCTGTCCAACGCTCCAACAGATAAAATCCAGTGAGAGAGAAACCAAAGACTGAAAAAATCGTAACCGTTGGTATCAATGCCAGTCCGGCGCGGTAACAAATCAGCGTCACGACTGCCGCACCAGAAAAGTAGATGCACAGCATCCAAAGCCTTATTCCGCTAACGAACTTGTTTCTTCGGCGTGGTTTGTTGTTCATGGCTAACTTCCGCCTAACGATCCAAAGCTGAGCCACGGCCACCGGCGGCTGGCTCTCGACCGCAATTTGATGTCTCAAATCTCATAGCTCAACCGAAAACTGAAAAGGGCGGTGGCCGTTGGCTCCAGCGCGGTGTTAGGCTGCGTCATTTGTCTGAATCTGACTGCCAAAACTTAATGGGAAAGCTCCTCTTACCGGTCAAGAGCAAACGAACCCGCAAAGTAAAAATCAAAGAAAAAAGAAAGCAAACTCCTGCAATAATAAATGAGGCAATCCGAATGAGCCATCGGCTGACAGATGGCAAATCATCTGGGGGCACAACCGCTAAAGTAATAAACATCACGCCACCAACCAGAAACATCACTGCCAAGAAGAGAGCAATGCCAAGATCAACTTTGCGCCATTCTCGCTTCTTCTCCTCCTTGCTCATCGGCGCGGGGGCGGGGCAAGATGTGAACGTCCAATGCAGAAACAACCCGAGCGCACCAAGGGAAACCAATGCCAAAACCTTCGCAGTCAACCCGTGAAACCCATGCTCAAATCCGACCCGCAGCAAAGCAGCGACCAGCGGAATGCCCAACAGAACTGTTAGAAATCGTGCCCCAATTGGCATTTTGTTCCAGCTTCCGATTTTCATAGCGTGTGATGCAGCCTAAAATTGTTGATATGCGTAGTTGCGTTTACGCGGAACCGATTTGAAAACCGTCGTACAAAGCACGTACGGCAACGGCGCAATACGCATCAACGACCAAACCCTGCTGCCAATGCTACTCCTCCGCAAGCCAAGAGCAAATCGAATCGATCCGCCGCCGCGCCCGCCCCAAAGTCGTCCCCATCGTCGGCGACCTGTTCGAAACCGTGCCAAGATTTACGGCAGCGCTGAAGGTGTGAAATCTTGTTGTCGAGTACACCCTCAGTGAATGAACTGATCTGCCAACGTGATAATACACAGAATTATGACAACGACGCATGCGGCCTTAGCCTTGCGCATGAATGCATCGCCCTTCTTCTTCCTGATGATTGCGAATTGGCTTCTTGGCAGTTCTGCAATGACCAATATCGCCCAGATGGAGCACCCTACTAATCCAGCTAAACCAGCGTATGATACCAAATCCATATTCTACTATGCTTTGCAGACCTTGTTCGGCGCAGGTCTCCTGACCGCGCCGAACTACAAAGACAAAAACCGCTTCTCCCTCTCGCCGGTGGATTCGAGCAACTGCCAGAACTTGGGGTTGTCCTGGAGAAGTTGGTCCTCGGAGATCGGGAGTTTGCTGCGGAAGAAGAAGTCCTTGAGCGAATTCTTGCTGAGGATGCAGCGGACATTGATGATGTCGCCGTTCCGCTCGAAGTAGATGCGGTAATCCTTGACGCGATAGCGGTAGATCTTTCTCCCGCCGCGCGTGAGCTGGCCGAATTTATCGTCGTCCTTCTCGAAGTCGTGCGGGAAAAGCTGGAAACCGTCGATGATCTCCAACTGCAGTTTGCGGGGCAGCGCGGCCAGTTCCTTGGCGCTGACGGAATTGAAGATGATCTGCAGCATGGGCAAAGGATAACCGAACGTCAGGGCCGCGCAAGACAAGATTTGGCGCGGTCGGGATGATTCGTGATGAGGCCATCCACACCCAAACCCGCCAGCTTCCGCATCTCGCGTTCGCGGTTGACCGTCCAGACGAACAGTTTCCAGCCGCGTCGGTGAACGCGCCGCACGACGCGCGGCGAGGTGACCAGCCGGCGGCTCAGGCCGAGTCCCTCGATGCTCTTCATGGATTTCAACCGGGCCATCGCGAGCGCCAAATGACGCGCCACCAGCCCAAAACACGGAATCCGTGGATTGGCCAAAGCGAACCGCTTCATTCGTGGTATCGACAGTGAGAAGACAATCACCTCGTGTTCCATGCGCAGCCCGGCAATCAGCGCCGCGACCTTGCGGGGATCGGCGCGCTTGATCTCGATCAGCACCCGCGCTTTTCCCCGGCAGGCGCACAACACTTGCCGCAGCGTCGGCACCTGCGGGTTCAATCGCCGGATCTCGGCCAGTGTTTTGTCGCGCACGCGGCCACGCACGCCGCAGATTCGACGCAGCCGGTAATCATGGAACACGATCAGTTCGCCATCGTAGGTCTCCTGCACGTCGATTTCCACCAGGTCGACACCGAGCTGGAGCGCGGCGCGCACGGACGCAAGCGTGTTCTCCACGTAACGGCCGCTGAACCCGCGATGCGCGATAATCAAAGGCCGCTTGGTCACGGGAGGCTTTGTTTCCATTCTTCGACGTAACGGTTGAACTGGGCGCGCTCTTCCTCGGCGCTCCAATTCATCAACGGCGCCATCACGCGCGCCACCAGCAGGGCCGTTTCCGGTCCTCCCGACCGGCTCAGGGCGAGGGAAGTGCGCCGCCGCATGACATCACCTAGCGTCACGACCATCTCATGCTGACAGGCATGGGCGATATCGCTGGCATGAACTTCCGGCGCATCGGATAACGTTTCACCGCTGGGCGGCGGACGGTGGTTCGGCAGCGGGACCTCCGCGGTGCGGCATGGTTTCACTACCGCGTTGCGTAGACGGTACGTGGCGTCTACGGTTTGCCGGGCGATGACGCGGTACGTCGTGTACTTGCCCCCCACGATGGTCAACAGGTTGCGGCCCTGCCACACGACGCGATGCTCGCGCGAGCGCGCAGAAGGCCAGGCAACATTTGAAGCCAACAGGGAACGAACGCCGGCGATGGTCGTGACGACGTCTGATTCGGAGAGAGGCGCCTCGGGAAACAGCGTCCGCACTTCGGCCAGCAGATACTCCACATCCGCGCGGTCGGCGTGGACCTGGCCGGGATCGCCGTCATAATCCGTGTCCGTTGTCCCAATCAGCGAATACTCACCCCATGGAATGACGAACAGGATGCGCCCGTCGCGCCGGGCTTGAAACACGATGGCATGTTGCTGCGTAAGCCGCGGCACGACCAGATGGACACCCTTGGTGGGACTGATGCGCGCCGCGCCGGCGTCATACGGCGTGAGCGCACTGATCCGTTCCACCCATGGCCCCGCCGCATTGACGAATACGCGGGCGGCGATCTCGAATGTGCACGCGCCGACTTCATCGCGCACGCGGGCCGCCACGATGCGATCCTCGCGCGTGATAAAACCGTCGAGCGTGCAGTAGTTGAGGCACACCGCGCCGAGTTCCGTGGCGTGGAGGATATGGTCGATGCAGAAACGCGCGTCGTCTTCCTGGCAATCGTAAAACTTCACGGCGCCCCGCAAGCCCTGGCCGGAAAGCGTCGGCTCATCCTTTCGGGTTCGCCCGGCCGAAAATGTTCGGTGTCGCGCGACGTTGCGGTACCGCGCCATCGCGTCATACAGGGTCATCCCGAGCCGCAATTTCGTCAGTGAGATCGCATCCCCCTGGTACACGGGAAACAGAAACGGGAGCGGGCGGACGAGGTGCGGGGCAATTCGTTGAAGAATGCGCCGTTCGCGGCACGATTCGAAAACCAACCGGAAATCGCGCTGCTGGAGGTAGCGGAAACCGCCGTGGATCAGTTTGGAGGAACGGCTGGACGTGCCGCTGGCGAAATCCGATTTTTCCACCAGCGCCACGCGCAGTCCGCGCAACGCCGCGTCGCGGGCGACGCCGGCTCCAAAGATACCGCCGCCGACGACTAGGACGTCAAAATACTGCCCGGAGAGCTTCGAGAAATCGCGTTTCATTTCAAGAGCCCAAAAATATAGCAGGTAGCGGGCCTTTTGTCTCGTGGTTTGGCCGACGCGATACAAGCGTATACTGCTACAGTTTGGTTTTGAGAACCCATCCCGGGGGTTGGATTTGCCTTTTTGACCAAGCCGCCCGCCTATGATCAAAGGCAGGGATTCGGTTGGATGCCGTCGAACAATTATGTGAGCGCCTCGCTCGCCGGAAAAATACGTGGATGCTTCGGAGCGATACCAATTCATTCTGCCCGCTGTCGGGGCGCTCTAACTTTCAGGAGCCAAAATGCAGATCAGGAAAATCAAAACCAGTGCAACTCGTCCAGACCAAGCCATTGAAGTCCGCTATTACGGCTTCGTCAACAAACTGGAAATGCTGTCAAACCGGTATGGCGTCGCCTTGCAAGTAGCGGGGGGTGTCCAGTTCTTTGATCCGACGATTCGCCGAGTTGCGTTCCAAGGGTTTACTCACTCAGCTTTTTGAAATCCGGGTCGTTGCGGAGACTTTTGAAATCGCCTTCTGTTGACGCGTTCGATTTGAGCGACGGGTTTAG
>JBEKYJ010000205.1:0-6793 GCA_049511095.1 Verrucomicrobiia bacterium
GTCCAAGTACGGCCGAACCAGTTTCCCGACGTCAGCACCACCCACAAGTACTCGCTCGACACGGCGCGAATTGATGTGGAAAACACCGTGCTGTTGCCGCCGCGCACCTGGATCAAGGAAGAGGGAATGCCGCGGCGGTACGCGCGGCTGTTCGAGCGCGCGCGACATCACGGGGTGAACCGCATCGTCAACGCCCGCGAGAATCCGCGCTGGCGCGCCGAGATCGGTTTCGTGGCCTCGGGTCTTGGGTTCTGCTACCTCGAGCATGCGCTGGCGGAACTCGGCGTGGCTGACCAGGTGCCGATCCTCAAACTCGGCGTCAGCTATCCGATCGACCCCGAGTTGGTGGAAGAGTTCACGCACCAGGTGCGCAGCATCTTCGTCATCGAAGAACGCCGCGGGTTCATGGAGGAGCAAATCGCGGAGATCGTCGGCAAGCTCAACCAGCATGCGATGACCGCGAATCGCACCAACGTTTGGGGCAAGGAGTTTCCGGTGGGGTTGACGGGCATCCCGGCCACGCGCGGGCTTAATCCCAGCATCCTCATCGAGCGCCTCGCGCCGCTCGGACGGTTCTTCCACGACCCGAATCTGGCGCTTGACCCGGAACGCATCGATTGCGCGGTGAAGTTGATTCGCGAGACGGACAAGTTTGACATTCGCATTCCGCTGCGCACCCCGACGTTCTGCCCCGGTTGTCCACACCGCGACAGTGCCAGCGTGTTGATTGAGATGAAGAAGCAGTTCATCGATCCGCGCTACATGAAGCAGCAGCACCGGCGGGGCCCCGTGGACCTCGTGTTCCATGGCGACACGGGTTGTTACACGATGCTGATGTTCGAGCCGACCAAAGACCTCATGCATAACTATAGCGGCATGGGCTTGGGCGGGGGTACCGGAGCGGGCATCGACCCGTTCATTACGAACAAACAGGTTGTCTTCATTGGCGACTCGACGTTTTTCCATAGTGGGATGCTGGGTATCTCCAATGCCCTCAAACAGGGTCAGGACATCGCCTACATCATCCTCGACAACGCGACCACGGCCATGACCGGCCACCAGCCGACCCCATCGATGGACGTGGATATTGTCGGTGAGCACACCTACAAGCAGAACATCGATGGCATCGTCGAGGCGATGTTGGGGCAGGGCGTCCACGTGGTGCGCGCCAATCCCGCGTACCGCGAGTCGTGGAAGAAAATGCTCGAGGAAACCATTTTGCGAGACGGCGTGAAGGTCATTGTCGCCGACAAGGAATGCGGGATCACCTACCATCGCCGCGAATCGCGCGAGGAGCGACGTACCATTAGCGAGAAGGGTTTCCTGCCCGAGAAACACTTCGTGAACATCAACGCCGACGTCTGCGAGTATTGCCTCGAATGCACGGTGGCGACGGGTTGCCCGGGACTGACGATTGCCGAGACACCGTTTGGCGCGAAGATTCAGACCGATTTATCATGGTGTGTGGCCGACACGGCGTGCACGAAGATTTACGCCTGTCCGTCGTTCGAGGAAATCACCATCATCCGCACCCAGAAGCCACCCGCGCCGATTGATTCGATTGATCTCACCAACATTCCATTGCCGCAGGTTGCCGATTTCAAGGATGTGTGGCATTGCTACCTGGCGGGCGTGGGCGGGCAGGGCATCGGCGTGAGCACGGCGACGATCGTGCGCGCGGGATTCAAACAAGGCTACCATGTGCTGTTCTGCGACAAAAAAGGGTTGGCGATTCGTAACGGCAGCGTATTCTCGCAGATCACTTTCACCAAGGGTTCAACCCACACGTCCAACATCATCCCGTACGGCCAGGCCGATTTGTTGCTCGGGATCGACCCGCTCGAGGCCGTGCGCAGCCTGTCGCCCCGGGGAAATCTGCGCATTGCCAGTCCGGAGCACACCGTGGCGGTGGTGAATGCCTATAAGACGCCCACGATCTTGACGTTGCTCGGCAAGGACGACTTCAGCGTGGCGGAGTTGGAAGACACGCTGCGCCGTTACACGAAGCCGGACGAGTATTTCGGCCTGAACGTTGCCGGTATCTCCGAACATTTCTTCGGCACAAAATTGTATGCGAACGTTGTCCTGCTCGGTATCGCCTTCCAAAAGGGCCAGTTGCCGCTATCGCTCGAAAACGTCGAGTGGGGCTTGCGCGAGACGATGGGCGCCGCCGCTGCCGAAAATATCAAGGCGTTCCATTTGGGACGCAAACTCGTCTTCGAGCCGGAGCTGGCCCACAAACACGAGTTGCGCGAAACCTACGAACAATTTATTGCGGAGCGTAAGGATGTGCTGCAACGCAACCATCGCGCGGGTAAACATTGGTCGCGCGAGTTCGAAGCGCTGATTCGCCGCGTCGAAAACTCAATCCGCCTCGGCGAGCAGACGAAGAAAGACCTTGTCTGGCGGCTGTACGACCTGCTGGAGTACGGCGGGGTCGGTGCGTACGCGGGGTTCTACCTCGATCTGGTTGAGAAGGTATTCGCCAGGGATGGCGGCCAGTTCGATTACGCGGCAACCAAGGCGGTCATTTGGAACCTGCACAAGGCGATGGTCATCAAGGACGAGGTGTATGTGGCTCACTTGCTGACGAGCGAAGAAAAGACGCGCCGCGACCATCATCGCTACCATGTAGACGAGAAACGTGGCGACAAGATCATCTATCACCACCTGAACCGTCCCGAATTCAACATCTTCGGCCGGGACGTCCGGTTTAAGTTCAGCCCGAAGAAATGGCAGCTCAATTTGCTGAAGCATCTGCGCTGGCTGCGACGCGTCATGCCGCAATGGCACCGACGCGAACGCGAGTTCCGTGACTGGTACATCCACATCGTCAAAAACTTCCAGTACGCGGACCGCGCCGGCTACGACCGCTACGTCAAGGCGCTGCGTTGCGTCGAGGAAGTCAGCGGCTACCGCGAGGTGCGCTACCCGAAGATGGAAGAGGCGAAACGCAAGGCGGAGGCAATCCTCGCGCAGTCAACGAAAACCCAGCCGGTATCTGTTACTGTCTAGCGTGGCGCCGATTGTCACGCCGCGACAGGAACGAAACCACCGTCGTCCGCGATTTCTCGAACCGCTGGAACCGCTGTCTGCTGAATCCAAATCTGGCATCCGGCATCTGATTTGGGTACGGTAAATTCGGCATGGACGAGATCAACGAACGGCTCATCAAAGGCAAGGAGCGCATCGCGGAAGCGGGACGCGGCAAACCGCGCGTCGCGGCGCCGGCGCGCAATCGCCTCCCGCCCGGCCAGCACGAAGTGAAGAATTGGCCGGTGCTGGATCTCGGCATGCAGCCTGAAATCCCGCTGGATAAATGGTCATTGAACGTCGAGGGTCTCGTCGAGCAACCGAAACTCCTCATGTGGCCGGATTTCATGGCGTTGCCACAGGTCGAGAAGGTCGCCGATTTTCATTGTGTCACAACCTGGAGCCGGTTCGACAACCACTGGACGGGCGTCGAATTCAAGGCCATCTGCGATCTGGTGAAGCCGAAGCCCGAGGCGCGGTTCGTTCTGTTCACCGGCTACGATGGCTATTCGACGAACCTGCCGCTCGGTCTCGCCCTCGACGACGCGCTGATCATTCATCATTGGGAGGGCCAGCCGCTGGAGCGCGAACATGGCGGTCCGGTGCGTGTGGTCGTCTCGAAAGTCTATGCGTGGAAGGGTGCGAAGTGGGTGAAAGACATCATCTTTCTGCCGCAAGACCACCCCGGGTTCTGGGAAGTGCGCGGCTACTCCAATACCGCCGATCCGTGGACCGACGACAGATTTTCGTGACTCAGCGTTGCCTATCCGCTATTCGTGATGGGTGATTCGCACCATTCGAATTGTCGTCGCATTTTGTCTTGTTGCTTCGTGCCCGTCATTCCTTCGTGGTGAAACCCCGCCGGCCCTCGATGCCGTCGACGAGCACGGGATTGAGCTGGCGTTGCGCGCCATCAAGATGACGCCGCACGACCTCTCCTTTTCAAAAACCAACGTGGAATCCGAACTTGTGCTGCAAAAAGCCCGCATGTTCTTGCAGGAACCGCTCACGTTGCCAGCGTACGGCCGCTTCGTGACAACGAATCTGCAAGCAGTAGCTTCGCTTGGAGCGTTGGCCAGTTTCGCCCGCGAACAGCTCGAAGTGCCGACCGTGAGCTACATTGATCGCTTATCGCGGCCGGTGGAGCTCGATACGCGGTTTCTTTCTCAACTTCCGCCGGCGGTCGCCCGCGCGGTGCAATGGCTTTGCAGGGCGGCGGGCGCAGCTTCATCGTTATTGCCGCACCCGAACGATGCCGTATTCGCCGCGTTCTCTGTCGAGTCGCTCGATAGCGCGGAATTGGACGGTTTGTCCGAACAAGCGCGCGCGCTGGCCCGGCGCAAGGAGGCACTCGAATTGCAGGACGATGAACTCGCCAACTCAATCCTGGCGGCCAGCGACGAACTCAATCGACCTGCGCTTCTGTTGGCGTTCAACGAACTCGCCAGGGCGGTCGATGCCGCGATTGCCGATCTGCGCACCAACACCTTTACCGAAGAGTTCCAAATCGAAACCGACACGCCGCTCGGCAAAATCATTTGCGGCGGGGTAGGGCGCAACGTTTACACGAACGAGGCGTTCTTGATCATCGACACGGGCGGTGATGACACGTACCTGAATTCCGCGGGCGGAGCGAACGGATTGGTGGGGCGGCCCATTTCCATTGTGATTGATCTCAGCGGCAACGACCAGTTCATTTCGGGGCGCAGTTTCTCGCAAGGCTCGGGCGTGTTCGGCATCGGGATTCTCGCGGCGCTTGGCAGCAATAGCACATTTCAAGCGAAGCACCTGTCGCAAGGCGCCGGGTTTTTCGGTTGCGGATTGCTGATGACGGGGCAGGGGCAACAGACATTTGAAGCGGACACGTTTTGCCAGGGGGCGGGAATGTTCGGGGCTGGTATCTTGTGGCAGCGCGGTGGCGATACGAAGTACAAGGCAGCCCAGATGGCACAGGGTTTCGGCGGCACCAGCGGAATCGGGCTGTTGCTCGACGAAGACGGCAACGACTCATACGTCTCGGGCGGGAAATATCCGTGCGGCTGGCTGCCGAACCACTATTTCTCGCTGTCGCAAGGTTTTGGATACGGGATGCGACCGTTCGCCGGTGGCGGGATCGGCATCCTGTGCGATTTGAAGGGCAATGACCACTATGTCGCGGACGTGTACGGTCAAGGCGCCAGCTACTGGTATTCGGTCGGGCTGTTGCTGGATGCGGAAGGAAACGATACCTACGACGCATATCAATACTGCCAGGGTGCGGGCATCCATCTCAGCAGCGGCGCACTGATTGACTGGAGCGGCAACGACACCTACACCGCCGGGCATATTTGTCAGGGTGCGGCTCACGATTACGCGGTCGGGATCCTGATCGATCGTGCAGGTGACGACAAGTATTCGGGCGACACCACCGCGCAAGGCTCGGCGCTCAACAATTCGTTCGCGATGTTGTTGGATCGGTCAGGCGATGACACTTACACGGGCACGGACCCCAAACAATCGCAAGCCGCCGGCCACGATGGTGACAAGCGCGAATACGGTTCGGTGGCGCTGATGCTCGACCTCGGCGGCGAAGACAAGTACTCGCAGGGACAAACGAACAACGCCGTCTGGCTCAAGCCGCTGTACGGCGTGGGGCTGGACTGCGAAGCGGGGACAAAGAGCGTGGCCGCGTCACTTCCTGGTACAGTATCATTCATCAACACGTACAACGCGCCACAGAAGCGCCTTTACACCATCGAACCCGTCGATCCGCATCAACCCATCGAACGCTTGTTGCGCCGCGCAATCAGCGACAGACCCGACGCGGCGACAGCGTCCGAGGAGTTGAGGAACCGTGCCGCCGAAGCGCTGCCGTATTTGCTCACGCGATTGGACAGTCCGGAGGTTCTTGTACGGGTGAAAGCGGAGGATTTGATCGACCATCTCGGCACGAACGCCGTGTCGGCACTGATCAAGGGGATCGACACGGCGAGAAACGACGAGATCGCCCGCCTTTGTTGCTACTTCCTGGCCCGCTTCGACGAGAAGGCGCGCGCGGCGATTCCGCATGTGCTGCCGCTGATTGACCGCGCCAAAACCCGGACGATGGCGTTTTACACATTGGGTCACCTGCGTGCGCGTGAAGCGTTCGGGCCGGCAGTGACCGCACTTGGCAGCCCCCAAGAGCTTGTGCGACTGCGGGCGGCCCAGGCGCTTGGCCGGATGGGCGACACACGCGCGATTCCGAAGCTGATCGCCGCGCTGGGAGATGAAATGTGGGATGTGCGTTACGCCGCCGAAGATGCCCTCGTGGCTTTGGGCAAGCCGAGCATCACACCGCTGCGCCGGGCCTTTTCGAAAGCGTCGCCACTGGCGCGCCCTTTCATTCTCGAAGCACTTGCGAAGCTGGGAGAACGCGACGCCCTGGTATGGGCGCGCACGTCATACAGGAATGCTGATCCGTCCGTGCGCGCCGCAATTGAGAAACAACTGGAGGAGGAACTCAAAAGGGGTCGCCGCTGACTCATACCTCGGACGGCGCCTCGGCTGATTGCGTGACGATGATCACCACGGCGAGGATGATGGCGGTGGCGGCGAACAGGCTTCGCGTGGTGATTTGTTCACCCGCCAACGCCCAACCGAGACATAAGGCAACGACGGGATTGACATACGCGTACGTCGAAGCGCGCGCCATCGTGGTGGCCTTGAGCAGCCACACATACGCGCTGAACCCGATCAGCGACCCGAAGAAGGTGAGATAAAGCCACGCGACTACCGAGCG
>JBEKYJ010000206.1:0-6708 GCA_049511095.1 Verrucomicrobiia bacterium
TCGCGCAACACCGTGCGCACGTGGCTGCGTCGCTACCAACCGGGCCAACCGTCGTCGCTAGCCGAACGCTCCCGTCGTGCCCACCGCTGTCCCCATCAGACGCCGTCCAGCGTGGAGGGGGCAGTGGTGCGTGACGTGCCCCCCTGAAACCGGACCATTTCCAGAGTGAGCCTTGGCGGTTATGGTCTGCCTCTCGCTTTGAGGCGCGGTCGTGTCTTGGTTTACGGCTCGGGGGGAGTGCGCCGTCGCGTCCATTCGCCTAATGCGGCCACGGCAGAGCCCCGAAAAGGATTCGGGGTAAACGTGGCCCTCCAGATTAGGGTACCACCTTGGGCACCGTCGGCTTGACGCGCATATTGGGTCAGCTACATACTCTCCCTGTTTGGTGAAAGGGGTGGATATGTCTTTTTGTGGTTCTAGAAGTGGTCTCATAAACCCCCTGCGGCGCGGTGGGGCCACCGCGCCCTACCACGGTCTTGGTGGGGCGGGCCGGCACGGCCCGCCGTCATCTAATATTTATGAGATAGCTTCCAGTGCTTCTCGCAATCTGTTCTCGTTGGACGGTCGTTTCTTATGACAGGCTGGGTGCTGCGCATACTCGTGTCGTTGATCGGCAGCACGTTGCGCTGGCGGATCGAGGATCCGTCGGGCCTGCTGGCCCACACGCCGCAACGCTCGTGTATCTTCGCATTCTGGCACAACCGGATCTTCCTGATGCCGTATCTGTTCCGCAAACATTGGCATTCGCGGCAACGGGATCGCGTGGCGGTGTTGGTCAGCGCCAGCAAGGACGGCGAGAAACTGGCGCGGGTGCTGAGCAAGTTTGACCTGATTTGCGTGCGCGGCTCGAGCAGCCGGCGGGGGAAGGAGGCGTTGCGCGAATTGACGAACCTGGTCAACGATGGCTACGATGCCGGCATCACGCCCGACGGCCCGCGCGGGCCCAAGTACTGTTGCCAGGACGGGGTGATCAGTCTCGCGCAGATCACCCAGGCGCCGATCATTCCCGTGTCCTACGATGTGTCGCGCAAGATCACGGTGAACAGTTGGGACAGTTTCATGGTGCCGCTGCCGTTCGCGCGGGCCACGGTGCGGATCGGCGCGCCGATGAGCGTGCCCGCGGACGCGAGCGATGAGCAGCACGAGCAAAAAAGGCTTGAACTCGAAAACGTTTTGAAGTCTTTGTCTGCCTGAGCGGGGCGGTGGGTCCATCGCAGGAAAGGAACGGATGAGCAAGTCGGATAAGGCGTTGGTGGGGATTCTCATGGGCAGCGACTCGGATTGGCCGATCATGAAACTGGCGGCCGACGCGTGCGCGGAATTCGGCGTCGGCACCGAGGCGCACGTGATGTCGGCCCATCGCACGCCCGACGATGTCGCCGAATACGCGCGCACGGCGCACACGCGGGGACTGCGCGTGCTCATCGCCGGCGCGGGCGGCGCGGCGCATCTGGCGGGAGTGGTGGCGGCGCACACGCCGTTGCCGGTGATTGGCGTGCCGATCGAGTCGAAATCGTTGAAAGGGATGGACTCGCTGTTGTCCATCGTGCAGATGCCTTCGGGGGTGCCGGTGGCGTGCGTGGCGATTGGCGCGGCGCGCAACGCGGGATTGCTCGCCGTCCAGATCCTGGCGGCGGGCGATGGGAAACTTCAGGCGAAGTATCGGAAGTTCAAGGCGCGCCTAGCTGAAGAATCGCGGGCCAAGGACGCCAAACTACGGGGCTGATTAATTTTTTTCTGGCCGCTACGCCAGACATTTGCTGGCTCCCAGAAAAAAGCGTTTTTTGAACGAAACAAACGGGCACCCTGTCGAATCTTAACAGAAGGGTTGGGTGCCCGTGAACACACCACAATGGTCGCTGCGCTTCTCCTAGCCTCACCTGGCCTCACCCAGGACAGCACCATTAGTTTGCGGGCACCCGCCAATTTTCAGAGGTGACCGCGCGCCTTGTAGAACTCGTAGCTTTCCGTCACATCCGTCACGTAGTCGCGCACAGTCGGGAACGTAATCGCCTCCACAAACTCGTCAGCGGTGGTTTGCGGGCCGTGCGGCAGCCAGCGTAAGACGTTGCCGTAGCCCGCGTTGTATTCCGCCAGCGCAAACGGAATCCGTTCCTCTGTCTCCTTGTCCAGCCAGCGATTCAACGCCCGCGCCAAGTACCACGAGCCCGCTTCGATATTTACCCGCTCATTCCACAACAAGTCTCGGCCGTAGTCGCGACGCCCCACCGCCTGGGCCCACTGCCTCCCCGCGCCATCGGTCACCTGCATCAATCCAATTTCGCCATGGCGGCCGGACACGAACGGGTCGAACTTACTCTCGCGGCGGATCACCGCCTTCACCAGAAACTCGTCGACGCCATACTTCGGCGCGATTTCCTCGATCAACCTGTTGAACCGCTGCTCCCGGTACTGCCAGCGCCAATACACGAACGTCGCCGACCCGATCGCCCCCAGCACCAGCACCAAGGCCAGCCAGTTCCCAATCCGCTCCAGTGTTTTCGCTTTCCGTCGCCGTGACATTCCGTCGCAGTATAGCGCAGAACGGGGCAACACAGGAATGAGGTTTTCGGGAAACCCTTGCGCAACGCTGACAGTTGTCCCTCTCTTGTAGTATGCTTCCGCCGTGTCGAGTTCTATTGCCAAAGTCGTAGTCGATCTTGCGTTGGACCGGGAGTTTGACTATCGCATTCCGCCGGCGTTGGCGGGGACGGTGCAACTCGGATCGCGGGTGGCGGTGCCGTTTGGGAAGAGGACGGCGAAGGGGTACGTGGTCGGGTTGGCGGACAGCTCGACGTATCCACATTTGAAAGAAATCGGGGAGGTCATCGGCAAGAAGCCGTTGCTCGGCGACAAGATTCTCGAACTCACCCGCTGGATGGGCAAATACTACTGTTGTCCCGTCGAATTGGCGGTGAAATGCGCGCTGCCCGAGGTCGTGCGCAAAACGAAGATCAGTTGGAAGGAACGCCAGTACGTCAAACGGGGCAAAATCTCGCCCGAAGAACTCGCCAAGCTTCGCCCCAAAACACGTCGCGTGATCGAGATTCTGCAAGAGTTCGACGGCATGTTCGTATCGAAGCTCGTGCGACTTGCCGACTCCGACGATTCGACGGTGAAGCGCCTTGCGACGAAAGGTTTCGTCGTGCTTAGTGATCAGATCGACGACCGCGACCCGTTCGGCGGCGAGGTGTTTCTTCCCTCGACACCGCTGACCCTTACGCCCGATCAGCAACAGGCGTTGGAACTGTGCAACGCCGCCATCGACAATCCCGAGAAACCCGTCCTCATCCACGGCGTGACGGGCAGCGGCAAGACGGAAATCTATCTGCAGGCCATCGAACACGCGTTGCATCAGGGCAAGGACTCGATCGTGCTGGTGCCGGAGATTTCGCTGACGCCGCAAACCGTCGAGCGATTCCGGGCGCGGTTCCAGAACCAGCAGATCACGGTGTTACACAGCAATCTCAGCGCGGGCGAGCGGCACGACCAGTGGCACAAGATACGTGACGGCCAGTCGCACATCGTCATCGGCGCGCGCTCGGCGGTGTTCGCGCCCGTGCAGGCGCTGGGGTTGATCGTAATCGACGAGGAACACGAGACCAGTTACAAGCAGGAGGAAGCGCCCCGCTACAACGCGCGCGACGTGGCGATCATGCGCGCCAAGATCGAACGCGCCGCCGTCGTGCTCGGCTCGGCCACCCCCGCGCTCGAGTCGTACTACAATGCGCGCCGTGACCGGTACGCGCTCGCGTCACTGCCGACGCGCGTGGACAACCGCAAGATGCCGATCATGCGCATCATCGACATGCGCCAGGAGGTGATCCGGCAAAAGGGATGGCACGTCCTGTCGCGCAAATTGTGCGACGCGATCCATGCCCGGCTCGACAAGCAGGAACAGGTCATCCTGTTTCTCAACCGGCGCGGGTACTCGACGCATCTGTTCTGCCCGAAGTGCGGATATGTCGCGAACTGCCCGAACTGCAGCGTATCGCTCACGTATCATCGCAAGGCCATGCAGTTGCTGTGTCACCTATGCGGACATGTCGGCAGCGTGCCAAAGAACTGTCCCGAGTGTCGCGACCCGTCGTTCCGGTTCGCCGGCATGGGGACGGAAAAAGTCGAGTCATCGATCCAAAAGACGTTCCCCAAGGCGCGCGTGCAGCGGATGGATTCGGACATGATGACGCGCAAGACGCTCTACCGCGAAATCCTCGGCGCGTTCCGCGTGGGCAAGATCGACATTCTCGTCGGCACGCAGATGATTGCCAAAGGATTGCATTTCCCGAACGTCACGCTCGTGGGCATCATCCATGCCGACATGGCGTTGCACCTGCCCGATTTTCGCGCGGGCGAACGGACGTTTCAACTGCTGGTGCAGGTGGCGGGCCGCGCCGGCCGCGGCGATGTCGAGGGCGAAGTCGTCGTGCAAACATTCACGCCCCACAAGGAAGCGATCCAATACGCGCGGCAGCACGACTTCATCGGCTTCTATGAACAGGAGATCGAGTTTCGCGAGGAACTGATGTATCCGCCTGTGTCGCGACTCATCTGCATCACTACGCGCAGCCGCAGCGAAACGAAGGCGAGCTTTACCGCAGAAGCGCTGACACGCGAATTGCAGAAACGCATCCCGCGCGCGCAGGCCATCGTGGCGGGACCGACGCCGGCGCCGTTGGCAAAAGTGCAGAACCAGTACCGCTTTCAGATTATGCTGCGCACGCAGCACATCATGCAAGTCATCGAATCACTCAGCCAGGGGCTCGCGTCCCTCAGGCCGCCGGAAGACGTCAGCATTGTCGTGGACGTCGATCCGGTCTCGTTGCTGTGAACACGAAAATGAACGCAGGGATTTTCATAACGGGAACGGACACGGGCGTGGGGAAGACGCACGTCACCGCCCTCATTCTTTCGGAATTGCGGCGGCGCGGTGTGCGGGCGGCGGCGTTCAAGCCCATCGCGTGCGGCGCTGGCGGACGACGCGACGCGGAAATCTATGCCGCCATCATGAATCACGAGCAACCGCTCGACACGATCAATCCGGTGTACCTGCGTCATCCACTTGCGCCGAGCGTGGCGGCGAAACTCGAACGAAACCCTATCGACCTCAGCCCGATTCTACGCGTCTATCGGCGACTGGCGGCGGAGTACGCGGTGGTACTTGTCGAAGGCGCAGGCGGGTTGTTGGTTCCGATCCGCGACAACTATTTCGTGGCGGATTTGGCCCGGAAGATGGAGCTTCCGCTGCTGGTGGTGGCGCGTCTCGGCTTGGGGACGATCAATCACAGTTTGCTGACGGTCCGTCAGGCGCGGTCGATGGGACTGAACGTTTGCGGCATCGTCCTGAATGACACGGTCGGCGGCAGACGCGGTTTGGCGGCGAAAACGAACATCCAGACCGTGCCCAAGTTGTGCGCCACGCCATTGCTGGGCGTTGTGCCGCACGGGGAAAACGGTCTTCAGGCCGCGCGTCGGATTTGTGACCGCCTCTTCGGCAGCCGGTGATCCAGTTTCGCGCGGGCGCGTCGGGGCGGGGAAACCGGTCAATCACGGCGCTGTTCAAGGATTGCCAGGTTATGCTGCGCCTCAGAGAGGTGCGGCTTCAGCCTGAGGGCGCGCTGGAGATGTTCGCGTGCCTCGGCGTTCTTTCCTTCCAACAGGTACACCGCGCCGAGCCGGGCCTGGGCTTCGGCGAAATCGGGTTTCAACTCGATGGACGTCCGCAGTTGCGACTCGGCAGTGGCCCAATCATGCTCGTTGATGGCGCAGCCCGCGAGACTGTAATGCCCGATTGCGGACCGCGGGTTCTTCCTCACACAATCGCTCCACAACGTCTTAGGGTCATGCCAATCGGGAATGCGCGCCAGCGTCAACCCGGCCAGACAGACTGCGGAGAGCGGGCCAATCGTCAGGAACGCGGTGCGGTTGCGGTTCAACAGCAACGCGACGAGCACGAACACTCCGATCGCGGACACGTACAGATAACGGTCGGCGCGCAAGGTCGGGTGGGGCACAAGTTGCAGGACGGGCGCCAGGCAGATCAGAAACCAGGCGCAGGCGAAAGCCGGCCAGCAACAGACCGTTCGCCCGCGCCACAGGAGGGCGGCCCACGCGACGAACCAAAGCACCGCGACAACCACGCCGCTCGTGGCCAGACGGTCCGCCGTGGTGACGACGTAATGATTGTTCAATTGAGTTGGCCAGAACAACGTGTTGAGGTATTCGCCGACGACCTTGGTCATCGTCAGGATCCCCTCGGTTACACTCCGGAACGGCGGCGTCAATTGGCCGGACTCCGCATGTCCGAGCACCCGCAGGAGCGCCGCGAACGCAGCCGGCACGAAAAACAGCCACGTTCGCCGAAGCGCTTCGGTGAACCGGGTGCCGCGCACGGACATTTCGTAAGCGATCAAAAGTCCCGGCATGACGATGACCAGCGCGTGCGTAAGCGCCGCCAACACGAACAAGCCCAGCGCCGCCAAACGCCAACGCCCACCGCGCTGCGATTCCCCGGCGTTGAGATACGCCAGCCAGGCCAGCAGGAACAGGAATGTCCCCAAGACGTTCTTGCGTTCGGCAATCCAGGCGACGGATTCAACCTGTACGGGATGCCATCCGAACCACGCACCCGCCAGCAACGCGACGCCGAACACCTCCGTCCAGCGCCATACGAGCAACACAACGAGAAAAGCGTTGGCGCCATGCAGG
>JBEKYJ010000207.1:0-6704 GCA_049511095.1 Verrucomicrobiia bacterium
GAGGCGGCACAACTCTTTGATCTGTTCGAGTCGTTGAGGGGGGAGCTTGGGCGTGGCGATGATCAACTCTTCGATGCCGCCCTCGCGGAGGACTTCGGGAAGAACCATGAACGATCCGAGAACCGGATATCCGTGCAGAATCTTGCGATTCTTTCCGTGGGACTCGTCAATGAACCCCATCGGCGCGAGAGAATGATGCTGGTTGGCCAGAAGCTCGCAGATCAACAGACTGGCGCTTGGTCCGGTCCCGTAAATGAGCACCCGTTTCTTGTGGGCGGGATTGGATTGCGCGTAGTAATGAATCAACCGCGCGGAGAACCGGGAACCGAGGAGAAACGAGCTCATGACATAGAAGTCAATGATCAGAGTCGCCACGCTAATCCTGCCGACGGCCATATACGCCAGCACGACGGCGGCGGCAACGCTGCCGAGGACCATCGAACGAACGCCGCGCATCATTTCGGGAACGCCGGCCTGTCCCCAGCGAATGCGATACAGACCCGTCAGATGAAACATGACGACCTTCGTCAGCAGCACTGCCGGCAGCGTGGCAATGAACGTGGCTTTCGCTTCGCCTTCGAACACGCCCTCGTAGCGCAGCCAGTACGTCACGTAATACGCCAGCGACACCATCACCAGGTCAATGGGGATCTGGAACGATTCGTATCCCAGCACGGGGAAGCGGGAAAGCGGAACCAGCGACCCGTTGCGGAGGAATTGCAGTTCTTCATAGCGCAATTTGCGGATGCCGACCACAACGGCGACGCCGATCGCGGCCAGAACCACCCCGGTATTGACATTGCGATACGACGCCGCAAACAGCGCCGCGACGCTCATCGCCGCGCAAATGGCGTACAGGAACATGACGGCGTTGCGGTGGTAAATGCCCAGGCGCATCAGCCGATGGTGGATGTGATCGCGGTCAGCCTCAAACATGGCTTTTCCACCCAGGAAGAACACGCGGTAGGTTCCCTGGCCCGTGGTTTCCCACACGTGCATCGCGCGCAGGAACCGTCGGATCATGGCCAGGAGCGCGTCCATAATTGGCAACCCGAACGCCATCATCGGGATCAAAACCGACACGGCGACGGTACTCTTGTGTGAGGTGGTGATGCTGAGTACCGCCAACGTGAACCCCAAAAACAAACTGCCCGAGTCACCGAGGAAGATCGAGGCCGGATGGAAATTGTAAGGCAGGAATCCGAGCAGGCAACCGGCCAACGCCGAGCACATCAGGGCCAGTTCAACATTCTGCCCGAGCAGCGCGATGCCCATCAACGTCAGCGAGGAAATAAGCGCGACACCGTTGGCCAGGCCATCCAGCCCGTCGATGAGATTGAACGCGTTGGTCAGCCCGACAATCCACACGAGGGTGACTGGCACGCCCCACAGGCCGAGGTGAATGGATCCGACCCATGGAATATCCAGCTTGTCGATGACGTATCCAAAATACATCGCGCAGCAAGCGGCCAGCGCCTGTGTCAGGAATTTCACGCGGGCGCCGAGCGGCCGCAAGTCGTCGAACACCCCCAGGGCGACGATGATGCACGCGGCGGAAAGGTAGCCCGTCCACCAGTGTTTTCCCACCGTGAAGAACGGGTTCGTCACCAGCGCAAAGGGAGAAAACGCGAGAAACACCATCAACGTAAAGGCGACGAAGATGGCGACGCCGCCGAGCCGGGGGATGGGACGATCATGGACCTTCCGTTCGTTCGGAATATCCATGGCATTCACTCGGATCGCCAGCCACCGCACCACCGGCGTCAGGGCAAACGAAACGGCGAAGCCGCCCAAAAACAATAACAAATACTTACCCATGCACCCCCAGGACTCAGCGTGAACTTACTGCCCTCAAAGCCTAACAGAAACAGGGCTCCAAGGCAATCAAACTTTTTGCAGATTCTCCTCGTACCACTGGATCGTGGCGCGAAGACCGTCCTCAAAGTTCGTGTGGGCGCGGAACCCAAACTCCCTGACAGCTTTCTGAACGTCGAGACAACGGCGCGGCTGGCCGTCGGGCTTGCTCACATCCCACCGGATCTCTCCCGAGAACCGGGTCAGCGTGGCAATGAGGTTGACGAGGTCGCGAATCGATATCTCCCGTCCGCTTCCGAGGTTGACGGGGTCGGCCTTGTTGTAGCGCTCGGCGGCGAGCAGGATGCCTTCCGCGGCATCCTCCACGTAGAGAAACTCGCGGGTGGGATTGCCGGTGCCCCAACATTCGATGAATTTGTCACCTCGTTCACGGGCATCGATGCACTTCTTGATCAGCGCGGGAATCACGTGCGAGGATTGCGGGTCGAAATTATCGCGCGGCCCGTAGAGATTGACGGGCAACAGAAACGCGGCGTTCAGGCCATACTCCTGGCGGTACGCCTGGCATTGCACCAGCAACGCCTTTTTGGCGATGCCGTAGGGGGCGTTGGTTTCTTCGGGATAGCCAATCCACAGGTCCTCTTCTGTAAACGGCACAGGCGTGAACTTGGGATACGCGCAAATGGTCCCCACGACCACAAGCTTGGGGATTCGAAACTGCCGGCACTGCTCAATCAATTCGATGCCCATGATGGCGTTTTCGTAGAAAAACTTCCCGGGGTGGTCGCGGTTGGCGCCGATGCCGCCAACGACGGCCGCGAGGTGCAGAACCATGGTTGGCCGCGCGTCCTTGAACAGGCGGCTGATGGCGTTGCGGTCCCGCAAATCGCAGTCGCGACTTCGCGGCACGAAGAGGTTGTGGCAACCCCGCGCCTTGAGCCTCTCCACCACGAACGAGCCGAGGAACCCTCCGCCACCGGTGACGACGACCCGTTGTTCTTGCCAGAAATTCATAGCCGTTGCCGCGTTCTCCCCGGCCAGGATTCAGTGTTGTCCGACATCCACCTTGGCAACCCTGCCGGAGAGCTGGTCCTCCAGCATTTTTATGTCCGCGTCCACCATCAACTTCACCAGGTCTTTGAATCGCGTCTTCGGCTCCCATCCCAGGAGTTTCTTCGCCTTCGAGGCGTCGCCGATCAGCAAATCCACTTCGGCGGGGCGGCAGTACAACTTATCGATTTCCACGTACTTGCGCCAGTCCAGTCCCACGTGCGCGAACGCCTCTTCACAAAACTCTTTCACGGAGTGGGTTTCCCCGGTCGCGATGACATAATCATCCGGTCGCTCCTGTTGCATGAGCAACCACATGGCTTCGACATACTCGGGAGCATATCCCCAATCGCGTTTGGCATCGAGATTGCCAAGGTAAACCCTTTCTTGCAGGCCCAGTTTGATGTGGGCGACGGCGCGCGTGATCTTGCGCGTGACAAACGTTTCCCCTCGGCGAGGCGATTCATGATTGAACATTATCCCATTGCAGGCAAACATGTTATAGCTCTCGCGGTAGTTGACTGTCGCCCAATAAGAAAACACCTTCGAGACCGCGTACGGACTGCGCGGGTGAAACGGGGTGGTTTCCCGTTGCGGGATTTCGGCCACCTTGCCGAACATCTCGCTCGAAGAAGCTTGATAGAAACGCGGGCCGCGGCCGGCCTCGCGAATCGCCTCCAGAATGCGAATCGTTCCCACTGCTGTGATGTTCGCCGTGTACTCAGGAATGTCAAAGCTGACGCGCACATGGCTCTGCGCGCCGAGATGATAAATCTCGTCGGGTTTCAGTTCATATAACAGTTTTACCAGACTTACCGAATCACTCAGATCCCCATAATGCAGGAATAATTTGACGCCACGGGTGTGACGATCCTGGTACAGATGATCGATGCGACTGCTGTTGAAACTGCTGGCACGGCGGATAATGCCGTGAACCTCGTAATCTTTTTTCAGAAGCAACTCCGCCAGATACGACCCATCCTGCCCTGTGATGCCGGTGATAAGTGCTCGTTTCATGCAGTCCCCTTAAGTATGCAATTTCATTTGCCACGCCACGCCGATTTTCAGCAATTCGTTCTCGTCTGTCGAGGCGTATTCAGGGTGTTTCAAGTCCACGCCCCGTACCCGGTATGCCCTCGCTCTTCAAGAAGGTTATGAGCTGATGGCCGATAAACCCACCGGCCTCTGTCACCAGAACCGTTGTTTTCTTGTTCGTGTTGGCTTCCTATTTTGTTGCTTCCACCACGGTGATCATCTGCGGCAGCAATGCTGACTTGGCAAAGTGATCAGCCATCACGCCGCTGCATTCCTGGCGGGCCAGCCTCGTACCGTCCGCCCCATCCGTCAAGTATTTCATCACGGCCTCAACGTCGCCGTGGCTGACCACGAGTGCCTGACCGTTGCAGTTTGTTTCGCGAAGAAGCTCGGTGATATGGCTCTCTTCAGGCCCAATCACCAGCACCGGCGAGCCGATGACTAGGACATTATATATCTTGCAGGGGTGAATGATTCCCGTGAACGCGTCGCCCATCACCACCACATGCGTATCAGCGCCGGACAATGAGGCGGCGAGCTGGTCCAGCGGCTGGTACGGCAGACACGTGATATTTTTGAGATGCCATTCGCTGACCCGGGCTTGCACTTTCTTAAATTCGCTTCCGCCACCCACGAAGCAGAAGGCGATTCTCGGGTGCTCCTTCAACCGCTCCGCTGCCTGCAACAGCGTGTCCAACGGATGGCAGGGACTATGATTGCCCGAGTACATCACCACGTACTTGTCTGATAACCCGTGACTCTCGCGAAACGCCCGTCGCCCCTCGTGATCAAAGCGAATCACATCATCATGCGACCACGGACGGATGATTTCGATTTTTCCCGGGATGATTCCCTTCCGCACGATGCGCTCCTTCATGAACCGATCCAATGCAATGATGCGGTCCGCGTGACGAAGGCTGTACTTCAACATGCTGTCCAGAATCCTCGCGACAAGTGAACTCTCTCGCAACCAGCCCGCCGCGATCGCCTCGTCGGGATTGAGGTCCATCACCCAGAATACGAGCCGTCCACCTTTCAACCGAACAAACAACGCGCCCAGAAAGGAGATCAGCGGCGGCGATGTCAGGGCAACCACCACGTCGAACTTCGGCAGGACGGCGAGCCGCGCCCCGCAACTGAGCAGGTAGCTTCCAAAATCAGCCGCCCGCCGCCACTTCGCGCTCTTTCCGAAACCCAGACTGGGAATGCGAATGATATTAATGTTCTTCCACCGTTCGCGCCTCGGAAAACGAGCCGTCGGCTTATCATAGCAGCGCCGACTTGCCACCACCGTCACGTCGTGGCCGCGCTCCGCAAGACCCACCGCCAGATCAGAGAGATGCTGTGCCGTGGACGCCACGTCGGGATGAAAACACTGGTTCAGCAACAAGACTTTCATCGCCCGCAACGCTCCAACTCTTCCATCTTCAGGACGATCATGTACTCATACATGGACAGCAGCCGGCAGTACACCAGCCCGGCCCGCCCGTCCAAAAACCCAAGGCGCCACACGTACATGTAGAAAAACCGAAGCGTCGGGCGGAATGGCAGCCGGAAGGTAAGGCGTTTCAGCGCCTTGCGGCGCAGCACCTTGTCTCGGCTGAATAACGAAGGCGACGGGCCGGCCTCGCCACGCAGGATTCTCATCCCCTCCATCGCTTCGAACAGGGCATACTGATTGTGTTTGGCTATCCATTCCGTCAAACCCTTGCTGAAGTTGTAGTGCAGCAAGCGCGCCCGCAGATGCCCGTGTGCGCCGTGAATGACCGGCGTGGGGTTGACGAGCCGTTCGAAGCGGATCTTGTCGGGCCTGAAAAATCGCATGATGGCTTCGGTGCGAAATGAATGCTTCAGCCATTTACCCATGAAGAAGTTTTTGCGGCCACAATAAAAAGCGACGCGCTTCTCGCCGGGGTCATTCGCAATCGCCTCGATTTCCTGCCTGAGTCCCGCCGTCATCCGTTCATCCGCGTCCAGATAAAAAACCCACGGATGTTTGAACGGAATGTTCTCCACCGCCCAATTCTGATGGGCCGCCCAGTTATCAAATCTCCGCTGCACCACTCGCGCCCCGGCCGCCTTGGCGATCTCTACCGTTTGATCGTTGCTGTAGGAATCGAGGACGACGATGTCGTCCACCCACTTCACGGAGTCCAGGCACTCCGGAAGATTCTGTTCTTCGTTCAGCGTCAGAATGAGGATGGAAATCACAGATCAACTCTTGCAGATTACATGCCGTCCCAAACACAACACGTCCATGTCGGTGCGCCGGAAACAATCCGCCGCCTGTTCGGGCGTATCCACGATCGGTTCGTTCTCGTTGAAACTCGTGTTGAGAACCGTCCCAATGCCCGTGCGTTTGCGGAAGGCATCGATCAAGTCATAGTACAGCGGATTGTGTGATCGATCGATGCTCTGCAATCGGCCTGTGCCATCGACGTGCGTGATCGCAGGCAGTTTGGGGCGCCATTCGGGCCGGATTTTCACCACGTGCATCATGAATGGACTGAGAATGTCCTGCTCGAAATACGTGCCGACGTATTCCTTCAGGACCGTCGGCGCAAACGGCCGGAACGATTCGCGCCGTTTGATCTTCGCATTGATGATGTCTTTCATGTTCGGAATCGACGGATTCGCCAGGATCGACCGATTGCCGAGCGCGCGCGGACCCCATTCGCTGCGGCCTTGATACCAGCCCAGCACTTTGCCCTGAACCACCAAGTCGGCCACCGCTTCGACGAGTTGCGCGTCATCAGTATAATGATAATGTTGCACCAAATGGCTGCAGGATTCCGCCGCGTGCT
>JBEKYJ010000208.1:0-6700 GCA_049511095.1 Verrucomicrobiia bacterium
GCGCCAGCGCGCCGACGAGTTGAAGGCCGAAATCATCGCCGGCAAAATCGTCGTCCCGGACTACTACAAGAGATAATGGCGGCAGATCCAACCGCGGCGGTTGAATTACGCGGGCTGACGAAACGGTTCGGCAGCGTGGTTGCCAACGCCGGGGTGAATCTGCAGGTCGAAGCCGGCACGATTCACGGCGTGATTGGCGAGAACGGCGCGGGCAAGTCCACGGCGATGAAGATGCTCTTCGGCATTTCTCCGCCGGACTCCGGCGACATTCTCGTCAACGGAACGACATGTGTCTGGAGTTCGCCCGCGGATGCCATTGCTGCCGGGATCGGGATGGTCCACCAACATTTCATGCTCGCCGGGCCGTATTCCGCTTTGGATAACATTCTACTGGGCGCAGAGCCGGTGCGGTTGGGGATGATCGAGCGAAAGAAAGCCCGCGTGCGGCTGGAGGCGCTGGCTCGTCAATACGGTTTGCCTGTGGATTGGGATGCGCCCGTCGAGAAGCTTTCCGTGGGCGTTCAACAGAGAATCGAAATCCTGAAGCTGCTGTATCGCAATGCGAAGATTCTCATCCTGGATGAACCGACGGCGGTGCTCACCCCGCAGGAGACGAGCGATCTTTTCCGCAATTTGAAGAAGCTCCGCGACGAGGGGAAAACGATCATTCTCATCACGCACAAACTCAAAGAAGTGATGTCGTTCACGGATCGGGTGACGGTGTTTCGGGCGGGTAGAGTGACGGGCGAAATGGAGACTTCCCGGACCAGTCCGCAGGAACTCGCGAATCTCATGGTGGGACGGAAAGTGGTCCTGAGTATCGACGTGCCTCCTGCGCGCGTTCGCGATGAACTGGCGATGGAAGTTGCGGGGTTGAGCCTGGCGGGGGCCGTGGCGGGAAGCCGCCATCAGCTTTCGGATGTGAGTTTTTCAGTGAACTGCGGCGAAATCGTGGGCATCGCCGGGGTCGAGGGCAACGGGCAGTCGGAATTGTTGCAGGCGATTCTTCATCCGCGCGACCCGCTGTGCCGGACGTCGGGGACAGTCAGGTTTCTGGGTGAAGACGTAACCTCATGGCAGGCGCGGAAGATTCGCAATCTCGGGGTCGCCGTTATTCCCGAGGATCGCCAGGGGGAAGGGCTTTTGCTCGGTGAACCTGTTCGCGAGAATTTCCTGTTGGGTTTGCAGAGAACTTCAGCCTTCAGCCATGCGGGCCTCCTGAACTTGGAGAACATACAGGCGGCAGCCACGCGGGCGGTGGAAGAGTATGACGTTCGGCCGAGGGATTTGGCGATTCTGGCGGGAAAGCTTTCTGGCGGAAACCAGCAAAAACTCATTGTGGCGCGGGAATTCCAGAGGAAACCGCGGGTGTTGATTGCCGCGCAACCGACGCGCGGTGTGGATGTGGGCGCAATTGAGTTCATCCACAATCGGATCGTTCGCGCGCGGGACGAAGGAGCAGGCGTGGTGCTGGTGTCGTTCGAACTTGACGAGATTCTCGCGTTATCAGACCGGATTCTGGTGATGTATGAGGGCCGTATCGACGCGGAATTCAGCCGCGGGCAGGCGACCGAACGCGAACTGGGATTGAAGATGGCCGGCTCATGAGAAAGTTTCTGCAACCTGTCCTAGCCGCAGCTTTCGGGTTGGCGGTAGGATTGGGAGTCACGTGGATTGCCGGTGAAAACCCGTGGCATGTCCTGCAAATCCTGGGGAAGAGCGCGTTTGGTTCGAGTTACGATGTTGGCATGACGCTGTTTTACTCAACGCCGCTCATTTTCACAGGCTTGGCGGTCGCGGTCCCGTTCCAGGCCGGGCTGTTCAACATCGGCGCCGAGGGGCAGCTCACACTCGGTGCGCTCGCGGCGGCAGCCGTCGGCGCGCTCTGGCCCGGGTTGCCGTGGCCGGTGGCCCCCGCGTTCGCCATCTTGGCGGCAATTTTTGCGGGAACGATCTGGGGCGCGATCCCCGGCTGGCTTCGGGCCAAACGAGGGAGTCATGAGGTCATCAACACGATCATGCTCAATTTCATTGCCGCCGGCCTTGCGAGCTACGTGACGCTGTACCTCCTGAAGAATCCCGACTCGCAGAATCCCGAAACGCGGCCCATCGGCGCGGGTTATCTAATCCAGCAGTTCGGTATTTTTGGAGGGGCGCCCGTGAGCATGGCGCTGCCGCTGGCAATCGTCGCCGCGGTTCTCGTTTGGATCCTGCTGTGGCGGACGGTCGTGGGCTATGAAATGCGCGCGGTGGGACAAAGCGAGCCGGCGGCGCGGGCTGCGGGAATCAATCCGGGCCGAATGAGAATCATCGCCTTGGCCGTGGGCGGCGGGTTGGCCGGGCTCGTGGGCGTGGGCGAGGTTCTGGGGAACGCTGGAAAATTTCGGCTCGGCTTTTCTCCCGAATACGGGTTCATGGGGATCGCCGTGGCGTTGTTGGGACGAAACCAGCCGGCGGGCGTGATCGCCGCGGCGTTGCTCTTCGGCGCGCTTCACAAGGGGACCGCGGATTTGGATCTCGAGACCGAACACGTGACGCGCGAGCTGTCGCTGGTTCTTCAGGCCCTGATCATTTTGTCGGTTTCCGCCGAGGGACTGTGGAGTTGGATGAAGAAACGGGGTGAATCATGACCGGGCAACTCGTCGCGTCCATGCTTCGGGTCTCGACCCCGCT
Organism: Verrucomicrobiia bacterium; assembly: GCA_049511095.1. Taxonomy (GTDB): domain Bacteria; phylum Verrucomicrobiota; class Verrucomicrobiia; order Palsa-1439; family Palsa-1439; genus Palsa-1439. Next base: position 2,674 of record JBEKYJ010000208.1, read on the forward strand.
GATCTTTGCGGCGCTGGGGGGGATGTTCAGCGAACGTTCCGGCGTGATCAATATCGCGCTGGAAGGCATGATGTTGCTGGGGGCGTTCGCCGCAGCGGTGGGAACGCTGGTGTGTCATTCGCCGTGGCTGGGTTCGACTTTCGGGATGGCGGCGGGGTGTCTGCTGGCCGCGGTGTATGCGCTGTTCGTGATTCGATTGCGCGCCAACCAAATCGTGGCGGGCATGGCGATCAACATGCTGGCGATGGGTCTGACGCCGTTCCTCTGCAAAATCCTTTATGACGTGACCGGCTCGACTCCCGCGATTCCCGTCAGCGAACGGTTTCAATCCGCGCCGCTCTACCTGGGTTGGGCACTCGTCGTGGTCTGTTTTCTTTGGGTGAAGTACACCCCGACGGGTCTCTGGGTGAGCTTCGCGGGCGAACATCCCGAGGCGCTCGATGCGGCGGGGATTCGGGTCAATCGCGTTCGGTGGATGGCGGTCCTGGTGAGCGGAGCGCTGGCGGGAATGGGCGGCGCTTCGCTTTCCATTTTTCTTTCATCTTCCTTTTCGCGGGACATGACCGCGGGCCGTGGGTTCATGGCGCTGGCGGCGCTCATCTTTGGGAAGTGGAAGCCGTTGCCGACGGCGTTCGCGTGTTTGCTTTTTGGCTTTGCCGATGCGGTGCAGATTCGGCTCCAGGGCGTGGCGGTCTGGGGCGAGCATCCGATCCCCGTTCAATTCATCCAGATTCTGCCGTACGTGGTGACGATTCTCGTGCTGGCCGGATTCGTGGGCCGGTCGCGCCCGCCGAAAGCCATCGGCACACCGTTCCAGAAGGGGTAAATGAACTTCAAGAAACAACCCAAGATCGATCTTCATCTCCACCTTGATGGGGCGATCCGCGTGCCGACGATCGCGGAGTTGGGAGACGAACTGGGCGTCCAGTTGCCCACGTACGATCCGAAGAAGCTGGCGAAGTTCGTGCAGGTGGATCGCGATTGCCGCAGCCTTACGGATTTCTTGAAGCGCTTCGAGGTGTTTTACTCGATCCTGCCGTATGCGAAGACTCAGGAACGGATCGCCTACGAGCTGTGCGAGGATTGCGCACGGGATAATGTGATTTATTTCGAGACGCGCTTTGCCCCCGCGCTGGCGTGCAATGAGAAGTTCACGATGGAGGACGCAATTGTGGCGGTGCTGGAAGGACTACGGCGCGGCCAGCGTGATTTCGGGGTTCGTTGCGGACTGATTCTGTGCTGCTATCGCTCGATCAGGCCGCAGCAGAACATCGACACGGTGAAGCTGGCGCGGAAGTACCGGGGCAGGGGCGTCATCGGCATCGACCTCGCGGGCGACGAACTGCACTATCCGGCCGCACCCCATGCGGAGGCGTTCGCGCTGGCGCGAAAACTGGAGATGCCGATCACCATTCATGCCGGTGAGGGTGGGAAACCTGAGAACATCCGCGAAGCGGTTTTCGATCACGGTGCGACGCGGATCGGACACGGCGTGGCGCTGGGGCGGGATTTGGAATTGCTCAAGCGGGTGCGCGACCGGGGGACGGTGTTCGAGATTTGCCTGACGAGCAACCTGCAGACGTGCAGTGTCCCCTCCTTGCGGAAACATCCGTTCCAGAAGTTTTTCGATGAAAAAGTGCAGGTTACGCTCAACACGGACGATCCCGCGATCAGCAACATTACACTTACGGACGAGTTTGCGTTGGCGGCGCGCGCCTACAAGCTGACGCCCGCGCAAATTCGTGAGTTGCTGGTCAACGCAGCGCAGGCGGCGTTTGCGGAGCCCTCAGTGCGCCGTGGATTAGTGTCGCGTTTGGGTGCATAGTCGCGGCGCGACACGGCAGCGAACAGAGTTCGAGCGCCACGCATGATATTGAGCAGCAATTATTTGCGGTGTAGAACCCCAATCCAACAAGAACTGCAAAAAAAGCGCTTGCACAAGTCTATGGTTTTAGTAGACTTAGTAAGTCTACTAAATTAGTAGGCTTTATGCCACATGCGACAAGCATGAGCACAGAGGAGAGAAGAGTAAACGAAAGGAACCATGAGCAGACGTCAACGTATACTCAGTGTAATCGTGGCGGTCACCATCGCGACTGCGACCAGCGCAAACCTGTTCGCAGATGATGCCAGCCCGGCGCTCGCCGGCACGATCGATCAAAAGATCGACCAACTTGACCAGGAGATTCGCATCCTGAAACGCCAGCGCGAACTCGACCAGGAGCAGGCGCAGCAGAAGGCCGATCTAGCGGTGGAGAAGGCGAAGCAGACGCCGATCGTCACCGCCGGGCCGGAGGGCTTCGCGTTGAAATCGGCGGACGGGAACTTCGTATTACGGCTTCGCGGGTACGCGCAGGCGGACGGGCGATTTTATTTCGATGACAAGGCCCATACCGAGACCGATACGTTCTTGATGCGGCGCGTTCGGCCCATATTGGAGGGGACGGTGTTTCGGGATTTTGATTTCCGGATCATGCCGGATTTCGGAAATGGCGCGGCGTCGACCACCATCCTTCAAGACACGTATGTGGAATGGCATTATTTGCCGTGGCTGAAAATCCGGGCCGGTAAGTACAAGGTGCCTGTCGGGCTCGAATGGTTGCAGGAGGACCGGTGGACATACTTCGGCGAGCGGGGTTTGACATCGGATCTGGTGCCGCAACGCGATGTCGGCATCCAGTTGTCGGGTGATTTGTTCGGTGGGGTCGTCACGTACCAAGCCGGGGTCTTCAATGGAGTCGTGGATGGAGGCATTGCGGACCTGGATACTTGGGATTCGAAGGACGCAGCGGGGCGCATTTTCATCCAGCCATTTAAGAGGACGGACATCAGTTTGTTGAAAGGCTTTGGGGCCGGTGTTGCCGGAACGTATGGCAACCAGCAGGCGTCCAGTACGACCACGAACCTGGCTTCCTACAAGACAATGGGGCAGAATACGTTCTTCTCATTTCGATCCGGAGTGACGCCCGAAGGGCCGGAGGCGCGCGTGTCACCGCAAGGATATTACTATTGGGGGCCGGTTGGGATCCTTGGCGAATACGTCCTCTCCGAGCAGCAACTGCGCGCCGGTTCGGATCATCACTTCGTGAAGAACAGCGTTTGGCAGGTGGTGGGGTCCGTCGTGCTTACCGGCGAGGACGCCACCTACAACGGCGTCACCCCGCGACGACCATTTGATCTGAAGGCCGGCGGTTGGGGCGCATGGGAACTCGTGGCGCGGTACGGCGATTTGCGCGTTGACGCCGATGCGTTCAACGTCGACCCCACAGCGACCGGGTTACGGTTTGCCGACCCAACGAAGTCTGCACAAGAGGCACGGGAGTGGGGCGTCGGCCTCAACTGGTACGTGGACCGGAACGTAAAGTTCGTACTCGATTACGACCAGACGTCCTTCGATGGGGGCGCGGGGAGCGCGACCGCGAGCGCGTACACGGTCAAAAACCGCGAGACCGAACAGGTTGTGCTCGGTCGCGTGCAATTCCAATTCTAACGGCGATGTCTCGACCCATGAAACGCATTCTGTATACATTGACCGGGCTGGCCCTCCTAGTGGGGGCCAGCCTCCCATCGTCAACGAGGAACGTCACGCAGGCTGATCGTTCTGGCTTCCGGAAAAGATGGTTGCAATTCTCTAGCTAATACGTAGAGTTTGCTTGCCATGCGGGTGTCGAAACGAGGCGAGTATGCCCTGCGGTCGCTGATCAATCTCGGTATTGCCCGGGAATTGGGCCGGCCCATGCTGCAGATTCGCCAACTGGCCGAGAAGGAAAACATCCCGGTCAAATTCCTCGAAGCCATTTTGCTGGAGTTGAATCGGGCGGGCTACTTGGGCAGCAAACGCGGCAAGGGCGGCGGCTATTTCCTCAAGAAGCCGATGGACAAGATTACCATCGGCGAGATTGTGCGGTTGATCGACGGACCGCTGGCACCGATCTCCTGCGCGAGCGTGACGGCCTACCATCCGTGTTCGTGTCCCGACGAGGCGCATTGCGGGTTGCGGCTATTGATGGTGGACGTCCGCAACGCG
>JBEKYJ010000209.1:0-6560 GCA_049511095.1 Verrucomicrobiia bacterium
TTCTGGTGCAGCCAATGTCGATCCGTCTTCATGCGGTACAGTTCGTAGTAGCGGGAGTGCACAAACCGAGGGTTGTACTCCTCTTGCCGCTGCGGGGACCCCTCCGGAGGTGTCCCCGCAGCGCGCGCAACCTCCGCGTGCTGATTACCTTCAACTTCACCACAGGGGGGTCACGATGTACCCACCGGTTCCCATGCTTGGGAGGGTTTTCACTTGCTATTCTGGGGCCATTTGCGTATGATAACCTATTCTGTTTGTCTCAGTGAGGGCAGGGAACAGAGCGCTCCGATGCGCACTGGGAAGTATCGGATGTACTAGGGCGGGAAACTGATATGAGAAGAACACTGGCCTACCAAGTCGTAGCCTTCATGGCTTTCTTATTGGCCTGCGGCATAACGGCGGTTGCTTCAACCCAAACAAGAACCCTGCGCATCGTTACCTACAACATTGATGCCGACCAGGGCCAAAACGGTTCTCAGTATACCCTTCCGCAACCCGGTTTGATTGCTCCGTCCAGCGGCGGAAGCGTGACGAACGGCGGCGTGCTCGAAGGGATTGGAGAAGAGATTGTCGCTGGCGATCCCGCACAGCCAATCGACATTCTGGCGTTGGAGGAGACAACCAGTAACGCGGCCACCGTCCTGCCAATCGTGAACGGTCTGAACGCCTGTTATTCGTACAACCACATCTCCGCGGTGTACACGATGAGCCCCACGCAAGCCACATCGTGCTGCGGCACACCCACTAATGGGGGCGGCCCCAACGCCATCGTCTACAACACCAATACGGTGCAACTGATCGCTTCCGTCCCGGTTGATCCGCCCGGCGGCACGAGCAATCTCGGGTCCATCAGTGGTGAGTATCGCGAGGTGATGCGATACGAGTTCGCGCCGGCCGGTGTGACCCCCACGACGGATAACGAGTTTTACATCTATGTGAGCCACTATAAGGCGAGTTCGGGTTCCCCCAACACAACTTACCGCGCCGAGGAAGCCGGGATCATCCGCACCAACTCGGCCACGTTGCCCAGCAATGCCCGGGTTCTCTACGTGGGGGATTACAATGTGTACTCCAGCAGCGAAGCATCATATCAGACAATTACTGGCACAGGGATCGGGATTCAGGGGATTGATCCGTTAAACGTGACGGGCGCTAACGGCATCAGTTTTAGCGGCAGTTCCCTGATGAATACGAAAACCGAATCGGCCACGAGTCTCAGCGCCCGGTTCGATTTTCAGATCATGTCCAGCAATGTGTATAACGGCGTTGCGGGCGGGCTGGCCTACGTTCCCGGAACGTACCACACGTTCGCCAACAATGGCACGACCCCCTACAGAGGCAGCGTGAATTCCGGTTCCGACACGGCGCTGACCGGCAATCTCTCGAACACTGTGGGGATCACCGCCTCGCAGCTTTATCAATACCTCACCACCGCCACCGACCACCTGCCCGTGGTGGCCGATTATACCATCCCCGTCCCCAGCCCCTTCATCGCGCCCGTGGCCACTTTCACCGCCAGTCCAACCAATGGCGTGGTTCCTCTGAACGTGACCTTCACCGATACTTCGTCCGGGCCGCCGACGAGTTGGGCATGGACGTTTGGTGATGGCGGCACGTCAACGTCGCAAAGCCCGAGCTACGCGTACACCACACCGGGCGCCTACACGGCCATGTTGATTGCCAGCAACGCAGCCGGTTGGAGTACCAATACGCAGGCCATTACTGCCCTCGAGCCGCCACCCGTCGCCAGTTTCACCACCGGTCCAACCAGCGGAGCGGCGCCTTGGAGCGTGAGCTTCACCGACACCTCGACCGCGTTCGGTTCGATCACGGGCTGGGCGTGGGCCTTTGGCGATGGTAACACCTCCACCAACCAGAACCCGTCGGACCTCTATCTGAACCCGGGCACGTATACCGTGCAGGAAATCGTCAGCGGCTCCGGTGGATCCGGTACCGACACGGTGGCGAACCTGATCAACGTCTATGCCCCGTTCGCGTGGTGGCAGCTCAACTACTTCGGCAGCACCAACAATCCGAACGCCGCGCCGGGCGCGGATGCCACCGGCACCGGCATGAGCAATACCAACAAATTCCTGGCGGGCTTCAACCCCACCAACCCGGCCGCGTACCTGCACGTCATCAGGATCGTCCAACAGCCGGTGGCGGGCAATACCAACGTCGTCGTCACCTATCTCGGCCCCAGCGGCGATAACACCTATACGCCGGGCATTGCGTTACGGACGAATGTGCTGGATTACTCGACCGGTGACGCCAACGGCAACTACGCCAATGGCGGTTGGCAGGACACCGGCCAGACCAACATTCTCAGCGGCGGCAACGGCTCCGGTGCCGTCACCAACATGGTCGACTCCGCCATCCCGGCGCCCTCGACCACCCGCTACTACCGCGTGCGCGTGTTGTTGCCCTGACACCGCCGGCTTCGGCCCGTCCGTGCGTTTAGGGCAGGGCGCTGCATCTGGCCAATCGGACACACGCGAGGCACATCCAACGAGGGGAGAAGAGGTCCTAGGACACACCCGCAACGTGAAGTTGTTCGACCGTCCGGGCCAAGTGCGCGGCAGTTAGTCCATAGCGTTCCATCAGGCTCGCTTGCGAACCGTACTGGTCCGGGAAGACATCCGGCAGGCCGATGCGTTTGAAGCGTTTGGCCGCCGGAAAGTTCGCCTCGGCGATCAACTCCGCCACGGCGCTGCCCAGCCCGCCCGGCAACGTGTGTTCTTCGATGGTGACGACCACCGGCACCTTGGCTGCCTGCGCCACGATCGCGTCGGCGTCGAGCGGTTTCACCGTCGGCACGTGGAGCACCGCCGCGTGGATGCCTTGCTGCGCCAGTGCCGTGGCGGCCTCCAGCGACGTCTTCAACGTGATGCCCGTGGTCACGATCAATGCGTCCTTGCCTTCCCGTATCGCGTACGCCTTGCCGATGACAAACTGCTGGTCGTCGGGCGTTACGATGGGGTCGCCGCCCTTCCCCAGGCGAATGTAAATTGGGCCGGGATGATTCACCGTCTGCGGCATCAGCCGGCGCATCTCGTTGGCGTCGGCCGGTGCGACAATCGTCATGTTGGGCACCGCCCGGAAAATCGCCACGTCCTCGATGGCGAGGTGGGTCGGCCCCAGCGGCGCATACACCATCCCGCCCCCGCTGCCAATGAGGCGGACGGGCACGTGGTGCAAACACAAATCAATCACGACCTGCTCAAAACAGCGACGCGTAATGAACGTGGCGATAGTGTTGAAATAGACGACCTTGCCATCCATCGCCAACCCCGCCGCGATGCCGATGATGTTCTGCTCGCTGACGCCTTCCATGTAGTACCGGTCCGGCATCTCCGCCTTGAACTGCTTCAGCGTGCCGATGCCTAGGTCCGAGCCGACAAACACGACGCGCGGGTCCTGCTTCGCCAACTCGTACACCATGTTCAGGCAGGTCTGGCGCATCAGCGGGCCTCCAACTCGGCGTACAGCAACTTGATCTCGTCGTCCGAGACCCTGGTCTTGTGATGCCAGGACAGATTGCCCTCGCAGAAGCTGATGCCCTTGCCCTTGATCGTGTGGCAAATAATCGCCGTGGGCTTTTTCGGGTCGACCGGCGCTTGCGCCAGTGCCGCGCGCAACTCGTCAACGCCGTGACCGTTGACCTCGGTGACCGCGAACCCGAAGCTGCGCCATTTATCGGCAAACGGTTCGAGGTCGAGCACTTCCGCGGTCGTGCCGTAGGATTGCTGCTTGTTGTAGTCCACCAGAACCGTGAGGCTGCTCAGCTTGTGTTTGGCCGCGCACATCGCCGCCTCCCACAACGAACCTTCCTGGGACTCCCCATCGCTGACGATCACGAAGACCCGGTATCCCGCCTTTTCAATCCGCCCGTTCAACGCCATGCCGATGCCGATGGATAATCCGTGCCCCAGACTGCCGGTCGAGGCCTCCACCCCCGGCACCTTGTGTCGCTCGGGATGACCCCCCAGAATGCCGTCGGGCTTGCAGAACCTCTTCAGCTCCGCCGCCGGAAAGAATCCCTTGTCCACCAGCACTGCGTACAGCGCCAGGCAGCCGTGCCCCTTGCTCAGGATGCACCGGTCACGCTGCGGCCAACACGGGTTCTTCGGGTCGTAGCGCAGGACATCGTCATAGAGCACGCGCAGGATTTCCACGAGGGAAAAGGCTGAGCCGATATGTCCCCGCCGCCCGCCGTCGATGCCCTGCACAATCAGCTTGCGCAAATCCCGCGAGCGTTGGTCCAGCTTAATCTCGATAGGGGAAATCTTCATGTTCGCGTTCGATTCGCGCCAACATCCGCCGCGCCTTCTCCAGTTGCCGGGCCTGCGTGGTCGCGCGATCGAGGCTGCTACCGCTGGCAAAGCCCCGCCGCTGCATGTCTTCCGGCACAAACTCGTTGAGCATGATCAGGCACCACTTCAGTCCGAACAATGGATAAACAGTCTCCACCCGCTTTGCCAGACCTTTGTTGGCGGAGAACCGCCGGTACATGCCCGCCGCAAATCGTCGCTTCAGGCGTTCTGGCAACTCCAGCGCAGGGTGCAGCAGGAAATCGCTGATCATCTTCGCCGGATCATCCCACCCGAAATACTCGAAGTCCAGGAACACCAACCGCCCCTCCGCTCGCCGCAGGGCGTTGTGAAACCCGAAGTCCGAAGGACTCAGCGTTCGTTGTTCGACCGGCAACTCCGTTTCGACCGGCGCCTTCGCCGCGAGACGTTCCAGCATCGGACAAAAGCCCCCTTCGAGAAACTGCTTGAGTGCCGGCACTGCCCCCAGCCGCACCAGACGGCTCCTCAAATTCTCGATGATGGCCTGCGCCGTGAAGCACGCCTCCGCCGCCGCCGCCGGCAACGTGGCGGCGTCCGTTTCGGCCGCCAGCCGCTTCAGCGTGGCGAGAAACTCGACGGCAGCATCAATGTCCACGTCCGTAACGTCGTTGGCGGCCAGCTTCGCGCCGTCAATAAACTCGTACACCGCCAACATGGAGGCTGGGTCCGCCGCGATCGGTTGGGGAACGCAACGCACGCCGTGTTGCCAGAGGAACTGCAACGCGGCGAACTCCGTTTCCAGCCGGCGTTGGCCGAAGTACACCTTGCCGGCGCGCGGGCCGGACAGCTTGTAGATGCGGCTGTTGCCGCCCCCGCCAATCCACTCAAGGTTTGTGGCGGGTTGGCCCAGCAATCGGCAAAACGCGTCGAAATGCAACATGTAATCCAGGATTTCGCGCCAGGTCCGGCACACGCGCACGCCGGGCAACGGCGCGTGCCCGCGCGGGGCGAAGAGGAGTTTCTCCACGTCCGACGGGAACGTCGGTTCGAGGTAGGTCTCCTCCAAGTCGTCGATGAACAAGGTGCAGCCGATCTGTTTGATCGTGGCAATCTTTTCCGCGCGCGTGCCGGCAAAGTGAACGTCCTCACGCCGCAGGCCGAGCCCGTCCGACTCGAAGAACCGGTGGGCCTCCATCCATGCCAGCGCCGACTGCCGGAGGTTGGTCCGCGTATCGTCGTAGCCGGCGTATTCGGTCTTGTGGCTGACGATGACGCAGCGGACGCCGTGCTGTCGGCAGGCTTGGAAAAACTCGGGCACGCCGCCAACCAGTTGCGCCTCGTTCAGGCGCGGCCCGTACACAATGCCCTGCAGCTTCTGCCATTTGATCTCGCCCTCGGGCAGTTGCCGGATGCTGTCGCGAATGGTCTTCTTGCCCGGGGCGGTGTCGGCGGGGACTAGACCACGCTCGCGCGCGAGTCGTTCGAGCAAGTCGTCATAGCTGACGAGCGTGTTGTCGAAATCAACGCCGATGAGTTGATGCATACCGGCGTTACTGCAGTTTCACGGCCTGCATGGTCTTAATGCGGTTGTCGTTCGTCGGCTCGGTCACAATCTCCGCGCTCTTGCCGACGACGCTACGCTCCAACTTGGCTATCTCGCAAACTTTGAGGTTGTGATAGCCCCCGGTCACGTAGACAGTCTGGATGGAATCACTCTTTGGCATTGCGTCTACTTATCCAAATCCTCCGCCGATGGAAAGCCTTAATTGCCCGATACTCGCGGATCGCGCCGAACGGGGCCGAAATAACTACGGGCGATTGGGTGGGGCCCTCGCACCCCGTTCATGGCGACATGCGTGATGATCCCGCGGCTGATGAGATCGATGAGGTGAGCGCTCACGCCGGGCCCGGATCACGTGCGCGCCCATCATCAGGATGACCACTGCGCCGCCTCGCCGCCCCGTGACAATCCGGTCAGCCAGCGTTGGCAGATTCGGATGGGCAAAGGGGCAACGGCGCGTCGTCGGCCTTCAGCCAGTGCCCGAAGTGGAGGTCGTGGACGCGTTCAGTCAGCGGCCTGAGCTTCAGTCGCGATCGGTCAAATTGTGGGTATCGCGAAGCCATGCGCTGGCCCCCAAGATAGGCGCAGGGCTGCCGGCCAGCAAGCGCGAAGTGAGCCGAAGCGTTTCGTGAGGTCCTACCTGCGCTCGTGTTGGCCCTTGGCTTGAAACAGCCACGACATGGTGATCGTCACCCGGGCCAGCAGTT
>JBEKYJ010000210.1:0-6502 GCA_049511095.1 Verrucomicrobiia bacterium
GAGAGCGACGGGTCACAGAGCCGGTTGCACAGCCCGCGCCAGTCCTCGCCGTGTTTGCCCAGCGTGGACCATTCTTCGGACGCAGCCAACGGCCAATGATCGACCGCGTGAACTTCCCTTCGCCGCACCAACTGATACACTACCTCCCCGATGCCCCGCAGATCAGCGAGTTCCAGTCGGGCGGAGTCCCGGTCGGTGCCGGCCGCCAGATCGCCCAACACGACCCGTGACCGACTCAATCTTTGGCCAGATCTCCCGCCCAGAAGGATGTTCGAGGCGTGAAGGTTGCCATGGGAACGACCGCAGTATTTCTTCAGGTCAAGAAGCCCCCGCAACAGGCTGCGAGCCAAGTGGTAAACGTCCCGTTCATCCGCGGCGTACCGCCCCAGAATCAGCTTCTTTACCGAGCCGCGTGGATAATAGTCCGTAACGTACCACGCCCCACGGGCATCGCTCCCGAAGGCGTGAACCGGGGCAAACGACGACGCCTTTTGATGACTGGCTTTCTTCTGGCATTTGACTGCTTGTAGAAACTCAAGCTGCGGGTCCGGAGCCAGATGCTCCGAATCAGTGGGCGCGACAACCGGTGAGTCTACGCTCTCGACAGGACGGAGGATTTTGATGGCGAACTCGGCACCGCCGCCCGCCTTCGCTCGCGCCGCGTAGAGCACCGAGCGCGGGCCGGAAGCAATTTCCCGGATGGCCTCAAAATCACCATACATCTCCATTGGCTACCTGTTTCTCTGACCTGCAAAACCGCGCGTCAAGTGACCATGCGACACAATGCCATCCGCGGCGAGGTGGTCTACGCCACCTGACCAATAACAGATGCGGGCAGTCAGCTATCGCCCAGTCCGCTGGCGGGTGAGAACACGCACGCCGCTTTGTTGGATCTCGACTTCAAGTTCCTTTGCGTCCGGGTAATCATCGGGATTCAGCGACAGGATCTTGCGCCGCGGACCATCCTCAGCTACGGTGGGTAGATCTGCCATGACAACCAGATGATCCACACCTGCGTGCTTCCACCTGTTCCATATTTCATCGGTCACTTCCAAGCGGTATGGAGTGTTCACCCCGGGCTCGATATGGAAGGTCACCTTATCCGCGTCTTGCCGCTTGGGATTGCCGGGTTGGAAGTACTTGGTGACGGAGCACGACTCCCAGTCGCTGAGATCAGATTTGTTCGCGCCAATCACGTCCACCAGAATCGATCCCCTTAAGGAACTGCTCGGCTCGATTACCACAGGAAATGGCTGTGGACCACTTGCACAGCCAACCAACAGAACGAGCATGGCAGGGGCAAGAACTGTGGCAGAAGCATGTCTCATCGTACCGATTCCTTTCATGGCACATTCTCCTCAGGTTGTGGGTTGCAGAATTCCAGCTTTCCGCCTTGACGTCAAGTGGCAATCGAAAAAGACGCCGCGTCGCGGTCGGGTGTGAGCACCTGTATTGTTGCCACGGAACTAGGGCTAGCGATTCAGCGAGTTCCGCCCCCCCAAGCCTCGCGCGTCCCCCAGCAGAGGCCCTAGGGTACGACGTTTGGGCTTGCGGACCAGCATTCAACACCTATGCTGCTGGTAATCGGTAACGCGCCAAGTTTCCATGAGCAAGGCTACTGAAACCAAACGGCGAAAAGCTCCATTCCGACTTGAGGAGACCGTCGATTGGGAGGGTTTTGTCTCTGCGCTGAGGGCAGGCGGCTACACCGAGTCAGCGCTCAAAGAGACTTTGGCAAACTGTGGGTTTGGGGGACAGCTTGATCTGCCGGTTCTGAAGCGGCGACTGCTATCGTCCTCTCCGTACGATGTCTTGGTTCGTTTGTTTTACATCGGTGAGGTTTTGCCGCGCGACGCTACCCTTCACGCCCTTGGCAATGTTCCCTTGGAACCGCTCGTCAGGGTTGGCTTGCTGCGTTCCGAGGGGGACGGCATTCGGGCGGCGGCGAAGTTGAGCCCGTTTCGCGACCTGTTTGTGCTCGGAGATTTTCCCTCGGGAAGCAGCGGAAGGAAATTACCAGCGGACCATGTCCTCGGTGTTGGCGCGGCTTCTGTCACACTGGCGAATTTGACCAACCGAACCCCACGAAAGTCCGCTCTGGACGTCGGCACGGGAGCGGGAATTCAAGCTCTGCTCGCGGCTCGCCACGCCACGCGTGTTGTGGGGACAGACACCAGTGCCCGGGCGTTGAACTTTGCAGCCATGAACGCCAGGCTCAATGCAATTCACAACACCGAGTTTCGAACCGGCAGCTTCTTCAGACCAGTCGAAGGCGAAACTTACGACCTTGTCGTGTCCAATCCGCCGTTCGTGATCTCACCGGAAACACGATTCCTGTTTCGCGATGGCGGTTTGGGCGGAGATGCCGTTTCGGAGCAGGTCGTGCGTGGCGCGGCGCTGCCTCTGGATGAAAGCGGCTTTGCGTTCATCTTGATTAACTGGCACCATCACGAGGAAGCCGACTGGGCAAACCGGCCGCGGAATTGGGTCTCGGGCACAGGCTGTGATGCATGGATCCTAAGGTTCAAGACCGCTGATCCCCTCACCTATGCGGCCGAATGGCTCCGCCCAACGGAAGCCGACAATCCTGGCGTGTATGTCCAAAAGCTCGATGCCTGGTTGAGTTACTATACAAGTCTTGGCATCGCCCGAATCAGCGCGGGGGCGATCGTCATGCGAAAGCGCTCCGACGGGAGCAACTGGCTCCGCTGCGATACCATCCCCATCCTCGGAACGATCCCCGAGTGCGGCGATCAGATCCAGAGAGTGTTTGACGCGGAAACCTTTCTACACGAATTGGGTGACGAAACCCAACTGCTGAATCAACGCCTCGCTGTCTATTCTGATCACGTCTTGCAGCACGAACTGTCTATCCATGACGGTGCGTGGACCGTCACTCATATGCAACTTGGTGCCTCGCGTGGCTTGCCACTTAAAGGAGACGCTGATGTTCACGTGATGAAACTCGTCGCCGGATGCAATGGCCGCCGCCTTCTGCGCGATTTGGCCGCGGAAGTTGCCACGGATCTTGGTCGCGCGTTCGAAGAGGTTGCGCCTGTTTGCGCCGCCGCTGCTGCAGGATTACTGCGTGCCGGAATTCTTGTCCCCCCTCAAGACGAGTAATTGCTGTCGTGCTGCCGCCACTATCTGCAAACCCCCAGTCGTTTCCCCTGCGTAGCTGGGAACCCCGTGCCGAACACGAATGTATGCGAATCCATTTCTCTGACACTGCACTGCCGGACCACAACAGGCTTACCGCTTGGCCCTCGCATCGTGCTGTTGTTGACCACGCTCCCAGCGAAGGTCAAAGTGCCGCCACAGGCCATAATCGCCCGACGTTGTTCAACCGCATCGCGCGACGCATCCAACCTGTTCCGGAAACTGGCCGGATCGGCCACCGTTTCTCGCGGCATGTTTCGCACTGTAGGCACGCTCATGTACAGGTGTGCCCATTTCCACGCCGTCCAATGGAGCGCGCACTGGATTTCACCTAGCAAGAATTGGCGAAGTCATCGCCTTTGTGTGCGTCAAGAAGAGGAAGGGCCGAGATCGAGGTGCTGCGGAGGATTCGGCGGAAGTTTCCAAACGATCTCGCCGTGATCGGTTGCCGTGTGCATCTTGTTGGCGAGTTCAATCCCCGCCCTGCACGTCTTCTCGAACTCGGCGAAATTCTTCGCCGCGACGTGCTGGTCGAGCGGGTCGAGAATCTTCTTCGCGTAATTTTCGACCATCCCCTTGTACTTGGGGCGGGTCAGGTTGCCTTTCCTGAACAGGCTGCGGACGCCGCGCAACTGATAGGCCGCCAGTTCCCAGTTACCGCCCTTCGCCGCGTAGTAGGCGATCCAATAGCGGTCGCTCACGTCGCGCATCAGCGTGCCGAGTCCGGGCTGCAGCTCCGCGATCTGGTCCAGCGTCAACTCGCCGTGTTTCGTCCGCCCCACGATGGGCTTCTCATCCGCCATGCGCCCCTGTGTAGTCCGCGTCTCCCGACAAATCAATCCAAAACAAAACCCCGACACGCGCGCGCCGGGGTTTGTCGATTGCGAAATGTGAAGGCTACGTCTGCTTGTTGGTCTTGGCGGAATTCATGAACGGGCACCCGCCACTCTTCATGGGCTTCTCGCACTGCGTCTTCAATTGCGCCAACTGGTCGGGCGTCAGGATCTTCTCCAGCCCGGCGCTGAACATCTGGTGGCTCTCCGACGTCGAGGTCGCCCGGCGGGTGTCGGCTCTCAGGGTCTCGATCTTGGCCTTCTGCTCAGGCGTGAGGTTCAGCTTGCTCAACTTGTCGCTGCAACAGCCGCCCTTGGCGCTGCTCTTCGACTTGCCCGCGCAACAACCTCCGTCCGCGTACACCGATGCCGCGCCCAGCGCGACCACCGCCACCACTGCCAATACGAAAAGTTTCCTCATGTGCTCTGCTCTCCTGTGTTTTGGTTCGTCACCTTAGACCCAACAGTAGCACCGATTGTTCAACCCGCAACCCTATTTCTTTGCAAGGATCGCCGCCAACACACGCTCGGGCGTGAACGGGGCTTTCTTCATCCGGACGCCGCAGGCGTCGTAGATCGCATTGGCAACCGCGGGCAGCGGCCCGTTGATGCCGATCTCCGCGATGCTCTTGGCGCCAAACGGGCCGGTCGGCTCGTAGGTCTCCACCAGTATCGTGCGAATCTTCGGCGCGTCCACGGTCGTGAACAACCGATAGTCGAAGAAGCTCGGGTTCAGCATCCGCCCGCGCTCGTCGAACACCATCTCCTCGCACAACGCGTAGCTGAGGCCGTTCAGCGCCGCGCCTTCCATCTGGCCCTCGGCGAGCTTCGGGTTGATGGCGACGCCACAGTCCACGGCGCACACGTAGTCCAGCACGCGCACCTTGCCGGTCTCCATGTCCACTTCCACTTCCGCGAAGTGCGCGGCGAACGGCGGCGGCGACACGTACGAGATGTGCGACGCTTCGCCGTCGATCTGGAATTGGTTCTGGCCGTACAACGAACGGCTGATGATGTTCTGGTACGGCACTTCCTTGCCCGACTTGCTGACGACCTTCGCGTTTTCGCAGCGCAGGTTCGCCACGTCTTCCTTCAACATCTCGGCGGCAACCTTCAGAATCTTGTCGCGGCAGGCCTCGGCGGCCTTCTTCACCGCCCCGCCCGAAACGTAGGTCGTGCTCGACGCGTACGCGCCCTTGTCGAACGGCGTCATGTCGGTGTCGGACGAGTAGGTCTGAATCTTGTCAACGGTGACGCCCAACACTTGCGCCGCGATTTGCGCCAGCACCGTGTCGCTGCCCGTGCCGAGATCGGTCGCGCCCATCAACAGGTTGAACGACCCGTCCTCGTTCATCTTGATGCGGGCCGACGCCATGTCGATGCCCGCGATGCCCGAGCCTTGCATCAGGCAGGCCATGCCGATGCCGTGCTTGATGCGCGCGCCGGCATCGCGCTTCTGGTAACGGCGATGTTTCTTGTTCCAGCCAATCGCTTCCGCCGCGCGATCGATGCATTCATCCAGCCCGCAACTCCCGATCGGGTTCTCGTGTCCTTCCTTGCCTTCGCCGAGCGCGGAAAACACCGGGTTCGTCTCGCCCTTCTGGATATGGTTCTTCTTGCGAACCTCAATCGGGTCGACGTTGAGCTTCTCGGCGATGATGTCCATCATCTGCTCGATGGCAAAAGCGCCTTGCGTCGCGCCGTACCCGCGATACGCGCCGGTGATCGGCAGGTTCGTGTACACCGAGTCGCCCCAGAACCGCACATTCTTGCAGCGGTAAAACGGCAGCGTCTTGCTGCCGACGTTCGTCAGCAGCGTCAACGAATGCGTCCCGTATCCGCCCGTCCAACTCGTCACGCGCTGGTCGATGGCCGAGAACGTGCCGTCCTTCTTCACGCCGATGGCCATCTTGATAATGGACGGATCGCGCGTGCGGCTGGCGATGAATTCCTCGCGGCGCGTGTACTCGATCTTCACGGGCCGACGCGTGCGCACCGTGATCAGCGCGCACAAATCTTCGAGGACGATCTCCTGTTTCGAACCGAACCCGCCGCCGATGCGCGGTTTGATGACGCGGATCTGGTTGACGGGTATTTGCAGGCATTGCGCCACGATGCGGCGCGCATGCCACGGCACCTGTGTCGCCGTGCGCAACACGATGCGATGATTGTCGTCGAGATAGCCGATGCAGACGTGCGGTTCGAGCGGACAATGCTGCGCGTACTGCGTCTCGAACTCCTCCTCGACGACGAAATCCGCTTCCTTCAACCCGTTCGCGAGATTGCCAATCTCGACGTCGTAATGCGCCGCGATGTTGTGTTTGCGGTCGTGAATGCCGTCCGCGTCCGGCTCGTCGTGAATGATCGGCGCGCCGTCCTTCACCGCCTCGCGCACGTCGAACACCGCCGGCAACACTTCGTATTTCACCTGGATGAGCTTCAGCGCCTTCTCGGCGATCTCGGAAGTCTCGGCGGCAACGCACGCCACGCGGTCGCCCACAAACCGCACC
>JBEKYJ010000211.1:0-6501 GCA_049511095.1 Verrucomicrobiia bacterium
TTGCGCTCCACCCTCAGTTTCGGCCTCGACGTGTTTGGCGTCACCGACAACGGCACGGATCAAAACGCAAAATTCTTCAGTTGGCTCGGCCAGTTCCAGTATGTGCGGCGGGTATTTGACACGCCGAACCTGATCATTCTGCGAACGGACATACAGTGGTCGGACGGACCGCTTCTGGCGATCGACCAATTCAGCGTGGGCGGCGCAAGTACTGTACGGGGTTATCGGGAGAATCAGTTAATCGCCGACAGAGGCATTGTTGCCTCCGCAGAAGGTCGTATTCCCATTCTGTTCGACAAGACGGGCGCCGGCACTTTCTACGTCGCCCCGTTCTTCGATTTCGGCCAGGCAGCGGACGTGGGTAGCGGAATTCCTGGTCCGAACACGATAGCGAGCTGTGGTATCGGGCTGTTATTCAGTCCGAACCGGCATCTGAACGCGCAACTCTATTGGGGAGCCCGGCTCGTGCATGTGCCCAATCCCAACGATAACCTCCAGGACCTAGGCATCAATTTCAAGGTGACCTTCGAGGCGTTCTGAGTCGGTCAGTTGCCGCGGACCAGGCTGCCGGCGTACGCGGCGGCATTGGTAATGCCGGCTTGTTCCAAGAGCGCCGATCGTTCGGCACGCAGTGATCCGTTGTCAGGCTGCGCCTCGATCAAATCCGACAAGGCCGCCAGCGCGTCATACCAAATGCCTTCCTCGGCGTAGATATACGGCAACTCGGTTTTGCCGGAATTTGCCAGACGCGCCGTCACCGCGGGCGACGGTTCGACTCGTTCGATGGGGCCGCTGGCCACGACGTCTTTGGATCGGCTATCCGGATCAACCACCAACGCAACCACCCACTCATATTCGACGCCCGGCACCAGC
The DNA here is from genome assembly GCA_049511095.1 of Verrucomicrobiia bacterium. Taxonomy (GTDB): domain Bacteria; phylum Verrucomicrobiota; class Verrucomicrobiia; order Palsa-1439; family Palsa-1439; genus Palsa-1439. The sequence goes on from JBEKYJ010000211.1 coordinate 874, forward strand.
GTCACGTGGTAATCGGAAAGTCTCAGCCGCTGAATCCCGTATTTCCTTGCGTTCGGAAGTTTCACCTGAAGAACCGGCTTCGCCTGCTTGTCCACGAGCAGCGTCAGCACAAACGGCACGTCGGCCGGCGCGGATTGGTACCAGAACAGCGAGGGCTGTTCTTGAACGGTCAAGCCCGTGTCGTCCGGAGCCAGCACATTCAAGCCGATGAGGGAAATCCCACTGCCGCGGGATCCGCCGTCGATGCGAACCACGGGCGCGCCGCGCAGTGGCGGCTTGTAAACGATCCTCGTGGTGACCGGAGCAACTTGCGCGGGAGGCAGGGTCTGTTTGTCAAACTCAGTCACATTGGTTTTGTCGGTGGAAACCGAAGGTGGAAGCTGATTGGTGACCTCCGCGGAACACAGGCGGCACAAACTGGAGATCACGAGGACCGCGATCAATACCCGGAATCTTGCGAGGCTAGCTTTCATGTTTAGGTTGCTCCTGTGCCACGGGTGTGCCCCTGATCTGGTAGATTGTAACCTTTTCTGCCTTTCCTTTCAACGGCAAAGTGCCGACCAGATCGGCATGAAACCGGTTATCCAGAAGCTTGTACGTGCTTTCGCCAACAAGAATCCGACAGTACGGGTTGGTTGATGCTTGACCCGTGAAGTCCTTATCAAAGCTTTCCAATCGTGAAGCGATGTTCACCGTATCGCCCAAGACGGCGTATTCCATGCGGTCGGCGCTGCCGAGGCTGCCCGACATCAACGGGCCCGTGTAGATCCCCACCCGCATGCTTCCGACCGGCAGGCCCCGTTCTTTCCAGCGCGCATTGAGACGGGTCATGGCCTTTTCCATCGCCAGGGCGCAGGAAACGGCATTGATTGCGTCCTGCTTGATCTCCGCCTCGGTGGTGCGCGCCAAGGGCACTCCAAACGCCGCCATGATGGAATCCCCGATGTACTTTTGAACAACGCCGTTCGCGTCAACAACGGCATGGGTCATTGCGCTCATGTATTCGTTCAACCAGTCCATCAGGACCACAGGCTCCAATTGCTCCGACAAGGAGGAAAATCCTTTCAAGTCCGTGAACAGCATGGTGGCGGTCACCTTTTGTGCGCGGGGCCTCCCTCCCTCGAGGAATGCATCCCGCTGTGACCAGATGGTCTCCGCGACCTCGTGGGACACATGCTTTGAAAACAGACTCATGATCGACCCGCGTTGCGCCTTCTCGTAATACGAAGCGTAGGAAACGACCACGATGGCGGAGACCAGGAAGGCCGTCCCCGGCATAGCCGACAGGACCCAGAAGCCCGCGAGAAAGCTCCACCAGGCGCAGCCGCCCAGGACCAGAAGACCTCCGCTCACCAACAGCACAAACTTCCAAGGGGACCGCACCCAAAAGCCCAGCGCCGTCCCCAGCAGGCACCAGACGAAAACCCACGCTGACACTTTCCACTCCGCCCAGACTTCCAGTGGCCGGTCGCCCTCCAACGCGGCCCGCAACAACTGGCTCAGCATATGGGCATGGACCTCGACGCCGCGGTGCTGGTATTCGATCGGGGTGACAAAGTAATCCATGGCGTATTCGGCCGTGACGCCGAGGATCACGACTTTATCGCGGAGCGCTCCCGGAGGGATTTGGCCGGACATCGCCTGGGTGAGCGTGTAAGACTGAAACTTCTTCGGGCCCTTGAAATCCAGGAGCAACTGATACCCGCCGGCATCCGCGTTCACGTAAGCGCCATCATTTTTTTCGAAGGGACGAAAGACGGTTTTGCCAAGTTGAAAATAGTTGTTGGCCGCGGGCTTCATCTGAACGCCGCGAGCGCCCAAATAGAGCACCGCCAGTTGCAGGGTCAGTGACGGAAATGCGTTTGTCCCGTCGTCCAGAAACAGCAGACCCCGGCGAACAATCTTGTCAATTTGATAGTCCGGGGTGAAGGAATTGATGCCGAGGCGCTCCGGGTATGGTTTCAGGACCGGTGGCGGCGCGATGCCGTGGTGCTGCGTGTCCCCCGGCGTCCAAATGCAGATGATATTGCTGTTGCTGAGCAGCACTTGATTCAACTCCGAGAGCTGACTGCCGTTCTTGGGGATAGGAAGGTTCCGGTACATATCGACGCCGATGGCTGACGGGTGCTGGTCTTCAAGGATTTCGAGCAATCGGGCGAGGTTCGCGTCCCACAATGGCCAATCCCCCAATTCCGGATTGGAGATATCATTCTCGGTGATGTTGATCAGCACAATGCGCGGATCCTCCGGCGCGTTTTTCGCCCGCCACCGGAGAAATGTGTCATAAATGCGAAGTTCCGCGCCCTGAAACATCCCGAGTCGGCGAGCGGCCAACACGGCCCCAAACGCGAGCAGGCCGATGAGCAGACTCACCAGCCCTGGCGACGAGCGGATGTTGCGGGCCAAGCTCACCATCGGGCATTTGGTTACAGCCAGTTTCCGATCACCACGTACGGCGCCCAGTAGCACGGGTGATGATAGCGTCGATCGGCCAGCATCTTTTGTTGGGCCAACTGCAACGCCTTGGCTTTCGAGACCGAACCTTGCCGGCTCCATTGCGAATAGAACTCAGAAATCAAGAACGTGCTGGCTTGGTCGTTCACAAACCACAGCGTGGCCAGCGCGCTTCGCGCTCCCGCTTTCACGGCGACGCCCGCCAATCCGAGCGCGGCGCGATCATCGCCAGCAGCCGTTTGGCAGGCACTCAGGGCCAGCAATTCGACGGGTTTTCCCCGGAATTCGCTCGGCCGAATCAAGGTTTCCAAGTCATCCAGCGTCAGTTTGGCGTCGTAAGTCAGAATGAACGTCCGGTTGACGTCATGGTCGAACTGGCCGTGCGACGCGATGTGAACGACCGAGAACTGTTGGTCGGCAAATTCTTCCTTCAGTTTCGAGTCTGAGAACGCTTGATTGAGCAGCACCTGGCCCTGGTAGAAGCCGCGCACGCACTGGACCTCCCTCGGCACGTAATCCAACGGAGCGAATCCCTGGACCCCCTGCGACAAGCCTGCCAGCAACAACCGCGCGTTCTTTTGTCGAACCGCCTTCGGCTCGGTTAATGTCAGCCCCGGGGTGACGGCCACGGCGAAGTCGTTTATCAGGAAGTGATCGCCATCGTGAAGCGCCGCCAGCGGAATCGTGCGCAGTGCGCCGTCGGGCACGAATACCAGTGTCTGGATGTGCCGCGCCGCCAGTTGCTCCCGAAGGGGGCGGATCAACCAGTTGTACAAGTGTTGCGCCTGCTCCAGGTACTCATAGGTTGTCCGGTCCTCCAAATTCCTCCGGAATTCCCTGACTTCGGCGGTCAGTTGGTCCATGCCTACCGGGGCTTTGAGCCGTTCCATCCCCGAGGAGTAACTCACCAAAATTTCGGTGCGGTCCGGCAGTGGGATCAGATAGAGAACGGCGGTATCGGCGGCGACATTTTCCACACGGGTACTTTTGGCGCGGGCGGAAGCCACGCATTCATCCTGGAAGTAGTCCTCAAGTTCGACCGACTTCAGTTGCTCCATGGTTTCGCGAGCCTCCAGCAGTTTCTGCTGAACCTGTTGGGGATCGCGGAGCGTGTCCGCTTCCCGCAACAGCAGGTCCGCCAATTCAAAAAACACCGAACCAAACGTCTCGCGGAAGGAGGATCGCGTGGGACAGGTTTTGCAGCCGATCGAAAGGTCGATGCGAACCGCCTGCAGGTTCTGGATGGCGCGGCGGTAGGCGGCGATGGCGCCCGGGTTGTCCCCCTGCATCTTCAGCAACCGTGCGGTCTGCCACTCCCAGCGATAAAGCGCGTCCGTGGCCCGGGTTTGTTGGGCGAGAAACACGGCGCGGCGCGTCAAGGTGAGAGCCTCTGGAATGCGCGCCTCATCCTCGTAAAGCTGGCCGAGATATCCGAGGCTGTACGAAGCGGCGCGCTGCCCGCCGATGGATTCCGCCACCTGCAGCGCCTGGTCGTACGCAGCACGAGCCTTGGCCAGGCGGGCGGCGCGTGATGCCGGTTCGAGTGGCGCCAATTGCCGGAACGTCTGGCCGCACAGAATCAGCAGGTACGCCTGGTCGTGGGACGCGCTGAGCGCCTGCGTATCCGCCAAGGCCGCATCGCTCAACTTCACGGCGTCCGCGATCATGCCGGCGCGCACGGCCGCGAAGGCCGCATTGGCCCCCGCCTGTGCCGTTAGCAGACCGTTTGTCGTCTGTCGCGCCAGCGACGCGCTTTCCAGAAACGCGTCGTATGCCTCGGGAAAGTTTTGTTGCACGGCCCGCAGGCTGCCGAGGTTATTGTAGATGGTCGCGGCGGTCTGCCAGTCACGGTCTTCCCTGACCATGTTGAGCGCCAGTTGGAGATTCAGTTCGGCCAGGTCGGTGTGCCGGGTGGCGCTGTAGGCCGTGCCGAGGTTGCTCCGGGCCTGAATCATCCACGACCTGTCGCCGAGGGCTTCGGCCAGGGCGACGGCCCGGATCAGTTCCTCGATGGCCAGGGAGGTTTGTCCCAAGGACTGTCGGGCAGCCGCAAGATGGATCGCCGCGTCGATCTGGCCGGCGCTGGCTTTTGCCTGCTGATACAGCCTGGAAGCCCTTTGCCAGTGCGCGACGGCGTCTTCAAACGCGCCTTTTTGGAAGGCCAACGCGCCCTCAACCATTTCCGTTTCGGCGCTGGGGCGGGCACCGCCTGCAGCGGCGTGGGCGGAAGAGACATTCACCCCGGGCAACGCGAGGAGACACGATATGGACACGCACAAGGGAAGCGAACGGAAATTCATTTGGTTGCCGCGGCGCCGCCAACGGTCTCCAATCCAAACGTCGGCAGTGGGCCATTAGGCTCGATCGGCGCGCCCCCACGGCCCAAGACTAGGAAACTGCTGATCCCGCCTGCCGTCCGCACACCGCAACGCTCCCGGAGTTGTGATTCGGCGCCGAGCAACGAAGACGGTAGGCTGACGAGGCTGCCGGTCAAATCAAGTTCGACTGCCTGAATGAGGACGGTGCCCGGGTTTCCGAACTGCGAATCGGCGGTCACGGGGCTGTCGGAGGCAAGGAAGAAGTCCGATAAGATATTGATGTTGCCCCCGTTGTTATTAATCGCGTCAGCTGTGATCGGGCTGTGGTCCAGCACCAGAAAGTCGGGATCGATGATAATGTTGCCACCATTGTCGCCCGCCGAGGCGGTAACGGTGCTATCGAGTAGATAGATCAACGAGCCGACCGTGAGCGTGATATTGCCGCCGTTCTTGCCCGCTGTGGCGTCAAGGCTGCTATTGTGCAGACTCGCCTGAGAGCTGGCGGTGAGGGTGATGTTGCCGCCGTTGTCGCTTGCCGAAGCGTCAAGGGTGCTATTGAGCAGGGAGGCCTGAGAGCCAGCGTTGAGCGTGATGTTGCCTCCATTCTTGCCCGCCGAGGCGTCGAGGGAGCTATCCTGCAGATCGACCAGAGAGCCGACGTTGATGACGATATTGCCTCCATTCTGCGAGGCGGCGGGAACGGCAATGCTGCTGTTGCCCGTCAACTGCAAAGCATCCTGCACGGTCAGCGAAATGTTGCCCGCATCGCCAGAGCCCACGGTGGAACATTGAATTGAAGAGTTACCGTCAAGCGACACGTCCGTGGCATTGATGGTGACATCGCCGCCGGCGCTGC
>JBEKYJ010000212.1:0-6335 GCA_049511095.1 Verrucomicrobiia bacterium
GAGTTCCTGGTCGGCGACCCGAATTTCTCGGACGTGTATCTGGCAAACTTGCGCAAGGTCACGCGCGACGACCTGCAACGCGTGGTCCAAAAGTATTTCACGGACAACAACCTTACGATCACGTCGTTGAATCCGACGGGGACACTCGCCAAGCCACAGACCGCAGCATCCGTCAAAACGGAAATTGAAATCAAGAAGTTCGGGTTTCCGAACGGGCTGCGTCTGCTCGTGCGTGAAGATCCGAAACTGCCTCTGGTTGATTTCCACGCGCTGCTGAAGGGTGGCGTCATGGCCGAGACCGAGGCCGACAACGGCATCGCCCTGCTGACGGCACGGATGTTGTTGAAGGGCACGAAAACGCGCACCGCCGAGCAGATTGCCGAGACAATGGAATCCGTTGGCGGCGCGATCAGCTACTTTCCCGGCAATAATAGCTTCGGCGTGACGGCCCAGTCATTGAGCGAGGACTTCGACCGCACGCTGGATCTGCTGGCCGACGTGCTGCAGAACCCGACATTCCCCGACGCGATGCTGGAGCGCGAGCGCGCGGTGCAGATCTCGGAGTTCAAACGCGAGCAGGACCAGATTCTGCGCAAGGGCCAGCAGGCCCTGCGCGAAACACTGTACACGCAACATCCGTATCGCCTGAATGTCCTCGGGAAACCCGAGACGCTGGCGAAACTCACCCGCGCCAATCTGGCTGATTTCCACCGCCGGTTTGTCGCGCCAAACAACCTGGTGATCACCGTTTTCGGCAACGTGAATGCAGACGAGGTGCGACGGAAGGTCGAGTCAAAGTTCGGCGGGATGAAATCGGTGAAGCTGGAATTCCCGCGGACCGGCGCGGAGACGCTAAAGGCCGATGCCCGCAAGGTCGAGAACGTCCCGAAGGAGCAGGCGGTTTTGCTCATTGGCTACAGCGGCACGGACATGTTCAGCAAAGACCGCTTCGCCCTGGAATTGCTCCAGGAAGCCTACTCCGGACTGGGCTCCCGCGTTTACCTGCGCCTCCGTGATGAACTCGGCCTGTGCTATTACGTCGGCGCGTATCAATTGGCCGGCCTCGATCCCGGCTACTTTGCATTCTATGTGGGCACCACCCCGCAAAATGTGGCCACCTGCGAGAAGGAGATTCTTGCGGAACTGGAGAAACTGAAGGCGAACGGCTTGAGCGACGAGGAACTGGCGCGCGCCAAGAGCGGCGTCATCGGCAAACGGCGCGTGGCCCTGCAGAACAACTCCGACCTGAGCCTGATGGTTGGGCTGGACGAATTGTACGGCCTCGGGTACGATTTCTTCAAGACGATGGATGAGAAATCCCGCGCGGTGGCGCCCGATGACATCAAGCGGGTCGCCAACCAGTACTTCAACAACAAACCGCACGCGGTGGTCGTGGTGACGCCATCCGCGGAGAGGAAGTAGCCATGGCAGAAGTTCAAACAAACACGATTGGTTCGACGGAGGACACGTTGCGGTTCCTCGACATGGTCGGCTTGTTCGGCACGCAGGCCATGATCGCCCTCGGCAAACTCGCCAATCCGGCCACGGGGAAGGCCGATAAGAACATGGCGGCGGCCCGCCTCTTCATCGATACCCTGGAAATGCTCGAACACAAGACGCGCGGCAACCTCAACTCCGACGAGACGAAAGTCCTCCAGGCAACGCTGACCGATTTACAGTTGATGTTCGTGGAGGAATCCAAGGCGCCCCAGACGCCGACGCCCCCTCCCGAGGCCACCAAGCCGGACGCAACCGCTGCCTGATCGTTCGAGGGTCAAATCCGTCGGGCCTACGACTCGTAGGGCACTGCCTTCCGCCGCCGTTCGGTAAACCACGACAGCCAGATCGTGATCTCGAACAACACGATGAGCGGCAAGGCCATCAAGACCATCGAAAGCGGGTCCGGCGGCGCCAGAAACGCGGTAATCACAAACGCGCAGAGGATGAGTATCTTCCGTCCCTTGCGAACCGTCGCATAACTCAGGACGCCAAGCCGCACCAGGACCAACATCACCAGCGGGACTTCGAACGTCAGCCCGCTCATCAACGTGAACTGGGTAACGAAGCTGATGTAGCTGTCAATGGTCCACCGCGGCTCGATTTTCAGCCAGTGGCTCATCTGGATGAATGCCCGCAACGTCTGCGGCACGATGAAGAGAAAACAACTCACCGCGCCAATAATGAACAGGATGGTGCCGGCCGCAAAACCCGGCCACAGCAGCCCTTTCTCCTTTGGTTTGAGTGCCGGCAACACGAATTGACCGACGAAATAGAGAATGGCCGGCGCTGCCAGTACCAAGCCAACGTAAAACGCCAGTTTGACGGAGAGCACAAAGGAATCGGTGACATTCAGGCTTAGCAGAAAGTTTTCCGGGTGATCCGTTGCCCGCCGCAGCGGCCAGGTAATCAACTGGATAATGCGGTTGGCAAACGCCAGGGCCAGATGGAACGTGATTGCCAGCGCCAAGAGGCTCTTGAACACCATGCCGCGCAGGTCATCCAGGTGTTCCCAAAATGTCTTGACGGCTCCGCCGTCTTCAATCACCTGAAGCCCGTCCGACGGATTCTTCTTCGAAAACCACGGACGCACTGGAAAAGGCCTTAGCCCTGCTTCGGTTCGGAGGGTTGCTGCGGCGCCGCGGTGGTCGGCTGGCCGGCCGGCGGCGTGATCGGCTTGCTGGCCGTCGGCTGAGGCTCCTCGTGCAGGTCACGCGACGCCTTCCTGAACTCACGCATCGCCTCCCAAGCCCTCGCGCGACTTCCGGCAATTTCTTGCCACCAAACAGAAGGACAACGAGAAAGGCCAGCACGATGATGTGCCAGTCGCTCAACATGGCTAGCGGTAGTGACATTGTGGCTTGTCTCCTATCTGCCTGACACTACACGTTCACGCCGGCCTTGTCAACGCAGCCGACTGAACCCTATTGATTGACGACGACAAACTCACAGCGGCGGTTTTTCGACCACGCACCCTCGTCATGTCCCGGGTCGGCGGGCCGCTCGCTGCCGTAGCTGACAGTCGATATCCGGCTGGTGTCAACGCCGAGCTTCACGAGTTCATCGCGGGACGCCAACGCGCGGCGTTCGCCGAGCGCGCGGTTATATTCCGCCGTGCCGCGCTCGTCGCAATGTCCTTCGACGACCAACTTGCCGGGGTTCGACTTCACGTAGGCCGCCACGGTCTGGAGCTTCGATTCTTCGCTCGGGCGAATGCGGGCGCTGTCATATTCAAACAACACCGGCGCAAACTGGCCGTGCGCAAGACTGTCTCCTGTCAGGCCGATTGGGCGCGAGCCCACGCCGGCGGCGTCGCCAGAACCGAGCGGCGGAACACCAGACTCGCCATTGCCTCCCGCTCCACCGGCTCCACCACCTGCGCCGCCGTGATGACAGCCGGTCAACCCAACGACAGCAACGAGACCAGCTAAAATGATTTGGACTAGATACTGCTTCCTCATATGAGGTTCTTTCCTCCTGGTAACGATTGGTTTCTTCGCATCCGCAACTTACGGTCCCCACGCGGGTTCGGACGCGCCCCCTTCAATGCCGGGCAACTGTACTTGCTCGCCGCTGACAACGTCAAGCAGATACAATTGGGGGCGCCAGTGCTGCGTCTTCGTAAACACGAGGTGCCGCCCGTCGGGCGCCCACGACGGATCCGCGTTATCCGCCCCGTCCACCGCCACCGGCCGCACCGCGCCCGAACTGCTCTCGTACACGCCGATTTGGAACTTGCCGCCCACGCGCGAAGTCACCGCCAACATCGGCTTCATGTCGGAATTGGCGGGTGGACGCGACCAATCCGGCTCCGTGTTGTAACTCGGCGAAACCGTCACTCGTGAAGCGGCGCCGCCGTCCTTGCTCATCGTCCAGATTTGGGGAGCGCCGCTGTCGTCACTCACGTAGGTGATCATCCGACCATCCGGCGACCAGGTCGGCGAGGATTCCCCGCCGCGCGTGTGGGTCAACTGGTGCAGATTCCCTCCCTGCGCATCCATCGTGTACAACTCGGGGTTTCCAGTTCTGCTCAAGGTAAGCGCGATGCTCAAGCCATCCGGCGAAAATGCCGCGCCGCTGTTCAACCCTGGATACGACGCGAGACGCAACCGCTGGCCGGTGTACAGGTCCACTTCGAGCACGTCGGGAAAAAGGTTCTTGTAGCTGGTGTAGACAATCTTTCGCCCGTCGGGCGACCAACGCGGCCGCACGCTGATCGAACGGTCATACGTAAGCTGTTTCACATTGTAGCCGTCGTAATCCATCACGGCCAATTCCTTCGTGCCGTTGTGCGCCCAGACGAAGGCCACCTTGGTCTGCGCGATGCCTCGTTCTTTGGCAATCGTCTGGACAATGTCGTCGGAAAGCTTGTGTACCACCCGCCGCAAATCCTGTCCGCCGCCCTGGTACGACTTCGACAACACCACCATCTTCGTCGCCTGCTGCATCACCACGCACTCGATCACCACGCCGCTGCGGTCCCCGCGCACCGTGCCCGATTGCACGAACTCCGCGCTGCTCACCGGCCCCAGCAGGAAATAACCCGATAACCGCAAATCGTTCTTCAAGACGTCCGTCACCTGCCCTGCAATCGCCGCATCGCCCCCAAAGCCCGACACGCCGAACGAGCGCCGCCCCTTCGCCACCTCCACTTGCGCATTTGCGCTCCCAATGCCACACCAAACCAGCATGCCGGCAGTCAACATTCGCAACGCACCTGCGGTCGCGCGTGCCAGCCGTGTAGAAATCACTGAATACATGCCGCTAACCCTCCAATCGGAAATTCACGGAAATTTCGGCGAAGTCGCCGCCCAGGCCTTCCGGCAGCGGATCGAGGCGCGGCACACTGTTTGCCGCCGTCACCGCCGAATCGTCCATCAACTTGTTGCCTGACGAATGCTGCAAGCGAACGCCCTCGATCCGCCCGTTACGCGCGATGCGCAGCAGAACCGTCGCGACCAGTTTCTTGTCGAAGCCGACCGCCTGCCCCGGCTGCTCCCAGGCTTCATACATGCGATCATGGATTTGCATGTAGTATGACCAGAAGGGCGAACCTTTGCCGATGCCCCCCGCAATGCCATCCGCCGATCCGTCGGGCGAACCCAGCCGCCCGTATTTCGATTCTCCCGTGCCGCCGCCGGCCGCGCGGTTGTTGCCACCCGGAGTGCCGCCTTCCGCGGACGCCAGCGCGCTCGCAAACCGCTGTCGAATCGACGTTGCGCTTTCCGCCGTGCCGGAGGCGCCACTCTTGATCGCTGACTTGGTGCTGGCAACCGCCTTCACGGTGTTCGTCGTCGATTTCGCGCTCGTAACCGCCTTCTTCACCGGCGCGTCCGTTGTCTTCTTCACTTCTTTCGTCGTCGGCTTCTTCGGAATCGCGACTTCATCCGGGCTTTTACTTTCTGGCGGCGGCGCTTTCACCTTCGGCGCGATGGGTTCTTCCGGAGCGGCTGGCGGCGCGGTCGGACCGGCCGATGTCGTGACGGGCTCGCTCGGCGTCTCGGGAAGCGGCGGCGCGTAGTTTCCCCGTCCTTGTCCCTCGCCCTTGGGCAAATCGCCGAGAATATCGGCCGGCGTAATCAACTCCACCGGGGTCGGGGCGTTCGAGCGCGCGTTGTTGATGACACCTTCAAAGAGAACAATCCCGCCGATGAGCGCGGCGTGCACGACGCAGGCCAACACGAAATTTCGGCGGAACCGTTTCTCAAGTGCGCTCATCTCCGGCGCTCATTTCCGTGCGAGTTTGGGCGGCGCGTCTTCCTGGGTCATCAGCGCGATGCGGGTGATCTTCGCGTCGTGAAGTACCTTGAGCACCTCCATGACCGCGCCGTAGTTGTTCGCTTCATCGGCCTTGATGAGGATCGTGATGGGCGGATCGGCCTTGGCCAGTTTCGCCAATTCCCCGCGCAACTGTGGCGGCGTGAGGGCGATGTCGCTGAGGTAGATCTTCCCGCGTTTGTCCACCGAAAGCGTGCGCGTCTGCTCGCGCTTGATCTGGTCGGTGGTACCCTTCGGCAGATTGACGTTCATGCCGTATTCGACCACGGGAAAGAAGATGATGACGGCAATGAAAAGTTGCATGAACAGGTCGACGAGCGGCATGACGTTGATCTCGCCCAACTCGGGCAGATGCCCGTAACGCTTGCCGCGATGCGAGGGACGCCTCATATCAATTCGTCACGTAGTTGTGCTCGACCGCGTTCACGAATTCCTCGGCGAAACTTTCCATCTCCATCGTCGCGTGTCGAATCCGTTGCGCGAGCCAGTTGTACGCGAACAACGAAGGCACCGCCACGAGCAGGCCGACGACGGTGGCCAGCAATGCCGCCGAGATGCCC
>JBEKYJ010000213.1:0-6241 GCA_049511095.1 Verrucomicrobiia bacterium
GCGCATGCCCAGCCGTTCGGCGATGAGATCGGCATTGCGGGTGAGATGTTTCACCACGCCGCCGCCGACGACACCGGCCCCGACCAAGCCAACATTGAGTTGTTTTGTCTCACTCATGGGAGGAGTAGGGCGTAAAGTGTAACGGCAGACGGGCAGTTTGTCTAGACCGATGCCGCGCGGTGTGTTTACATCACCGGACAACCCACAGGAGGCGATATGAACAGAGGCAACAAGCTGGCGGCTGGTTTGGCTTTGATGTCGGTGATTGGCTGCGCCACGCACGTGGCGGTGACACCCACGCATCGCGAGAACATGGCGGCCCAGGCAAAGGTGCTGGCCATCGCGGCGCGCGACCTCGAGGACATCGTACGCCAGCACCACGCCGAAGGCGCGGAAGAAGAAGCGGTGCGGGCTGTGATCGGTTTCCATGCGCAAGCGGAAAACTTTGCGGGCACGACCGTGGCGTGGCAATCTCCCGACCGGGTTGACTCCGACTACGAGCAGTTGATTACGGCCTGGGTGAAGGTCAAGCAGACGTTCCCAAACCTAAAGGCGGACAAGCTCACGCAAGACCAGTACGCGCGCGTGCAACAAGAGTGGGAGAAACTGGACCGGACATCCGGGTACGCGGGCCGGAAGTACGAACAGAAGATCGAGCAGGGCAAGTGAAGGATGCCGCCGCGCGGCCTATTTGAGGCTGCGGACGAACAGGGCGATGCGTTCGGCGGCTTTTTCCATGTCGGTCATGGCGCCGCAGTAGCTCGCGCGCACGTGGCCTTCGCCGCCGGGGCCAAAGGCATCGCCGGGCACGACGGCGACGCGCTGCTGCTCCAGCAATTGCACCGAGAACTCGCGCGAGGTCAGTCCCGTCTCGCGAATCGACGGGAACGCGTAGAACGCTCCGTTCGGCATGTGGCAGGGCAGGCCGATCTCGTTGAAGGATTTCACGATGAAATTGCGGCGCAGCCGATACTGTTCGCGCATGGTGGCGATGTCGTCCAGCCCGTGCTCGAGTGCTTCGAGGGCGGCTTCCTGGCTGATGATCGACGCGCACAGCATCGAGTATTGGTGGATGCGCAACATCGCCTCCGTGAGGGCCGCCGACGCGCAGGCGTAGCCGATGCGAAAACCGGTCATCGCAAACGCCTTCGAGAACCCGTGGAGGAAAACCGTGCGCTCCTTCATTCCCGGCAGGGCGGCGATGCTGCTGTGCTGGCCGGAGTAGGTGAGTTCGCTGTAAATCTCGTCGGTGATCACCAGCAGATCGTTGTCGATGCACACCCGCGCAATCTTCTCGACTTCTTCGCGAGTCAACGTCGCGCCCGTTGGGTTGCTTGGGAAATTCAACAGGATCGCCTTGGAGCGCGGCGTGATCGAGGCGGTGATGTCTTCCGGGGTCAGTACGAATTTATTCTCGGCGCGGGTGCGAATGGCTTTGCCAACCCCGTGCACCAGCCGCACGCTCGGGTGATAGGACACATAGCACGGCTCGTGGTACAGGACTTCGTCGCCGGGGTTGATGATGGCGCGCAACGCGATGTCCAACGCTTCGCTCACGCCCACCGCCACGAGGATTTCCGTGTTGGGATCGTAGTCGACGTGGGAATGGCTTTGCAGGTACGCGCTGATCGCGCACCGTAGCTTGAGCAGGCCGAGGTTCGACGTGTAACTTGTCTTGCCGCGTTCCAGCGCGAAGATCGCCGCCTCACGAATGTGCCAGGGCGTGACGAAGCCCGGCTCGCCGATACCGAGCGAGATGACATTGTCCATCGACTGGACGATGTCGAAGAAATCGCGGATCCCTGAGCGCGGGATATTCCGCACGTGCTCAGCGACAAAATCGCGCTTCGTTTGGCGTTCAGAAGGCATACTTGAAATATTTTAGACCACCCGAGCATCAAATCAAGCCGTGTTTTCGGGCCTTTCGCTTGTAAGGGAAAACCTTACAACAAAATCAGGGAAACCCTTACAGACAGATTTTGGAGGATTTGATATGAGTCCCCACAGTTGGAGAAGCGAAGGCGTTGTTTTCCCCTCGTCGTGGGCGAGTGACAATCAGATGTCAACTGTCATTGTGGATTGGATTCTGCTGGCTGGGTTGATGATGACCGTTGTAACACAAGGCTGCGTCTCGATTCAGGTGCCAACGGACAGTGGGAAGCCCGGAGTCATTGGTGTCGGCTCTGCCAAGACGGTGCCGGGGACAAGCAACCAAGTCTTTCGGATCGTGTCACCCGGTTTGTCATTTCGATTTCAGTCATATTCTCCGGGCGTGACGTTGGGCTGGCAGGAGACTTTGCTGTTTTTCCCTTCGACAGCCGGGAAAACGAACGAGTCGTGTGCACCAGTCGCCATTCAGGATAAGTGCGTCGGAATCGGATTTGAGCCGACCGAGATCATGGTCGGTTACGGTCGTTCTTTCGCCATTCTGCTTCCTGCGGCCGGCAAGAACGTCATCCAGCTCATTTCGTACTCCGAGAAGAACCCGACCAACACAATTGTGGAGCGAAAGGAAACGCCATGAAACAACGTTACGTCGCGGCAGCATGGTTGACCGCCATGATGTTTGCGGGCTGTTCCAGCCATCTACTGTTTGTCGAGGAGGATCATCTGGGACTGAAGGCAAAGTTTCAACCGAACGATCCAAGTCCGGTGGAACTCAGCGTCGGCTACCATCGGGGCGTGATCGCCATCGTTCCGCAGCAGTCCGAGTTTCCATCAGGTCTGACGAACCAAGTGACCGTGACCAGGACCGACGGCACGAACACGATGGTCATCACATATGACCCCGACGAGCTAATGAGTTTGTATACAGTATTCAGGGCGAATGTCGGGTGGATGGATCCAATCGAAACGCATCATTTTCTTGTCACTGGGACGGCGGCAGCCTCCTTGCTCGCCAACGAGGACTCGCTGCGAAATATCGTCACGAACCTTCAAGGATTTGCGGATAACAAGGGGCAATGATCATGAATAGAATTCACATTGCTTTCCTTTCCGTCGTTGTCAGTTTGCTGACGAGTTGTGCCTACCGCGGCGCGATCTACTCAGAATACTCACAATGTGCTCTGGATATTCGCGCCTCTGCACAAGACGCAAACGGCCCGGTCAAGGTCAACTTTGGTTACGACAGGGCCGTACTGGCCTATATCCCCAAACGCAACTCCTCGACGAACTCGTCTCGAGGGGAGGCAGTCTCCGTGGTCTCTTGGAACAATACATCCACCACGTGGGTGCCACCATCGCTTCCCAGCGCAGCTTTGAGCAACGCGTTGGCCATGATAACCAACTCGGTTGTCGGTCCAATCTATTCGAATAAACTCGTAAAAGCTTCGGAGATCAAAGATGTGATCCGCGTGGACGCTGGCTTCATCTCGGGGACGGCGGCCAATATCGCAACGGTACCATCTGGGTACAATGTTGTTGTTCGTTCCGACTCCTCGTCCACAAATGTGTTCCAAGTGACGACCAGCGGAGATCGACTCGCCTTGGCCTCGGTCGGCGTTTACGGAAAGGCAATTGGATCAAAGAACGTCGAGATCAACCAGATGATTGATGACATCGTTAACCGCGTAAGCGTCGATGGCGTCGTGGACGGTATGGAATTTGGAACACTACTAAAGCCCGTAGACGGGATGGGCGACGATACCAAGCAGAGACTCGTGCGGCAACTTGACGGCAAACAAGCGTCAATGCTTACGCAGCGATTGAGCACGGATTTAAGAGACTACGTCAAAAAAATCCACAACCAACTCTAATGAAGATGGGACCGATTATGAGTCACCAATACATCGACATTTGTTTCACCAAGGATCAGGCAGCCTATCGTCAGGCGGAACACGCCAGCAATGGGCACAAAGACATTGAGGTGAGCCAGGCTACCAGCGTTTCTGTGGCGGAGGCGCAGGGTACTGTCGCGCCTTACGACTTCGATGGAAAGTATTACCAGCAGTCAGTTCAAGGGGCGCTTTTCATTGTCATGGCCCAGGTGGGTTGAGGAGGTGTAGTTATTCCGAATATCTTCGATGAAAAATGGAGACAAAACCAATACACCTGCCATCTGTCCATAGGACAAGTGTGAAGCTCTGGAGAAGTGCCGCTGGCATTTGTCTGCTGGCCACAGGTTGCGCGGCGGTCGCGACGAGTGGAAGGGCGGATTCGTTGGTCGTGGTGGACAACCCTGTGCTGATCGTCGAGTCGAAAGCGAACACGGCAACCGGCTGGCTACAACTGCGGAACAATTCGACCGAACGTCTATGGATCACATTGAGCGCGACGGACTTCCAGAGTACTACGACCAGCAACACATTCGGCGGGAGACTCAGTTTTGCCATTGGAAACAAATGGGAACCATGGTTGGAGACAGATGGAATCGCCGTCAGAAGCAATCTGGCAATACAAATCGAGGCAACGAATGTGTGGGAAGCGGGCGTGTCAGAGGCGCAACTGCTGACCAACGGGTTACCATTTGCATTGATACGGGCGGTGCGGTGGGACGTGCCGTTTGCAGTGTCGGTGGTCGGCACGCCCGCGGAGCGCCCCGAATTGGTTTATGATTGCAGCCACACCGTTTCGTTGGTCCTGAGTAACGCCGACGCCATGTCTTATCGGGTACGGTGGGACTTCGCGGTTGGTGGACAAACGGTGACGGGCGGTATAGCCGTGTTGCCACCCTCCAGCCAAGTGAAATTGGCAGGGATTCCTGACCGTGGCATATTTTGTGGTGGGCCAAGTGCTTGGGTCAAAGATCGGGTTCGAGACGCGCAACTGAGCTTGCGGTGGGAGCCGCCGGCAATGCCGGTGGTGCCCCTATCGCGGGAAAAACTTATTCCGATTCGTCTCCGACTGCCAAGCAACACGGCGGCTCAGTATGTCATGGTGTCATTCTTTCTCGTTCTGGGGGTAATCGGGTCGTGGCTCCTTCACATCACCCTACCGAACCTCCAGCGGCGTGCTGAGTTGGGCAGCCAGCTTGATTTGCTCTCTGAACGGATACGCAACCTGTCAAATCACATTGATTCAAGTCTTCGGATTATCTTGCGAGTGCAGCGACGACGTTTGATCGAAACCCTGAAGGGTGGATTCGTCTCGAGTCCAGCCCAAAGCAACGATTTTGACGCGGTGAAGGCAAGCATCGCAACACTGAGCAGCCAGATGTCCATTGTGGAGCGGATGGACCGAGTCTACGATCAGATCGTTGGACTTGATGATGCAGCATGTCCGCTGAGTGTTCTTGAAATGGTTGATCAAGGTCTCACCCGGGCCAGTCGACTTCTACGTGCCGCGCGACCAACAGACGAAGACTTGGCGTCCGCAGAATCACAGGTAAAGGAGGCTGAAGACCGGCTGGGGCGATTGGGCAAACTTGATGACGCCTTGGCAGTGCAGATTGCGGAGCGTATAAAACAGGTGCGCGCCTACCTGACGGAGGATGTCATCCAGGGGGACGATGGCGCTCGCGTTTTCGCGCGACTGGGGTCGTTACTGAAGCCACGGTTTGAGCAGACTGACGAAGATTCAAGAACGGTGACACCAGACAAGTATCGGGAGTTCGATGTGAAGTCATGGAAACTGGAGTTGGTGGTCCGCTATCTGCAAGTCCTAGGTAACTCCACGGAAGAGACTGAATGAAAGAAAGCGGTGAAGGAGCGCGAGGAGAAGCTGCTGGAGCGTTTGGAACTGGAGCGCTACACAAACCTGCGTCAGGCGGACAGACTCGTACAAGAGATGGAGGAGGGCATCTATCCGGAAGGGATTGTAGCGCAACTCAATGCAGCTGAAGCTACGTCACAAATCGAAGTCGATCAGGCGGTGATTTACCCCAACGAACCAGTGGTTCACAGGCTGGTGTTTTCCAAAAACGAACTGAACACAGCTACGGCGCGCGAAGAATTCGTATATGTGTGGGGATTTGGTAGACAATACAAAGAAAAGAGTTCGAGCTTTAGCATCTGGCATTTTTATTCCGGTGCGGGATCCTACCCGGTTAGTGTCGAAGTTATCGGGCAAGATGGAAAGACGGTCGCAACTCTGGAAAAAGTCATCACAGTAGATTCCGCGCCGCTGCGCCTCTATTTCAGGGAGAGGACCGTGGTGGAAGCGGTGCGGGCGGGAGTCGCATGGACCTGCACCCGTTAGCTGTACAGAATCTTGGGTGAGTCTGGGCACTGGTTTTACTCCTGTTGGTTGTGGTTGTTCAATCCTTCTTGCCTTCCTGCCCCCGAGGGGGCAGCCGCCGCCC
>JBEKYJ010000214.1:0-6115 GCA_049511095.1 Verrucomicrobiia bacterium
GTCCGAACCGCCCAAGGTCGAAACCCCCGAGAGACCGACCAAGTACGTCGTGAAGAGGGGCGACTCTCTTTGGAAGATCGCCGGCAAGGTTTACGGCAATCCGTTGAAATGGCCGCGCATCTACCGCGCCAACAAGGACAAGATCAAGAACCCGAACAAGATCTACATCAATCAGGTTCTGGTCATTCCGCAGAATTGATGGGCGACTCGGGGTTCGATTGCCAAGGGCGGGCACATGCGGTATGGTTTCCTCGCGTGAGGGAACGACGTTCTAGCTGACACATGGCAAGCGAAACACTGCACTTCGACAATGCGCGCCAGGCGCAATCCCTGTACGCCAACGAACCCAAGAACCTTCGCCTTGTCGAAGATCTGCTCAATCTGAAGGTCACGGCCCGTGACGGCTGGATCAACGTGGAAGGCGCGCCCGCCGACGTCGAGCGGGCAAAGTCTCTCTTCCACGAACTCCAACACGCAGTTTCCCGAGGCACCGTCATTCGTCGGCAGGAATTCAGCCGCGCCGCCAGCGCCATCTCGCGCGGCGAGGAGCTGAAGATGCAGGAACTCCACGAGGGACGGGTGGACGTTTCCACGCGCAAGCGGCCGATTGTTCCCAAGACGCAAGGGCAGAATCGCTACCTCGAAGCCCTTCGCGAGAACGACATTGTCATCGGCATTGGGCCTGCGGGCACGGGCAAGACGTATCTGGCGATGGCGATGGCCGTCCACGCGCTACGCAGCGACCGGGTGGGCCGCATCATCCTGTGCCGGCCGGCCGTCGAGGCGGGCGAAGCGCTGGGATTCCTGCCCGGCACGCTGGAGGAGAAGGTGAGTCCGTATCTGCGCCCGTTATACGACGCGCTCCACGACATGATGGATCCCGACGAAATCCAGCGCAATTTGGAGCGAGGGGTCATTGAAATCGCGCCGTTGGCCTACATGCGCGGGCGGACGCTCAACAACGCGTTTGTGATTCTGGACGAAGCGCAAAACTCGACGAGCGAGCAAATGTTGATGTTTCTTACGCGAATGGGCTTCGATTCCAAGGTCGTGATCACGGGTGACATCACGCAAGTGGACCTGCCTGGCCACAAGATGTCGGGGTTGATTGAGGCGCAGGGCATTCTCAAAGAGATTCCCGGCTTGGAGATGGTGTACTTCGACGAGCACGACGTTGTCCGCCATGAGCTTGTCCAGAAGATCATCGCCGCGTACTCCCGGTTCAAAGAGGAACGCGAGCGCCGCCGCCAGGAATCGGCGAACGGCAACGGCAAACCAGCCACCACATGACCCGCAAGCCCAGGGGGGTGAAGGTCGCGGTCAGCAACCGTCAGCGTCGGCTGAAAATCAACGCCAGTTTGCTGGTCAGGATTGTTGAACGGGCGCTTGAATTCCTACACGATGATCGAGCCGAACTCGGCATCGTCCTGGTGGACGACGACGGTATCGCGAAGCTCAACGCGCAGTATCACAACACGCAAGGCCCGACGGACGTTTTGAGCTTCGACTACGGGGGAGGGCAGGGCGAACTGATCGTTTCCGTGGAACACGCCGTTGCCCAAGCCAGACGTTTTCGCTCGACGCCATCACGGGAACTTGTTCTGTACGTTGTGCATGGCATCCTCCATCTTCGTGGCCACAATGACGTGGCTCTTCGTGACCGACGACGCATGCGTGCTGCGGAGCGGCGGCTAATGTCCCATCTGGCGAGAGATTTCAAGTTCCAAACGCTGGTCGCCAGGCGAGTTGCGAGACGTTAGATATCATCCCCGGAGCAACGGTTTCGTTGATTTTGGGGCGGTATTTCGATTTTACAGGGCAATTACAATGACGAGCCCAACCATGCTGACGCGCACTACACTCTGGGCGTTGCTCTTATCCGTCAGGGCAAACTGCCGGAGGCGATTGCCCACTGCGAACAAGCTCTGCGGATCAAGCCGGAGTACGCCGAGAGCCACAACAACTTGGGAGTCGCTTTGGAACAAATGGGCAGAACACGGGAAGCAATTGGACATCACGTGCAGGCGTTACGGATTCAGCCGGATGATGCCGAGGCACAGGATAATCTGGCGCGGGCGCGGGCTGCCCAGTAACACGTTGACCTCGGGAATCTCCAGCTTTGAGTCAGTGTGCGTTGACAGCGCTGCGGTGGGCGTCTACGATGACGCGCCCATGAGCGAGACGTGGAAAAATCTGCGGAATTCCTTCTTTGCCGGCCTGTTGGTGGTCGTGCCCGTCGCGGCGTCGCTGCTGATTCTCATCGGCGTGTTCACCTGGGTGACCGACTTCATGCTGCCGGAACTGCTTCGCAGACAGATGCTCACGCCGTTGTATCGGATCATCGCCTTGATTGTGTTTGTGGCCTTCACGATGTGGGTGGGGTGGGTGACGCGCTTGGTGGCGGGCAAGCGGATGGTATCAGCCGGGGAAGCGATCATCACACGTGTGCCGCTGCTGAACAAGACGTACGGGTTCATGAAGGAAATCAGCCACACATTGCTGTCGGGACGCAAGACGATGTTCCAGCGCGTGGTGTTGGTGGAGTTTCCGCGCCCGGGCGTATATTCCATCGGGTTTGTGACGAGTGAGACCGCAGGCGAGGCGCAGGTGAAAACCAAGGAGACGGTGATTAATGTCTTTGTACCAACCACGCCGAATCCGACCAGCGGCTTTTTGATCCTGGTGCCGCGCCAGCAGTTGATCGATTTGGGAATGACCGTGGCGGAAGGAATGAAACTGGTGATTTCGGGCGGCGCGGTCGTGCCGCCGTACCCGCCGGCAAAATCACCGACCACTGCGCCTGCGCCAAAGTAGCCTCGCATGGACACGGAGCGCGCCGAGGGGATCGTCTTGCGCCGCCAGTCGGTGACGGAATCCAGCCTGATCGTCACATGGTACACGCGCGAGTTCGGCAAGCTGAAGACGCTGGCGAAGGGAGCGCGTCGTCCCAAGGGACCGTTCCAGGGAAAGATCGATTTGTTCTACCGCGATGAGATCGTCTTCCTGCCGAGCAAGCGTGGTGACCTGCATCTGCTGCACGATTGTTTCCTGGAGGAGCCGCATGCGCGGTTGCGCCAGACGGTCGAGTCGTTGACAGCGGCGTCTTACGCCAGCGAACTGGTCGAATTGGCGACGGAGCGCGAGGACCCGAATGCCAGGATTTACGAGTTGTTGGTGATGATTCTCGACGCGCTGGAACGACGGTGCGATGCCGTGTTGCTGATCTGGTTCGAGATTCAGTTGCTGGCGGCGGCGGGTTGGAAACCGAAATGGGAGTCGGAAACCAGCGTGAACCGGGTGCTGCAATCGCTGGCGGAAAAGTCGTTGGAGGGGATCAAACGGGTGCGGCTGAGCGACGAGCAGGTGACCGCAAGCCGACGGGCGGTGTGGCTGTTTTGGGAGCAGCACCTCGGACGGATCCCCCGCACTCGAAAGTTTCTGGAAGAAACAGTCCATGGCTGAACCGGCTCACGCCCGCGACGGCGGACAAATCCCGTTCGGCGAATTGCGCACGAAGTCGATGAACTCACTCGCTTCGGCGCTCTGGAACGCGCCAGCCTGCGATGCTTCCTTCAACGCCTGCGTGCCGTTCATTCCCGAGAGATAGAACAGCTTGAAAAGTTTCTTCAACTCGGTGATCGCTTCCCGCGAAATCTTCGCGCGCTTAAGGCCCACCAAGTTCAACGCGTGAACCTCATTGCGTTCCGCCGCCAGCGTGAACGGCGGCACGTCCTTTGACACGCGCCCGTTGCCCGAGAGCATCGCCAGCCGTCCCATGTGGGTGAACTGGTGAATCACGGCGCCGCCGGAAATGATCGCGTAATCGCCGACGTGCACATGACCCGCCAGCAACGCGCAATTGACGATGATCACATTGTTGCCGACCACGCAGTTGTGCCCCACGTGCGCCGCGGCCATCAAATAGCAGTCGTTGCCGATGACCGTCGCGCTCTCAGGTTCCGTCCCGCGATGCACGGTGCAATACTCGCGGAACACATTGCGGTCGCCGATCTTCAAATAACTGCGGCACGCGCGGTCGAACTTCAAATCCTGCGGCTCGTGCCCGATCACCGCGCCCATGTGGATTTCGTTCTCGCGCCCGATCTCCGTGTGCCCCGTGAGATACGCGTTCGCCCAAATCCGCGTCCCCGCGCCGATCTTCACGTGCTCCTCGATGACCACGTTCGGCCCCACCTCGACGGAGGAATCGAGTTCCGCCTTCTTGCTCACCATCGCTGTCGGATGAATCGGCATGTCGCGACTATACCGTTGTCGCGGCGCTTCTGGGAAGCGCCGAATCTGCGTTGACCTCGCGGGCGCGTGCTGTCTAAAATCCATAGCGTCGCGAACCACGAACGTCATGAAATCAAAACACATTCTCTGGCTGGTTCTGGCTATCCTCGCCGCGCTGTTGCTGTGGGTCGGCAGCGACCTGTTGGTCCCGCGCCGCGCGGATATCGGCCGGTTTGACCCCAAGGAGATTGCGCACCTCGACACCGTGATGTGGCGCTCGTACTACGAGAAACGGTCGAGCGACTTGTTCCTCCAACTCGCTGAATTGATGCGCCTCCAGTTCCATTTCCCGCTTCTCCGGTCGAATCACGTGGCCGCCTACGCCGCCAAAGCCGCCTTCATCTTCAAGGACGGGCATAATCGCGCCGACTACGAGCGCGCGTTGCCCTATCTGGAGTGCTATTTCCAGGAAATCCACGATATCAGCGACAGGCCCTTCAACGTGCCGCGGGCCGCCAGGTTGGAATTGGAATGGTGGATTGTCCATCGCGAACGCGCCAAGCGCGGCTACGAAGAACTCGCGAGCGCCGTGGCGGAAGCAGCGTCGGAACTCTATGGCGTCCCGCCCGAGAAGCTGATCGAATACGGACGGTACCGCGCCGATGCCATGAAGGTCCGCGACACCAGTACCGCCGCCAGCGGCGTCACCGAAGAGGACTGGCGCGTTATCGAATCCGATCTCCAAGCCTCGTGGCAATCGCTCTGGGACGCTATTCAGCCGTGATCTTTCTTCTCGGCTCGAAGGCTTCCTCCTTCGCAAGAGCCACGGCGGCGATGTAGGGCAGCGACGCTCGGCACCGCCGGCCTTGCATGGATCCCGTGACATACGCGCTCAGTGCAATCCGAGTTCCCGCAACGCGGCACCGGCGCCAGCGAGGTTTTCAGGTTTCATTTCGACGTAGTTGCGCGAGAGCATGATTCCCTGCGCGCCCGCCTTGAACACCGCCAGTACTTCCTGTTTGACGCTCTCGGGCGTGCAATGGCTGGTCCCCACAGGCACGGGCACGTCGATATCGATACCGGGCCAGACCTGCGTGGGCGTGCCGGCCACGGCTTCCAGCGTGCGTCGGGTTTCACGCAGGACATAGTCGGCGGAGAAACCCGTGGACGCCACCTTGTCGTACGGCGCTTCCTGGTAATCAAGCTCTCGATAGAGCAGAGCGAGCGTTTGGTCGGGCGGCACGTCGCCATAGACGTTGTCATGCATGCTGTCCACCAAACTGCGCATGCGTTCGCCGGCGGCGTTACTATACAACGCGGGCCGGATGAAATCGGACCAGGCCGTCATCTCTGTGTAGTCTTCTTCCGCCCGATGGAATGGGCTGAACGACAGGTTGTGCCACAGGTGCCAGCCGACGATCAAAGACGGCTTGATCGATTTGATCTTGTGGTAGACATCACGTTGGAACTCATGCCGGCTGTTGATCCACAGGCTTTCCCACGCGAGCAGTTCGGGATACTTCAGCAGGAGCCGCCAGAACGTGACGAAGTATCCGTCCCGGGGACGTTTGTTGGCCCGGCCGTTGCGGACGTACGTTTCCAGTTCGCCAAACCCGCGCCGCGCGCGGTCGGCGTCGATCCCCAAGCCCTTGGCCTTCTTCACGCAAAACTCGCAGAAGCAGGTGACCCGGCCGGGGTCGGCCTTCGCGCCGTTCAGATAAGCGCCGAGCGCATTGAACAGCGCGCCTTGCCGTTCGGAACCCCACATGACGCCGTCGATTTCATACGAACGGGCGTAATCTTCGACCAGTCCCAGCAGCCACGCGCGATACAGGGGGTTGTTGTAACACGGCCCCCCGGGATGGCCTTCCGAGCGGCGGCC
>JBEKYJ010000215.1:0-6036 GCA_049511095.1 Verrucomicrobiia bacterium
GCCGTCGGACTCCACAAGGCGTTTGGGGGCGTGGATGTGCTCAAGAACGCCAACCTCGAATTGTTGCCCGGTGAGATTCATGGACTGGTCGGGGAGAACGGCGCGGGCAAATCCACGTTGGCGAAACTCATCGGCGGCGTGCACGTGCCGCGCGCGGGCACCATCGAGGTCAACGGCCGGGCCGTTCACTTTCACCGTCCGCACGACGCCATCGCGCAGGGAATCGCGTTGATCCATCAGGAGCCGCTGACGTTTCCCGATTTGAGCGTGGCGGAGAACATCTTCATTGGCCGCCAACCGTACCGTCACGGACGAATTGACTGGGAGGCGATGGTTCGCGAGGCGGCGAAGACGCTGGAATCGCTGGGGGTGAAGATTGATCCCCGGGCGAAGGTGCGCGGGTTGTCGATTGCCGACCGGCAAATGGTGGAGATGGCGGCGGCGCTGTCGCAACACGCGAAGATCCTGTTGATGGATGAGACGACCGCAGCGTTGACGCCGAGCGAGGTCAAGCGGCTGTTCGGTGTCATGCGGCAACTGCGCGACCAGGGCGCGGCATTGGCGTTCATCGGACATCGGCTGGAGGAGATCTTTGAGATTTGCGACCGCATCACCGTGTTGCGCGACGGCGAAATCGTGGGTGAACGGCTGACGAAAGAGACGTCGATAAGCGAGATTCTCCGGTTGATGGTGGGCCGTCCGATGGAAACGTTGTTTGCCCGGGAAACGAGGCATGAGATTGGCGCCACCGCGCTGGAAACGCGCGGGCTGACGCGTGAAGGACAATTCTCGGACATCAATTTGCGGGTGCGCGCCGGTGAAGTGGTCGGGCTGGCGGGATTGGTCGGGGCGGGACGGACGGAAGTGGCGCGCGCGATTTTTGGGATCGAGAAGGTCGATGCCGGGGAGGTTCTTGTCGGCGGGGAGGCGATCGAGAACAATCGGCCGCGCGAAGCAATGGCAAAAGGGGTGGCGCTCGTGCCGGAGGACCGTCAACACCACGGCGTGTTGATGCCGATGAGCGTGTGGCAGAACGCGACGCTGGCAATTGTGGACCGGCTGGCGAAATTCGGTTGGCGGCAGGACGCGGCGGCGCGGGATGTTGCGCGCGGCGAGGTCAATCGTCTCGACGTGAAGCTGCGTGACATCGGGCAACCGATCCGGGACTTGTCGGGCGGCAACCAACAGAAGGTGGTGTTGGCGAAGTGGCTGGCGACCAAACCGAAAGTGATGCTGCTGGACGAACCGACGCGCGGCATCGACATCGGCGCGAAGGCGGAAGTGCATCGGCTCATTGCCGAGTTGGCGGCGGCGGGCATGGCCGTGTTGATGATTTCCTCCGACCTGCCCGAGGTGTTGGCGATGAGCGACCGGATTCTCGTGATGCGGGAGGGCCGGATCGTCGCGGAGTTCAGTCGGCAGGAAGCCACGGTCGAGCGGGTGATTGCCGCGGCGACGGGACAAGTACTAAGAGAATAAAACACGAAGAACGAATCACGAAGTGCGAAACTCGAGACACTACGGGATCAAATCAATTGTCTGAAACTGAGGGCGTGTTGCCCAAATGACTTTTTACTTCCGGTTGTTCAGGGGGTGGAGTAGAAAGGATGGCGAGGAGGTTTGGTAGGTATGGTGGGGAGCCAACAACCGCAGAAGGAGTTGTTCAGTTACCAGATTGATTTGGATCGGCGGGTGCGATCTGACAATTCGTTACGTCGCATCCGGGAAGCGATCGACTTCAGCTTTGTGCGGGCCGAGGTGGCGGCGCTGTACGGCACCAACGGCAACGAGTCGGTGGATCCCGCCGTGATCTTGAAGATGATGTTCCTGCTGTTCTTCGACAACGTCGCCAGCGAGCGGGAACTGATGCGCCTCATCCCGGAGCGACTGGATTACCTGTGGTTTCTCGGCTACGGGCTGGAGGCGAGCATCCCGGATCACAGCGTGCTGTCGAAAGCCCGCGCCCGCTGGGAACGCGAAGCGTTCGAGAAGTTCTTCGTGCGCACCGTCGGCCAATGTGTGGCGGCGGGATTGGTCGACGGCGGCAAGATTCACGTGGACAGCAGCCTCAACGACGCGAACGCCTCCTGCGACTCAGTGGTCAAAGCCCGTCCCGAATGGATTGCGGCCTTGAAGGCGGCCTACCACGCGACCGAGAGCAAGCTCGATGACGCCAGCACGCCAGCCGCTTACGAAGCGGTCAATGATCGCGTCGTCTCCACGACCGATCCGGATGCGACCATCGTGCGCAAAGGCCCGCAACCGCCGCGACCGCGCTACCATCACCACCGCGCCGTGGACGATGCCCACGGGGTGGTCACGGCGGTGGACACCACCACGGGCAGCATCGCGGAGAACAAACGCCTGTTAGCCCTTGGTCGAGCAACACGAAGCCCACACGGGGCAGAACGTGCAGACCGCGGTGGCCGACCGCAAGTACGGCACGGCGGAGAACTTCGTGGCCTGTCAGCAACGCGGGATCCGTACGCACCTCGGTGACGCGCGGCACGCCACGCCCAACGCGCGCTGTCACGGCATCTTCCCCGACAGCGCCTTTACCTACGAGGCGCGCACCAACACCTATCGCTGTCCGGCCGGCCAGACGATGCAGCTGCGACGGCTGCACCCGACCAAACGCACCTGGGAATACCAACTCCCGAAAGCGGTGTGTGCGGCCTGCGCGTTACGCGCCCAGTGCACTCGGGCGACGGCCTACGGTCGCACCCTTCATCGACATGAACACCAAGAGTTATTGGATCGCGCCCGCCAGCAGGCGCACAGCGCCGCCGCGAGGCGGGACCGTCAACGCCGCCAACATCTGGCGGAAGTCAGCTTCGCCGACGCCGCCAATCATCACGGTTTCAAACGGGCCCGCTGGCGGCGCCTGTGGCGGGTGCAGATTCAAGACTGGCTGATCGCCGCCATCCAGAATGTAAAGATCCTCCTGAAGCATCGGCTGCCACCCGTCACCTCCGCCGGGGCCGCTCTCCTCCTCACGGCCTCGACTGATTTCACCGACAGATGGCATCGCTACGTTCTTCGCTGGCGACACTTACTTACAATTGCCCCAGCAGGACCACTACCCCGACCATTCACGATTCAGAAAATACTCCTTTGGGCAACACGCCCTTGACTCTTGACAGAAAAACGGCGTCAGCCCTCACCATCAGACAATTGACTTGTTGCCGCAGTGTTTCGAGTTTCGCACTTCGCATTTGTTTCGGATTTCGAGATTCGTGCTTCGGATTTTATCCATGCATCCCCCAAATCCATTTCCCGATGTCACCGGCGCTCACAAGAAAATGTCCCGGATTGGCACGGATGCTTTGATCCAAAGCACGAAGCCCGCGCCAATTTGAGAAAGACATTCGCCAGTGGAATTGCCTTCGGCCATCTTGACAGCGGAAAGACTTGGCTCGAAGACCTACGCCAGAAGCTCACCAAGGCCGAGGGAAACGCCAAACTGGAAGCTGCGCAAGGTTGACTCGGAGAAACGAGACGACTTCTTCACGTCTTGGCCTTCTCCGCTCGTGGTTCATCGGGCCCGAGTTGCAGGTGCCTTTCTCTTGTTCCCATCGTTAGGGGTCGTTTGGACTTGTCACTCCCGTGGACGGACTGTAAGCACGTCCGCTACGATACAACTCCAGTCGGGCCTCGATTTCTTTCACCAGCTGCGCCTCCCCCGCAGATCGGGCAAGATTGATGGCTTTCTGGGCTGTGGCGACGGCGGCATCGAATCGACCGGCGGCGGCATATGCGATAGCCAATGTATCAAGATTACCCGGCGCACGATTACCGGAAAGCTCACAGGCCCGTTGTGCCAGACTCACCGCCCGAACGGGGTCGCCACCCTCCGCTGGCGGGAGAGTCGCGAGCATCCACGCCAGATCGTTTTGCGCTTCGGCCAAATCTGGGTTTATCCGCAGCGCCTCCTCCAATTGCCTCCGTCCGTCATGCGCTTTGCCCGTCACGATGAGAGCAGCACCCAACTTGCTGTGTGCCCCGGCGTCATCGGGCTTGAGACGCAGGGCCTGCTGCAAATGCTCTATCGCTTCCGGCATCCTGCCCGATTGCATCAAGACAGTCCCGAGATTGTTGTGTGCCTCGGCGTAATCGGGCTTGATCCGCAGCGCTTGTTCCCAATGCCCCACTGCCTCCTGTATCCTGCCCGCCTTCGCCAAGGCGATCCCTAGATTGTAGTGTGCCTCGGCGTAATCCGGCTTGATCCGCAGCGCCTGCTCCAGATGCTCGATCGCTTCCGGTATCCTGCCTGATTGCATCAAGGCGGTCCCGAGATTGTAGTGCGCCTTGGCGTAATCCGGCTTGACCCGCAGCGCGTGCTCCAAATGCTCTGTCGCTTCCGGCAGCCTGCCCGATTGCATCAAGACAGTCCCGAGATTGTTGTGCGCCTCGGCGTAATCCGGCTTGATCCGCAGGGCCTGCTCGTAGTGTGCGATGGCTTCCGGGATTCTGCCTGCCAGCCCCAAGGCGATCCCTAGATTGTAGTGCGCCTCGGCATAATCGGGCTTGAGACGCACCGCCTGCTCGAAATGCGCGATCCCCTCGGTCGGTTTGCCAGCTTCCGATAGTTTCATCCCCAGGTCGTTCTGTGCGTAAGCATAATGCTCAAGGGTCACGAGCAGGTTGAACGCCACCGAGAAGCCCAGCAGCAGGCCCCAACCCAGACGCGCGCCACGCCGCCAGGCGGGACGATCAGCCTGCCCCGACTCCGAGGTCGGGGCCAGCACGCGCTCGCATCCGAGGATGCCGACCACCGCCAGCAGCACCAGTGTCGGCAGGAAGTCCACCTCATAGCGAAAGGCCGTGGCCCGTAACGGGCAAAGCACCGCCGCGCAAATCCCAAACAGCAAGGCTACCGCGCTCACAAACCAGCGTACTCCCGAACCGGCTTGTCCCGGAAGGGTTCGCCACGCCAGCGGTGCGGCCAACGCCAGCCATACCACCGGAATGTTCGTCAGGATGCCGAACGGCTGTGAGAGGCCATGGTGTCCCGCCGGCACGGGCGGCATGATGATCTCATGCACGAAGGGGAACTCGCCGGTCCACCGGGCCGGCTCCAAAAAATACACTCGGAAATTGAACCAGAGAAACTGGAGTCCAAAGAGAGGGAGCGATACCACGTTCCGGTCGGTCAAAGACCAAGTGACGCCGGCCTCGAACGGATTGTCGAATCGCCGGGCATTGTAGACCATCAGTCCCAGTCCGACCAGCAGGATGGGGCCAATCGCCGCCAGCAGCGGAACCCAAACTTTCCGGCGTTCCCGCCATGCCTGGACCACCGGCACCAGCAGGATGATTCCTCCGAACACTAAGTTGGGCCGTGATGCCACCGCCAGCCCATACGCCAGACTCGCCATCGTCAGCCAGCGGCATCTCCGTTCCGGCTTGTGCAACGCGCACCAGATCCCCGCCAGTGCCAGCATCGTCAGCATATAGCCGCAACTAATCGGTACCTCCTGAAGTCCAGCCCATGCCAACAGTGTCGGCAGACCGTTCGCCAAGCCGAGCGCCAACACGCAAGCTACCACAACCCAAACGCTGACTTCGGCAAAGTAGCGGCGCCATAACGCCCACAGCAGACTCGTGCTCACCAGAAAACCAATCGCGCAAAAGATTACTACGGCATCGCGGTGAACCAAGTAGCGTCCGGTGAGCGCCGCGAACGGCCAAAACAGGAGCACGGCGGGCGCGACCCCCCAATAGAGGTATAATTTGCCCTTGTAGTAGGTCAGGTCGTGAAACTTGTACGGTCTTTCTCGATAGAGATCATTGGCTATCGGATCATACGGATTGGTAAGCTCCGTGAGTCCCGGCGGCACGTCAATCTTCATGTTGAGTTGGCCCGCGCGAAAACCCTGCACCAACAAATCGTATTGGGCATGGACAGCCGCGTCCGGGGTCAGCGATTTCCACGGCTCGTATATCGGCGACTGGGCCATGTACGCGTACACCCCGAGGACCAACGCACACACTGCGGCCAGTGATATCCACCCGGTTTTCATTGTACTGGCAATC
>JBEKYJ010000216.1:0-6035 GCA_049511095.1 Verrucomicrobiia bacterium
GCCGTCCTCTGCGAGATCCTGAACGAAGACGGCACGATGGCTCGGTTGCCGGACCTGATGAAGTTTAAGGAACAGTTCGGACTGAAGATCTGCACGATTCGTGACTTCATCGCTCACCGTCGCCTGCGTGAAAAACTCGTCGCGAGAGAGCAGGAGGTGTCCCTGCCGACGGAGCATGGCGAATTCAAGCTGCATCTTTACCGGTCCTTGGTGGATGGTCAACACCATGCCGCGTTGGTGATGGGCGACGTGCGCGGCAAGGAGAACGTTCTCGTTCGCGTTCATAGCGAATGCCTGACGGGCGACGTGTTCGGCTCGCAACGGTGCGATTGCGGGCCGCAACTGCACGACGCGTTGAAACGCATCGCGCAGGAAGGCGAAGGCGTGCTCGTGTACATGCGGCAGGAAGGGCGCGGCATCGGCTTCGCCAACAAGATTCACGCCTACGCGCTTCAGGAGAAAGGCCTCGACACGGTGGAAGCCAACGAGAAGCTGGGCTTCAAGCCCGATTTGCGCGAGTACGGTCTCGGCGCGCAGATCCTTGTCGATCTTGGCTTGCACAGCATCCGGCTGCTCACGAACAACCCGAAGAAGGTTGTTGGCCTCGAAGGGTTCAATCTCAAGATCGTCGAACAGGTCCCGATTCGCGCGGAGCCGACTCCCCACAACATCCGGTACTTGGAAACCAAGAAATCGAAAATGGGGCACGCGTTGTAGCCATGCTTCGCGCGAAGAAAATCGATCGGCATCTCTCCGCCACCGGGTTGCGCTTTGGCATCGCCGCCGCCCGCTACAATACCGATCTTGCCGACGCGCTGCTGGCGAATTGCCTCGACTCGCTGGCCAAGGCCGGTGCCGATATGCGTGACATCAGGATTCTGCGCGTTCCCGGCAGCTTTGAGGTCACGGCGGCATCCGCGAAGCTTGCCCGCAGCGGGAAATGCGATTGCGTCATCGGTCTCGGCATTCTGCTGCAAGGCCAGACACGCCATGCACGTCACATCGGGGATGCAGTCGCGCACGGCCTCACGAATATCGCGATTCACCTCGGTGTGCCGACGGTCTTTGGCATCGTCACCGCCAGGAATCTTCAGCAAGCGCGCGTCCGTTGCGTTGGCAAGAAACACAACCGTGGTCGGGAGGCGGCACGGGCTGCGGTTGAAATGGCACGGCTATGGAAAAACCTGTGAAACCACCCGGCAAACGCCGGCTGGCCCGCGAGTTGGCCGTGCAGTTCCTCTATCAATTTGACCTTGGCGGGGGTTCCCTGAAGGAAGCGCTCCCGCTCTTCTGGGAAACGCAGCCCGAAGTCGGCGATGCGGGACGCCAGTTCGCTGAAGAACTGGTCCAGGGCGTGATGGAACGACGCGCCGTCATCGACGAACACATCGTCAAGTACGCGGACAATTGGGACCTTCCGCGCATTGCGGCTGTCGATCGCAATATCCTTCGTCTCGCCATCTACGAAATGCTCTATCGCGACGACATTCCGCCCGTGGTCAGCATCAACGAAGCGGTCGACATTGCGAAGAAATTTTCCACGAGCGAGTCCGGCGCGTTTGTCAACGGGATCCTCGACCGTTTGAAAGCCGAGCTGACCCGCCCCTCGCGCACGGCGACATCCGCACAATGAGTTCCACTGCGCATCCACCGCGCTTCGCCGATCTGCATCTCCACACGCATTATTCCGATGGCACGTTCACGCCGCACGAGTTGGTCGAGCACGCCGCCCGCCTTGGTTTCGCCGCCATCGCCGTCACCGACCACGATACGTTGGATGGCATTCCTGAGGCGTTGGCGGCCGGCTTGGAGCTGGGTGTCGAGGTCATCCCCGCGGTCGAGGTCACGAGCCGTGTTGGAACGCAGGAACTTCACCTGCTTGCATATTTGTTCGGCGATTCGTGGCGTGACGCGAGTTTGCGGAAGGTGCTGGATCACGCGACCCTCGTGCGCCGGCGACGGGTCGAGCAGTTCGTGAGCAAACTGAATGAGCTGGGCGTTGCGTTGACGATCGAGGATGTGTACGCGTGTTCGGATTGCGGCACTGTCGGTCGTCCGCACGTCGCGAGGGCGTTGCTGAAGCGCGGTCATGTGTCGAGTGTCGACGAAGCGTTCGCGCGCTTTCTGAAGCGTGGCAAACCGGCGTTCGTCGAGCGTTATCGCATGGAGGCGGCGGAAGCCATCGGCCACGTCAAGCGCGCCGGTGGCCTAGCTGTCGTCGCGCACCCCGGATTGAACAACCTCGACGAGCGTATTCGCGAATTGATCGACCAGGGGATGATTGGCATCGAAGTGTGGCATTCACGACATTCGCCCGCGCAGGTCAAACGCTATCTCCAGATGACCGAATCGCTCGGTGTGTGCGCGACCGGCGGCAGCGATTGTCACGGCTCCGCGCGCGACGGTATGCTGCTCGGCAAGGTCCAACTGCCGTACGAACGGGTCGAAGCTCTCAAGGCGCTGGCCAAAGCGAAGGCGTAATGGGCTTATTCCAGAAATTCCAACAGGGACTGCGCAAGACGCAGGAGAAGCTCGCCACCGAGATCAAGCGCATTGTCATGCGCGCGCCGAAGCTCGACGCCGAATCGCTGGAGGAACTCGAAGGCGCGTTGATCGCAACGGACATCGGCGTCGACACAGCGCTTAAGATTGTTGAGCTGACCAAGGAAGCGGCGAACCAATCCGGCCAAGTTGATGTATTTGCCATCGCTCGTGCGGAGATCGAGCGCGAGCTGGGTGTGGCGTCGCCTAGCCTCGCGAAAGCGCCACAGCCCCCAACGGTCATCCTGGTAGCAGGCGTCAACGGCACCGGCAAGACCACGTCGACCGCCAAGCTGGCACATTTGTTGAAGGAGCAGGGGAATGTGGTGTTGCTGGCGGCGTGTGACACGTTTCGGGCCGCCGCCATTGAACAACTGAAGATTTGGGGTCAGCGTGTGGGCTGCGAGGTGATCGCGGGTCAATATGGGGCCGATTCCGCGGCGATCGCGTACGACGCGCTGGAAGCGGCGATCAATCGGCGGGTCGATTATCTGCTCATTGATACCGCCGGGCGGTTGCACACGAAAAAGAATCTTATGGAAGAGATCAAGAAAATGCACCGCTCGCTGCAGAAGAGGGTACCCACCGCGCCGCACGAAATCCTGCTCGTGCTCGATTCGACCACGGGTACCAACGCCCTGAATCAAGCCCGCGAATTTCATCAAGCCCTCGGCGTCACCGGCCTGATCGTCGCCAAGCTCGACGGCACCGCCAAGGGCGGCATCGTCGTCGCCATCGCCCGCGAATTAAAGATCCCCGTCAAATTCATCGGCCTCGGCGAGCAAATGGACGATCTGCAACCCTTCGACCCGAACCAATTTGCCGAGGCGCTGTTTGAGAGGAATACGGTTTAGAGGGGCAGTCAATTTGATTCCCATTGAGTGAGATTCTTCGCTGCGCTCAGAATGACAAGCTGGTAGAGTTAGTGTCATGGCTTTCAGCAAACTAGACGAGCGGTTCATGCAGCGAGCGTTGGCGCTGGCGCGACGCGGGCTGGGAAAGACGAGTCCGAATCCGTCGGTTGGCGCGGTGCTCGTCCGCAAGGGTCGCGTCATCGGTGCGGGCTGGCACAAGCGGGCGGGTGGGCCGCATGCGGAGATCTTTGCGTTGCGCGGCGTGGATGCGCGAGGCGCGACGTTATACGTGACGATGGAGCCATGTTGCACGTGGGGGAAGACGCCGCCGTGCACGGACGCGATCATCGCGACAGGCGTGAAACGCGTGGTCGTTGCGGCGCTCGATCCAAACCCGAAACACGATGGTCGCGGCCTGAAAGTGTTGCGTCGCGCAGGGATTCGGGTCGAGTCGGGATTGCTGGCCGTTGAGGCAATGGTAATGAATGAGGCGTTCAACAAGTGGGTCACGACAGGAATGCCGTTCGTGATCGCGAAGGTCGCGATGAGTTTGGACGGAAAGATTGCCACGCGCACAGGCGACTCGAAATGGATCACCAGCGAAGCGGCGCGGCGCGAAGCGCATAAACTGCGGGCTGGTGTTGACGCAGTCATGGTCGGCGCGAACACCGTGATTCGGGACAATCCGCAACTGACGGTGCGGCATGGTGTGCGCGGCAAGCAACCATGGCGTGTGGTCGTGGATGCTCGCGGCCGCACGCCGCCAAGCGCGAAGCTGCTTAACGTTGCGCACCACAAGCGCACCATTGTTCTCACAACAAAACTGGCCCCCGTGCGCTGGCGTCGACACCTGGCCCTACTAGGTGTCGACGTGGTGATCGTAAAGAAGACGGAAGGGCGAGTGGATTTGCAGGCGGCGCTGCGCATCCTCGGCGAGATGGATTTCACCAGCGTACTGGTGGAGGGCGGCGGCGAATTGCTCGGGTCGTTCTTCGACGCGCGCATGGTGGACAAGGTTGCGCTCTTCTATGCACCGGTTGTCATCGGCGGGCGCGACGCGGTTATGGCGGTCGCAGGCGAGGGTGTAGCAACGATTACGAGGGCGGTGCGGATACGCGCCTGCCGTTGGCGACAAATCGGCAAGAACGAGATGCTGGCCGAAGCGAGAATAGGGCAATGATTCTGGTCGTTGGTTTGTCTCCCGCGTGGCAACGGACCCTGCAGTTTGAGAAACTGATCCCCGGCAAAGTCAACCGCGCCAAACGCGTTCGCGAGACGGCGTCGGGCAAAGGCGTAAACGTGGCTCGGGTGGCGTCGATTCTCGGTGCGAAGATCAGGCTGCTGACCGTGGCGGGCGGTCATCGGGGCGAACTGCTGGAGAACTCACTGCGCGTCCAAGGAATTGGCACCCGGATCATCCACGTCGAGTCTGAAACGAGGATTTGCCAGACGCTGCTTGCCCTCAACACCGCAACAGAGCTTGTGGAAGAGGCGGGGCCGTTGAGTGCCGCCGAGGTCAAGAAGGTGATGCGTGCATTTGCCGCGGAGGTTCAACGGGCCGACTTGGTAGTTCTAACGGGAACCGTACCGAAGGGCTGTGGCAACGACTTTTACGCACGGCTGGTGGATGTATCGAGACGTCACGGAGTGCGGGTGCTTATTGACGCGCAGGCAGCGCAACTCCGGAATGCGCTCAGGCGGAGACCATCTCTGGTGAGAGTCAATCGGGATGAACTCATGGTTGCGACTCGCGTTGGGTGTAATGGAAAGCCGGGTATTCTACAGGCACTGGACAAGCTGATGCGGGACGGTCCTCAGTGGGTTGTCATCAGCGATGGCGCGAAGAGCGTCTATGTCGGCGAGAGACCCGAGAGACCCGGCAAACGTATATTGACGCTCAAGCCGCCGCACGTGCAGGCAAAGAATGCGATTGGCTCCGGCGATGCGATGATGGCGGGCATCGCGACCGGGTTGTTGCGAGGCAGATCCATGCTCCACGCGGTGCGACTTGGAATAGCGTGCGGCGCAGCCAACGCGATGACGCTGGAACCCGGCTTCGTGCGGCTATCCGATGTGAGAAGACTTTGCTGGACACGCAACAAGCGCGTCTCTATCGTTCAGGCATGTTCACGGGAATCGTTGAAGAGGCGGGTCAGGTTGAGCAAATCCGCGCGGGCAAGCGTTCGACGGAATTGACCGTTCGCGCTTCCAGGATTGGGCCTGCACTGCGCGTAGGCAACAGCGTCGCCGTCAACGGCGCATGCCTGACTGTTATTGGTGCGCGGCACGGCGTCCTGAAGTTCGATGTGCTCAACGAAACCCTTCAGCGGACGAATCTTGAATTTGTACAACGCGGGTCCCTCGTCAACCTCGAGCGTCCCCTCCGCGCCGATGCGCGGCTCGACGGCCATTTTGTGCTCGGCCACGTCGATGCACGCGGGAAGGTACGGCGCTTTGAACGCGATGGTAAGGACTACGTGCTCGACGTTGGAGCGCCACCGTCGGTCATGCGCTACGTCGTCGAGAAAGGCTCCATTGCAGTCGACGGCATCAGCCTGACGGTCGCGGGCGTCGGTCGCAATTGGTTCCGCATCTGGATCATACCGCACACGCGTGAGGTCACGAACCTGCAGGCATACC
>JBEKYJ010000217.1:0-6032 GCA_049511095.1 Verrucomicrobiia bacterium
CACCGTCAACGCTTGTTCCGTGTGCCCGCCTGCGACCAGTCGGAGGGCGGAGGAATACTGACGATATAACTTGCCGGTTTGTCCCCAGGCAACCCGCGCGGCCAACTGACGGAATACCGCCGCGCTTCGCCAATGCCCGCGTTGTTCCCGCGACACGGACAAGGACGCCAGCAAGGCCGGCGCGATGACGAACCACACAAACAGCGTCCAAGCAACCACCACCCAGACAAAATCGTCGCTGAAATAGAGTCCGCCGAGACAGGCCAGCAGCGTCACGGAGAATTGCGCGATCTGGGCGGCATACCACCGCTGGTCGTGACGCAACAGGGGCACAAGCTGGGTCAGGACGATGAACAGAATCGGATAGATGAGAAAGCGTTGGGTCATGCGGATGCCGCGAACGGGCGTTACGGTAGAATCGTCACCTCATCCCCGATGTCCAGCAGATCGTAGAGCCGCTCGATTTGCTCGACGCTCATCGCGATGCAACCGTGGGTCCACGTGACGTTGGGACAGGGCCCATGCAGGCCGATTTCACCGCCGAGGGCAGTTTTCCATGGCGGACACCGTTTCTGCGCGATCGCGTCGCGGATCTGGTCATACTCAGCCTGCGTGATGAGCTTGTCGCGCAGACCGCGCTCGGCATCTTCGACGTTGGGATAGCTCACGCCGAGGAAACGGTGGTATTGGCTCTCAGGATTCCTGGAGCAAATGAAGAACTCGCCTTCGGGTGTCGCCAAATCACCTTCGCGATGCTTGTCGGCGGAGTTCTTACCGGTCACGACGGGAATGCGCAACACTTCCTCCTCGCCGTCAAGCAGCGTGAGCACGTGACTGTGTTTCGTGATGATCATGCGCATGATTGAGCCACAGATTACCACAGATGTTCACGGATGTAGCAGACGTTCCCGAGCATTTCCGCAAGAAATCACACCCGACCGTCAAAGCGGCTGCGGCCGTCATGGCGAAGGATAGAAGTCAGCGACGCGCGCGCTAGTCTGCGTTCGCTGCACTGAATGGATACGCGGTGCAGTCAACTCCCCTTCCTCGCCTCCAACTCTGCCACCCGGTCACGCAATGCCCGCACCTCCCGGTGCATCTGCATCAGTGCCATGCCGACAAAGAAAAAGCACATCGGCAGAAATGAAAAGAATGCGGGACGCCAACTCTCATCCGAAGAACTGAGTGCAATGTATGCGAGAAAGGCACAGAACACAGCCGGCAGCCAAAAACCGATCATCTGTCTCATAGATCCTCCAATTTCTTGCTGTGCGCCTAACGTCCAAGCTCAGGCACAGCCGCTGTAACGGCCCGTCGGCTGCAATCATCGTGTTCAATTCTCATAAACCGGTCAACTGTGCCGCTCAGCGGCGGTTGCCTGCAGCGTCTGGTTCGCACTCTGCATCGTCCCGCTCCCATCGTCCGAACATCCGGTGCTTCAGATAGGGGTGAATCTTGCCGTCGTCGCCAATTCGCATCCATCGTCCGTCCCGAGGACCGCCCGCGCTCCCACCTACATATGTATGACCACAACGACACCGCCAAGCAACCGGCGAAATGCCGCCAAACCGCTCACGAACCAAGGTGGGCGTGCTGCAGGTCTGGTAGCCAGAGTAACCCTGACATGTACCACTCTCACACAGCGGTGGATATGGACGATATCGTTTCCAAAAGCTGGCGTTGGCACCACGATTAAGTTCTTCCAGCAGGAGTATCGTCAGCCAGATGACGATGCCGCCCAGACCTCCCAAGCAGAACC
Source organism: Verrucomicrobiia bacterium (assembly GCA_049511095.1). Taxonomy (GTDB): domain Bacteria; phylum Verrucomicrobiota; class Verrucomicrobiia; order Palsa-1439; family Palsa-1439; genus Palsa-1439. The sequence continues at coordinate 1,760 of JBEKYJ010000217.1, forward strand.
CTGCAATGCCTCCCAGAACGCCGTAGTGCAGCCCGAGCATTGTCCCTTTCACCACACCAACTGGTACTAGGATCAACAGGAGCAAGAAGAACAGGAGGTCATTGAGCGTAACGGCCCCCCGCTGCTTCTGCTGGTCAGTGGCGCCCATGATCTTCATGCGAACGATCCAAAGCTGAGCCACCGCCGATGTGCGGCGGGAACCGCGATAGCGGAACGGACCGCGCCAACGGCGGTTGGCTCCGGAGACTTGTTAGGCCACTGGTCGTCATAAGATTCTGGATACTTTTCGTCGCTGACCAACTTCCGAACTCCAAATGGCCAAGTCAATAACAGAACTAATCTGCGCTGATTCTGGGTATCAAAGCAATCTAGCTGAACCAGAGTGAACTCTGTCTTGACACCTGACCGCTCGAATGCCGGCTGACATCTCGATCTGCATATCTCCAAACCATTCTTTCTGCAAAATCTCCGGGCGTGCCTCACGCAACAACGATCCAAGGTGCAGTGAACAAACCACCACAAGTAGATCAAGGCCGGAATGCCGACCGCAACAAGCGCAAGAATAGAAAGCACTCGCAACATAAGTGGCCTAACGACTAGCTCACCGATGCTGGCGGAGCGCCAGCGGAGCCAGCATTCGGTGGAGCGCCAGGTTCGGCGCTTGCGTGCTGCACTGCCCTGAACGCATTATAATCCAGCCATACCTTGTAACAGAAAATCGGAGCGGCCGTGGCCAGACAGGCGACCTTCCCGAGCAGGTAAAGGCCGGCCGAGAATGGGTACAGGAAGCCGTGAAAGACGACAGTCAACGCCCACACGATAACCATCAACCAGAGCAAGGCTTTCAATCTGGCTTTCAATCTGGGCGGCATCGGCGGACGACGCGGCTTAATGAGTTCGAGAATCACTGATGCCGCAGGGAGCAGGGCTACCCATAAGAGTCTGTACCGCCAGGAAAAACAGAGCAGAAGTCCGAACAAAACAAGCAGAAGCCAAGAGCAGATGATTTTTATACGGATGATGTTCATGGTCTTAGATTCGCCGAACATGAATTAGACGCCCTAAGGGCGCAAAAAAAGACGCCCTGTTGGCGTCGATTCCCATTGCGATCCGTTGTGCTACCAGTCGGAGTCCACATCCGAGCATCACCTTCGAGGTGTGCATGGTAACGGGATCGCAGGGCGGGTCACAAGGCCGAAGGGCAATGGAAGCGGAGCGGCGGTTCGCTGGAGCACACTGGTTAGGGGATATGGCTCTCATCTAACACCAAGTAGTGTGCCGACGACAATCCATAGCAACAAGAGAATGATGACCCTCAGGCTTGTCTTGCCCGAAAGCTTCTCCAGCCACCTCGGTGCTGCCACCGCCCAGATAAAACCCACGCAGGAGGCGATGAATAGTGCGACAAAAAACTCCCATGATATGGCCGATGCAATCCTCTCGGACCAAGACTGTTGCCTTGCCGGCTCAGTATAACGGACGTAAAGGACGCCGACCGAACAGAAAATCCCCAGAAGCGAACCAAAACCCTCGAAAACCCGCCACGCGAGCCTCTCGAATCGAGATGCGCCGTCGTTTTGTGGATTCGCGTCCATGCCGCCTAACAATCGGAGTCATCGGCGCGGGCGCAAGCCCGCGTTCGCTGGACTGAATGGATAGGCTCGGTAATCACCAGAACTTCCACCAAGGTTTCTGTGGCTGCTCAATCCACGCGCCAGACTCCGACCGCACCCACTTCTTCGGGACGCCCTTCAGGGTAATCACTGTACCCGCGGCGTGATTGACAAACTCAAGCAAGTCGGAGGCGAACCAGTACGACTTCTTCTGGCTCTCGAAGAAAACATTGATCGCGTAATCTGTCTTCGGCTGACCAATCACCTCAACGCCGGTGACCGAAGGTGTCGTCTCGCCACGGACATCGCCGGACAGCCCGGCAAGGCCGCGTTCTTCGGTGATGGGAGTCGAGAGAACGCGAACGTTGTCGCCGAATGCAATTTTGGAATCAGGCTGCATAGCCTATCGACCATCCAAGCATCACCTTTGAGGCGAGCATGGTAATGGAATCGCGGGGGCATCACAAGGACGAAGGGCAACGGAATGGGGTTGGCGTCAGGATGGCCGCCTGAGGCGGTCGAGACGGGCCTTGTTCTCATATGGTGCGATAAAGCGTGCCCGATCTTCTGTTGGGACCGGATGCGGGAGTTTCGCGGCCAGTTTCTCGTACACAACGAGGCGCTCGGAAAGCTTCTCGCAGATATAGTCGGGACACCCGGCGCAGTTCGCCAATCCCCTTTCGAGGACACAAGGCCTAACAGGGCACTTCTTGTCGATAAGGCGAGGGTTTTCGGCCATGCATCCATCGCAGATGATCTGTTCCGCGGGGATGCGGAAACCGAAGTACTCGTGCCAACCATCGCTTAGGGTCTGTTGGTTGGATGGGTTTGCTTCGACGTTGGGGCGGTAAGCAAGGCACAGGTCGCAGCGGTAACCGCATCGGCTGAGAATCTCGTTCATGGTACCTCTGGCTCTCGGGAGCGGCGCCATCCGGGCATCATCTTTCAGGTGAAGATGGTAACGGAAACGCAGGGCCATCACAAGGATGAAGGGCAATGGAATGGGAAACCCACCCCTACCCCTCCGAGGAGGGGATGTCGGCGATTGCCCCGAAAGCTTTCGGGGCGTGTCGTCAGACTCCGCTATCGAAAACTGATATTTTTTGCTGGACGCGGCGTTCCGGGGCTGGTATGATGGCGACAGTTGGTTGAAAAGAGCACGGCTCACAGAGCCGTGGCTACACCGAACACGCCACACCGGGGACGGCGCGGTGGGGCCACCGCGCCCTACCTAAAGAGGCGTTGGCACGGGGGTTCTCTCTATAGAAGAGTGTTTCTGCCAAACGAACCCAACTGAAAAATTTACAAATGATTCTGCATGAATAACTTAAAAAAAACACGAGTTGGGTTCGTTATGCAAAAAAGAGGGAAAAAACGGGGAATAAATGCTGGAAAACAGCGCCGGGAGGATGTTTTTACGTATGATTTGGGATCGTTTGGGAGCGGCATTGAGCGAGCGCGATGCGAGTCCACTCCCCCGAGGTGCGGCCCGTTGACTTTTCTGGGGGGGCTACCTATATTGGCTGCGGAAACAGGACAATCCTACTCCGATTCAAATCATGCAACTCACGCGAGCAGGCGAATACGCGATCATCGGGCTGTTGTACCTTGCCAAACAGCCGGCCGAGCGCATGGTCATGATCGACGAGATCAGCGAAGCCGAGGATGTGCCGAAGAGTTTCCTCGCGAAGATTTTTCAATCGCTGGCGAAGGCGGGTTTGGTGCGCTCGAATCGCGGCGCGGGCGGCGGGTTCAGCCTGGCCAGGCCGCCGGGGGAGATTACGCTGCTGCAAGTTCTCCAGTGTGTGGAAGGGGTGTTCGCGTTGCAGAAGTGCGTGACAGACGACCCGGAGTGCGTGGTATCGACGACCCGCATGAGCACTTGCACGTTGTGCGCCGTGTTCACCGAAGCGCAGAACCGCGTGAACGAAGTGTTTGCCCGCACGACCCTGAGCGATCTGCTCCATCCCAAAGCATCGGCCGTCCAGCACGCCAAAGCCGTGGCCGGGGCGAATTGAGGCATCATGTCTGGCCGAGTTAAGCATCCCCTGAGCGACGAGCAGGTGCGCGAAGTTCTGAGGCAGGTCAAGTTCCCTGGTTTCAGCCGCGACATCGTCAGCTTTGGCATCGTCAAATCAATCGGCGTCACCGACCAGAACGATGTGGCCATCGGGCTCCAGGTGATGACGCGCGACCCGGAAGTTCCGCGGCAAATCCAGCGGGACGTGGAAGCGGCGGTCAAACGATGTGACGGCATCGGGCGCGTGAACATTGAGATGACGGCGCAACAACCGCCGCAACAAGGGCAGATGCCCATGGCGGGCGGAGTCGCGGCGCCGGTGCGTCCGCAAATCGCGGGCGTGAAACATATCGTGGCGATCGGCAGCGGCAAGGGCGGAGTTGGCAAATCCACCGTGGCGGTGAACCTCGCCTGCGCACTTGCCAAGCTCGGTCAGCAAATCGGCGTGATGGACGCGGACATTTACGGGCCGAGCGTGCCCAAGATGATGGGCTCGGTACAGCGGCCGACGATCACGGATGACAAATTGAATCCCGTCGAGAATTTCGGGCTGAAGATGATGAGCATGGCGTTGCTGTTGGACGGTGATTCCCCCGTCATCTGGCGCGGCCCGATGATCATGAAAGCCATCCAGCAATTC
>JBEKYJ010000218.1:0-6021 GCA_049511095.1 Verrucomicrobiia bacterium
CGCGCCACGAGGACGCGTTGGCTGGACGGTGCTCCGGTGAGAATACACTTGCCTTCGCCCTTCGCCTCGTCGGGAATCTGGTCGGCGAGCGGGATGCAGCGGATCGTGGTCTCGAACTTGCCCGCCATCTCTTCTTCCTGCTTGTGATCGCCGGCCCAATGCACCCACGCGAAACCACCGAAAGCATCTTTGGCGAAGAACTGTTCAAATTCTTCCATCGTGTTGATGACCCGGGTGTGTTTGGCGCGAAAGATTCGGGCGCGCTCGAACAATTCGCGCTGCATCGTATCGAGCGTCGGCTTGATTGACGCCAACGCTTCGGCCCGCGGCACGAACGTCTTGCGGCGTTTGCGGATTTCCTGTTCCGTTTCGCCTTCCTTCTCCAGCACGAAACGGCGCACGAGGCAGAGACTGCCTTTCTCGAGATCTTTGGGGCCGATCTCGATGCGAATCGGCACGCCTTTGGCCTCCCACTCGTAATACTTCGCGCCGGGCATGATGCCGTCGCGGTCGTCGAACTTGACGGCGAGCCCTTGCGACTTGAGTTCGGCGGCAACTTTGGCGGCTTCGGCAAGCACGAGCGCTTTCTCCGCGTCGTTTTTGAAAATGGGAACCACCACGACATGAATCGGCGCGAGCTTTGGCGGCAGCACGAGGCCGTTGTCGTCGGAGTGGGTCATGATGAGCGCGCCGACGAGGCGCGTGGAAGCGCCCCAACTCGTGGCGAACACGTATTCGCGTTTCCCGTCCTTGTTCAAGAAGGTCACGTCCGCGGCTTTGGCGAAATTCTGGCCGAGGTAATGGCTGGTACCGGCCTGAAGCGCCTTTCCATCCTGCATCATGGCCTCGAATGTGAAGGTCTCGATGGCGCCGGGGAACCGTTCGCCCGGCGACTTGGCGCCCTTGATTACGGGCATGGCCATGACATTCTCGGCAACGTCCGTGTAGACGTCCAGCATCCGCCGCGCTTCCTCGAGCGCTTCCTGTTCCGTGGCGTGGGCGGTGTGGCCTTCCTGCCAGAGAAACTCGGTGGTCCGCAAGAACAACCGGGTGCGCATTTCCCAACGGACGACGTTGGCCCATTGGTTGATGAGAATCGGCAGGTCGCGGTAACTCTGGATCCAGTTTTTGTATTGCGCCCAGATGATCGTCTCGCTCGTGGGACGGATGACGAGCGGTTCCTCCAGTTTGGATTCGGGATCCACGACCACCTCGCCGTTGATGGACTTCAGGCGGTGATGGGTGACGATGGCGCATTCCTTGGCGAAGCCGGCCGCATGTTGTTCTTCCTTCGTGAGAAACGACAGCGGAATGAACAGCGGGAAATAGGCGTTGACGTGCCCTGTGGCCTTGAAACGGTCGTCCAACTCGCGTTGCATCTTCTCCCAGATGGCGTAGCCGTGGGGTTTGATTACCATGCAACCGCGCACGGGCGAATTCTCCGCGAGGTCGGCGCGCTTGATCACGTCGAGGTACCACTGCGGGTAGTTCGTCGCGCGTGGCGTCACGCTTGCCCCGAGCTTATCGGGGCTGGCGGTGTCGGTTTTCGCCGTCTTCGGTGCGTTCGGTTGGCTCATGTGCCGTTGTCTCTAACGCAGTCTTACCGGAAATTCGAGATGAAAAGTTTTTGGTAGGGCAAGCTTGCCACGTTCCACGTGGCGCCCCGGCCTGCTCGCGAATCCTTTCGGAGTTGCCGCCGTCCGTTTTGTAGGGCGCGATGCCTGCCTGTCCGCCGAAGCTCGGCGTGTGGCGAAGGCGGATCGTGTAGGTATCGCGCCGTGTCGTTGGTGTTGGGTCGCCGCATTCGGCTGCATACTCCCGTCAAACCATCCCAGTTTCACCCCGATTTCACCCCATTTTCGCCGCTTAAACCCTGTTTTTGGGTCGTTTTTTGCAAAACGAACCCAACCCTCATTTTATATAACCTATTCATAACTAAACACATCGACATTTTCCAGTTGGGTTCGTTTGGTAAAAACACCCTTTTTTTAGAAAGTCCCGTGCCAACGCCCCTTTTAGGTAGGGCGCGGTGGCCCCACCGCGCCGTCCCCGGTGTGGCGTGTTCGGTGTAGCCACGGCTCTGTGAGCCGTGCTGCTTTTTCAAACAACTGTCGCCATTCTACCACCTCCGCCCCGCCGCGTCCAGCAATAATATCGCTTTCCGATAGCGGAGTCTGACGACACGCCGCACGCCGAACTCCCGCGGCAATTATCCCCTCTGGTGTAGCGTGCGCTGCCTGCCCTCGTGTCGTTTACGGGGTCCCCAGCCCATCCGCGCCGCTTGTAGGCCAACCGGCCCGGCTGGCCCCGTTCCTTCCCCGGTAGGGCGGCGTGGCCCTACGCCGCCGTTGCCCGCGCTGTCTCCTATTGTAGGGCGCGATGCCCGAAGGGTATCTCGCCGATGAATTGCCGTCTCCGCTGTAACGGCGGTCTACGGCCGTCGTGCCGTCCGCCATGCCACTTTGGAGTGCGGCGGCTCGACGCCGCCTTGCCGTTGTAGGCCGTAAGCCGAGTCAGACGAGACGCCGCCTCGGTTTCTCCTTGGCGGCAACCCCTACACGGCGTAACCGCCCGGGGATTCGTCGCTTGCAGATGTCAGTGCCAGGGTAGCTCAGTGGTAGAGCAGGGGCCTCATAATTCTAAAGGGCGTTTTTGTCTCATTTCATCCTGTGTGCGCTTCTGTCATCTAAGCCAGGTAAAATAAGGCTTTCGACAGATATACACTTTGTCTCGCTTCATCCTGAATCGCCTCATTTTTACACGAGGAGTGACAAGTAAGAGTGACAACTTTTCCGATCAGAAACGGCAAAGGAACACTCGGGCGGCAGCCGCCCCAGTTTTCCTCTCGACTCCATTCCCCCACCCGATACGACGGCGCAGATGGATCGACCTGGACTGCGCGGCTGTGCTAAACACCAGCACCAACCGCTTGCCATGCCGACCAACTGCGCTTCGATTAACACCTGCAGTGGCCAGCTATTTATTTTTTATAACCAATTCGGCTTCCATTTCCTCCAAAAGTTTCGCCTGAGATGCAAAATACCCTTGAGCTTCAATCATTAGCCGGTGTTCCACTTCCACTTTATGAATTAGCGCAATCAGATCATCGGAAACAACTGCCGCGTCGAATTCATTTGAAAAAGCGGATTTTGGCACCCTGCAATAGGGGTCCACAGTGACCTTCAATATCTCGGCAATGTGGTCTTGAACCTTTTTGCTGAAATAGGGTCTAGCCGCCATTAACGCAAGCCGTGTTGCATATAACTTTTGAGTGTACGCATCTGCCAAGGCGAAATCACGTTCGCCCGGTTTAACAACAACTGCCTTGGTACCTAGATAATACGATTGAACATTTTCGATAATTGTGCCAGTCTTAGCATATTCGGTCGCGATAATCTGAACCGTGGCGCTCGAGGGATTCTTGATGTCATTTGTACCTCCCAACGAACCTTTCCGAACGTCCATTGCAACTGCCTCTCCACTTCTCGGAACATTTACGTCATTTGGCTCGCTTTTCAAAAAAATGATGTTTGACGGATTCTTGATGTCATTTGTACTTACCAACGAGCCTTTCCAAACGTCCACTGCAACCGCCTCTCCGGTTGTCGGAACGTTGACATCATTTGTTACGCTCCTCAAAACAGCATCCGCAAGGTTTGTAACGGCTGACAATACCCGTTTCGGGGGCAACGCCCGAGTAGCACTAACCTGACTGCTCAATTCCAACAGTTGCCTCCCCACCGAATCACCAGCACAATTCTCGTATGCAGAATTGAACGCGGCCATTGAGGCACTCACCTCTTCGTAATGGACGTGTTGCGTTTCGGCGAATCTACTGCCACGCTCGTTTTTGAATTGAGCCCGGACAGTATAGAAACAGACTGCGGCTGGGATCGAAGCGAGAATCAAAGGCATTACAATTTCCCGATATAATCGCGTTCGCTTCGCTTTTTTATAAGGGGATAATGTCGTCACTTGAGTGTCTTAACTCGTCATATTCAGTGGGGGCTTGACTCCACATGCGCCGGTCTTCATGCCATCCGACGATAGTGTTTGGCGATACGGCGGCGGCGTCAATCTCTTTCTTCCATCCTATACTTGATCGCCTTCGCCGACCCATCCCCCGTCAGCAGGAGATCCCCAAGTCGTTTTCAGGCAACGAAACCTCAACACCATCGGCTCCGTCCACCCACAGTGCGTAGTTCCTCAGCGCTGTTTGGATAATAATACGAACGGCATAGGGGTCAGGTCTATCGGGCGTGTGGAATTGGGGTCAAATCTTCGCATTTTGCAATTGAACGTCCGTCCTCACCTCTCTGCTTTCCGCAATCACCGCGCCCTCCCGTAGCAATCGGCGTCACCGCGAAAACGGACGGCGAGAAAACGCGCTCAATTCGTTTTTCGTTATCGTACTGAGTCGAGCATGCGCCGCGTTCGCGGCAGCCTCTTGTCACACGACGACCCGTCGCTTGCCATGATATGCTCCAGTGGAGACTATCATCTCCGGGGTCAACTCTTCATTACTGCAAATAGGGGTAGGGGGGGCCTCGAATCAGTTTCAACAGCCTCTCGCCCCATGACCAGCCGCCTGCTATGATATGCTCCAGTGGAGAGTATCATCTGCGGCGTCACCGCTTTCCTCTTTACACCTCTTTTGCAGCCAAAATGTTCCGCGGTACCGCAGTTGAACCAGAATGTCTACGGACATCGGCCCCTTGCTCCCAATTCGCTCTTGCCACACAACGCCTCGCTTGCCATGATATGCTCCAGTGGAGAGTATCATTCATGGCCACCGACCAATTTGTTAAAGACCTCGCGACGGGCTCGTACGACCTCGTTGTGTTGGACATCCTTCGCGACAGGCCGGCCTACGGTTACGAGATCGTCCGCCGCGTCTTCGAGCAGTCCCGCCGTACCGTCCGGTGGCGTCAGACCACAGTGTCTCGCGTGCTCCGGCATCTGGAGACGCAAGGGTTCGTTGTCAGCCAGTGGCGGAAGGCCGGAAAGTGTCGGGAACGGAAGTATTATCGCCTCACCGTTCGCGGGCAGCGGGCTTGGCGAACGCGCCGCGACCAGTGGCACAGCTTTAGCACACTCCTCAACGCTCTGCTTAACGCCCGGCCTCACGCCTCCGCTTCCCGCAATCGCCGCGACCGCCGGTAGCAATCGGCGTCACCGCCCTCCACTTTCCAAACGCCTGCGCGCCCACTCTTTTCCGATTTGCGCTCCTTCTTCTGCCCCACCACTCCAACACTCCATCGCTCCACTTCCATTCCGTCGCCCGCACCAGTTTCCCAAAGAAAAGTTTGACGGGCGGGGTGGAATTGTGCCAGTATGAATCGCCCTGAAGACCTTCGGGGCACAAGGAGGGTTGGGGATGAATGTTGTACTCGCAGCCGGGGGCATCTTGTACATTTTTGGTCAAGCTGACTGGCCCGGCAAAGTTATCGTCGTGATCCTGTGTCTTGGCTCGGCCTTTACCTGGTCGGTCATGCTCACCAAGTGGCAGCAACTCCGCCGCGCCCGTGGCTCGGGGGAATCGTTTCTGGCCCAGTTTCGTCGCGAACGCGACCCGCTGCATCTCTTCATCAACAATTTCGAAGTGGCGGAGTGTCCGCTTTACAGCATCTATCGCATGGGTGCCGAAGAAGTGTCCACACAGTTTGGCAACGGGGCCGAGCCCCGCAAAGTTGCGGGCGGTTACAAATCGTTCGGTAGCAGCGGCACGGCGATCCTCACGACGGTGGATTCCGATGTAAGCGTCGCCGAGCGGACCGTGGTGAATCTGGACACCTTGCGCGGCGCGCTGGGTCGGGCGATTGATGCCGAGGTAATGAAACTCGAATCGCAGGTCAGCGTTCTCTCGACCGCGGTGACAGGCGGCCCGTTTCTCGGGTTGCTGGGCAGTTCGTGGGGCGTGATGAGCGTGTTTGCCGCGATGGGCGAATACGGGACCGTGCGGCTGGGCGCGGTGGCGCCGGGCATCTCGGCGGCATTGCTGGCCACCGTCGTCGGCCTGCT
>JBEKYJ010000219.1:0-5963 GCA_049511095.1 Verrucomicrobiia bacterium
CCTGAAGCTGGATTCGCTGACATTGACGCCCCGTCTGTACGTTGGGCCGCAGGTGGATTTTGCCTATAGCGTGACGTTGTCGGCGACGGGCCACGCGGTGCCCGAGCCGGCCACGTGGAGTCTGGTGGGTCTAGGGCCTTTTGTCTTCATGGGCAGGCGCCGATTGAGTGGGAATCGATCTAGGGGGTCAACGCTTGACTCTTGACAGAGTCGCTTCGGCGGCACGATTACTTTGTCTAATGGGTCAACGCTTTACAATTTACACTTCTCTGGGTTAACGCCCGGCCTCACCTCTCCGCTTCCCGCAATCGTCGCGACCGCCTGTAGCAATCGGCGTCACCGCGAAAACGGACGGCGAGAAAACGGGCTCGTGGAAGGCGGTGAGCCCTTACATTGGCGCAGGAGAGAATGCGTGAATTGGAGAATAATTAGATGTGACCCTGATTTGCTGATACTCGAATTGTGGCGATTTCGACGCCTTCGGATTTCGCAAGCTCGATCAGACTATAAAGACCATCGACTCCGCCCCGTCTCGCATTCCGCAACCGGTGTTGACCCCCACGACTTGGAAGCCTACGATGCCGAGCAACCATGAAAATTAGATCCATCGGCTTGATTATACTTGGCATCAGCTTGGTGATGTTTTTTGTTTCGGGTTCACTTGGTAGGACGGATCTTGCTGATGACCTTAAGATGGGAGGATTTGTGCTCCTTCTTTTCGGAGTTGGGACAACACTTGTCGGGCAATTGATCGCCAAAGATGCGGCTAAGAGCAAGCCAACAAAACCGTTTGGTGATAAAGATTTGCCAGGCACGAACACTCAGCCAAATATGCGTAAGAGACTCTTTCTATTTCTTGCTATAGTTGCCGTTTTGCTTTCCGCACTTTCGTTTTTCGTCGCTTTTGCTTGGGCTGTGGAAGAAGGTTGGACACTTCCTGTTGTCATCGCTCGGCTGCTTGCTATTGTATTTTTAGGGTCTGCCTTTTTTTCGTTCAAGCTGGCTGGAGTAAAAATACGGGTATGGTAAATGAACATCAATTCGCCGGAGCCAACCGCCGTTGGCGCGGTCAGTTCCGCCATCGCCGTTCCTCAATGCAAATTGGCGGGAGTGACGGGGCATTTACACCCATGGAATGCTCAAAGCGAGAAAAGGTTCAATGGGCCATACGCGAAAACGGGCTCAATTGGTTTTTCGTTATCATGCTGAGTCGAGCGAACGCGAGTGGAGCCGAGTCCGACGGAGCCGAGTGCGGCACTACGAAGATGCTCTGCGGTGGTGAAGGATTAGCTTGTTGCCAACCGGGTCGCGCACGCTGTGTAAATTGTAAAGCGTTGACCCCTTAGATTGACTGACCCTCATAGGGGCTCCAGCACGGTGTTAGGCGCGGCGGATGCGCCGCCAGCGTGCTTCAAGGACAACGATCGTCACTGCGTAAATGGCCACGATCACTGCCGGCACGGCAATGAAGCGGAAATGTGGGAACAAATACCAGCTCGCTGTCACGAGCGCTGTGCGCGCCAAGGTGTGGAAAGTGCCGATCCAATGTCCGATAATCCAGGAGAACGGCAGCCACATCAAACCACTGAGGATGCCAACCGACAAAGGTAGCGAGGTGTAATCTTTACGAAAAAAGGGAATCGCGATGGCGAAAACCAGCACCGCCTCGCCGACGGTGCGAAGAAACAGCCCATCGAAGACGTTTTTGGGCCGCTGCTTATCCAAGAAATTCTCCCCCGTAAAGCGGGAGAAGAAAATGCCCAGACAGGCGATGGAGCCGGTGGCTCCAAAGAGCACCCAGACCTTCAAGACGGGCGGTAGAAAAACGCCCGCCACGCCGACGATCGTCCAGGCAACCGCTCCAGCCAGGGGCATCGCCAGACCACGACGCTGCGCAAATTCGCGGCGTTGCTCATCCAAGGTTCGCGGGATGCTTACCGACATTTCCCATATGACCTACGGCCCGTGACCATCGCGGGCCATTCAGTTTCCTTGATCAGCATTTTATCCCCCCGGACACTGCTATCAAGCCATTTTGCGACTCCCTTTTGCGACTCCAAGATCGGTTTCCCGACTCCGGCGGAGATGCCTTCGGCTCTTGATTGCGGTCCGCACCGATTTTCGACCGAACGCTGTCTAAGGGTTCAACGCTTTACAATTTACACTTCTCTGGGTTAACGCCCCCGGCCTCACCCCTCCGCTTCCCGCAATCGCCGCGACCGCCTGTAGCAATCGGCGTCACCGCGAAAACAGACGCCGAGAAAACGGGCTCGTGGAAGGCGGTGAGCCCTTACATTGGCGCAGGAGAGAATGCGTGAATTGGAGAATAATTAGATGTGACCCTGATTTACCCAGACCAGATGCCCAAAGTGCACCGCACCGGTAACGGCTGACGCAAAAACGTGCCAATTTTGCGGCCACGACCTTGTGAAGGCATCATTCTTCCGGCTTGCTATTCTGCACTTCCGGTTGAGAAATCGGCTTGCGGACCACCACGATCTTTAAGCCTTGATCTCGCTTGCGTGTGGTCAGAATCGAGTAAGCACCCCATAGAAGCCCCAGCGCTATGGCTGTCGCCCCTATGACAACGATGAGGGACAGGATGCGATGGAAAAAATAAATGATGTGGTGGATCACGAGGCCGATGGCTGCGATCGCCAGAAGGATGCACAGTAAGGCTGCCCCAAAGCCGAGTGGCACCATGACCTTCCAAATCGCGCCACACGCATTGCAATGGTTTTCGTCCCCAACATGGCTGATGATCGTAACAGCACAAAAAGGGCATGAATCCAACGCTTCGGACTTGCTGGTAGGCTGGGCGGGGGCCTCCTTCACAGTCAGGAACTTCGTGCGCTCCTCCTGTGTCAGTAATTCCCGGAACTTCTGGGACTTTTCTTTGTCCTGCGGGGCAAAGCGCGTCCTCCTGCCCGTGATCCATTGGTAAAGACCGGCAAGGATAAGGCCTGGCCCGGGGACAATTATACTAATTCCGGCTATCGAGATCAGCAAGCCTGGCACCAGTCCAAGTAATCCCATGTGAGCAAGCTTTTCTGTGCACCGGAGCATCCAGTTCAACACGCCTAGGCCGGACAGGATCACAGCCACAGTCAGCCAAATTAAGCCGACGCCTGCCATCTTAAGTCCCTCTTGCCGGATTCGCTTCTTGACAATCTCTTCGGCTTTCATCGTTCTAATTTCCGGGCGGCGGAGTGCGCCCAACATGTATTAGCTGACATTTCCCATATGACCTGTTCCCGCGAACCTCGCGGGACGTTGAATTTCGTTGAGTGTCATTTTATAACCGCTGACAGTGTCCACAAGCTTAATTCTTCCATCCCAAGACCCGATTGCTGACTCGGGCGACATCGTTTCTACCCGCCACTGGGCTCCGCAGCGAATTTCGACCGAGCATCAACACAATCCATCCTTCGGTGCGCACCCTTTCCCGCTATTTCGTCTAGCGAACGCCCGGGGTCACACCTCTTATTTCGTCTAGCGAACGCCCGGGGTCACATCTCTTGTTTCTGGAATTGTCGCGACCGCCTATAGCAACCGGCATCACCGCGAAAACGGACGGCGAGTTTGTGTTGAATCGTCCCCTCAACGATTCAACACAGCTTCTACCGTCTGCGCCCCCTGTGCCTTTTACCCCGAATCCTTTTCGAGGCAGCGTGAGGATCGTCTGCTTCATGTCCCCTTGGTGCCTTCGTGCCTTGGTGGTGAGAAGGGGTCAAACCGGCTCAATTCGTTTTTCGTTATCAAACTGAGTCGAGCGTGCACCACGTTCGTCCCAGCCTCTTGTCACACGACGACCCGTCGCTTGCCATGATGGTCTCCAGTGGAGAGTATCATCTGCGGCGTCACCGCTTTCGTCTTTACACTTCTTTTGCAGCCCAAATGTTCCGCGGTACCGCAGTTGACCCAGAATATCTACGGACATCGGCTTCTTACTCCCAATACGCCCTTGCCACACGATCTATTGCCTGCTTATGATATGCTCCAGTGGAGCATATCATCCATGGCCACCGACCAATTTGCCAAGGACCTCGCGACGGGCTCGTACGACCTCGTTGTGTTGGACATCCTTCGCAACAGGCCGGCCTACGGTTACGAGATCGTCCGCCGCGTCTTCGAACAGTCCCGCCATACCGTCCTGTGGCGTCAGACCACGGTGTCTCGCGTGCTCCGGCATCTGGAGACGCAAGGGTTCGTTGCCAGCCAGTGGCGGAAGGCCGGAAAGTGTCGGGAACGGAAGTATTATCGCCTCACCGTTCGCGGACAGCGGGCTTGGCGAACGCGCCGCGATCAGTGGCACAGCTTTAGCACACTCCTCAACACCCTGCTTACCGACCGGGCTCACCTCTCCGCTTCCCGCAATCGTCGCGACCGCCCGTAACAATCGGCGTCACCGCGAACACGGACGGCGAGAAAACGGGCTCAATTCGTTGTTCATCATCAAACTGAGTCGAGCATGCGCCACGTTCGCGGCAGCCTCTATGCCCTTTACCCCGATTCCTTATCGGGGCTGCGTGAGACAATGACTCCGGATGCATCGATACCTTACTGATTAAGAGCGCCTAACAAAACCGACCCCACTGTAGCCGCACCGTTGCCATCTGCTGATGGCGTTTCGCAGACTCGGCTTACGGGTGCGTCCTTCCCGCGCAGGCTGAAGCCTGCGGCTACAGTTTTGTTAGCGGCTCTAAGGTATCATCCCTCCAACCAGACTTCGTGTTCTGTCAGTGCCTTGGTGCCTTCGTGGTGAGAAAACGCCGTTTATCCAGGAGGTCGCCGTCATGCGACAGAATGTTTCCTTGCCATCGGCCCGCGAAGCGGCAAGAATCTGCCGACACGGATGGAGCCTCTCGGCATTATTGCAGGAAACGGCGAGTTTCCCCTGATCTTGGCCCGCTCGGCGCGGCAGCTTGGAACCGGACGTATCGTCGCCGCCGCCTTCGACGGGGAAACCGACCCGGAAATCAACAGCGCGGTCGACGAGATCGACTGGATCAAGCTCGGCCAGCTCAATAAACTCATCGAAACCTTCACCTCGCGCGGCGTGAAACGCGCCGTGATGGCCGGCGGCATCACCCCGTCCAACCTGTTCAAAAATCTGCGGCTCGATGTGCGCATGACGACCGTCGCCCTGCGCCTCAAGGAACGCAATGCCGAGACGATCTTCGGCGCGATCGCCGCCGAGATGGCCAAGGACGGCGTCGAACTCATCGACCCGCGCCCGTTCCTCGGCGATTCCGTGCCGAAGCCGGGCGTGCTCACGCGTCATCAGTTGACCAAGGAACAGCAGGAAGATGTCGCGTTCGGGCTGCGGATCGCCAAGGCGGTCAGCGCCCTCGACATCGGCCAGACCGTCGTCGTCAAGAAAGGCACCGTCCTCGCGGTGGAAGGGTTTGAGGGCACGGACGAATGTATCCGGCGCGGCGGCGCGTTGGCGGGCGAGAAAGGCGACGCGGTCGTCGTCAAAGTCAGCAAACCCGGCCAGGATTTCCGTTTCGACATTCCCTGCGTGGGCGGGAAGACGATTGAATCGTGCCTCGCCGGGCGAATCTCGGTGATGGCGATGGAAGCGGGCCGAAGCCTGTTGCTCGGCAAAGACAAGCTGCTCAAGTCGGCGAACGAAGTCGGGCTTTCCCTCGTGGCGGTGGCGTCCGAATGAGTGACATCGTCAAAATCGGCGTGGTCGGCGTCGGGCAACTCGGCGCGCAGCACGCCCGCATCTATTCCGAATTGGCCAAACGCTCCAACGGCCAGTACTCGTTCGTCGGCGTGTACGACACCGACAACATCCGCCTGCGCGCGCTCACCGAAAAAGTCGGCGGCGGCACGTTCGAGAGCGCGGTGGAATTGGCCAACTTTGTGGACGCGGTCAGCGTGGCGACCCCGACCGACACACACTACAAGGTCGCCCGCATCTTTCTGGAACGCGGCAAGCACGTGCTCATCGA
>JBEKYJ010000220.1:0-5866 GCA_049511095.1 Verrucomicrobiia bacterium
CAGCGACGCGTCCGGCTTGCTTTGATTGATGTTCTTGAAAAGCGTCGTCACGACCGTGCCGTCCTCGGAGGTCATTTCTGATTTGACGGGAAAATCCTTCAAATCCGTCGCCTGCCACTGGAGCGACTCGAACTTCTTGCCGTCATCCTGCGTGATCACGACCTTCGACTTCACACAAGGATGGCCTTCCACCGTTTCCTTGCCCAGTTCCGTCTTCTCGATCTTCGGCTCCTTGGCTTCCCTTTGGGCGGCCAACTTGCTCGTGTCCATCTGGCAGTACGCTTTCATTCCCGGATAAATCATGTAAGACACCTTCTTCTCGGGCAGAAAAATGTGCACGATGCGGTCCATGCCCATCGACTTCATTTGCATAATGGCTTGTGGCGTCATGCCGCCGCCGTGGATCTTGGCCATGTCCATGTCGGTGCGCACTTTGCCATCAAGCATCGCGTAGGAAAACTCCATCGCGGGCATCTCCTTGCCGCTGGGATCCTTGACGCTCACGCTTGCATCGGCGGAAAACGCCTTGTTCCTGCCGAAAAGTTGCGCGAGTTGCTCGCCCGGGTCGCGCGCCGCGCGCCCCATCGTTCCCTGCCCCATCGCGGCGGTTGCCACCCCGACCACGGCTGCCGCCAAAGCCACACTGAGAAATTGCGTTGTTTTCATGGGGCGAAACTACCAAGTGCGCCAGCGACGGACAACTAAAAAGACGACAGCGCCCCGCCTGTCTGCTATAGAAACAGCTCATGACGAAAGTTCGCTCCGTGCTTTTCGATCTCGATGGGACGCTGGCCGATTCACTGGCCGATTTGGCAACCGCGACCAATTGGGCGCTCGCGCAACTCGGTTGCCCCACGCATCCCGTGGAAAGTTACCGCTACATGGTCGGCGACGGCGCGCGGGAACTCTGCGCCCGCGCCTTGCCTGCGGACAAGCAGGGATTGCAGGATGAAGTCCTGCGCCGGATGCGCCAGCATTACGACCGGCATTGCTTCGACCTGACGAAACTGTACGCCGGGATTCCCGAATTGATCTCGGCGCTCGCGCGGCGCCGCCACCGTCTGGCCGTTCTCTCCAACAAACCCGACGATTTCACGAAGCGAATGATCGCGCATTACTTCCAGCCGTCGCCATTCGCCGTCGTGCGCGGCCAACTGCCGAACGTGCCGCTGAAACCTGACCCCACCGCCGCGCTCCAGATCGCGCAGGAACTCGGCATCCCCCCCGCGCACTGGCTCTATCTCGGCGACACCAACACCGACATGCGCACCGCCCGCGCGGCGGGCATGCACGCCGTCGGCGTGTTGTGGGGTTTTCGCGCCCGCGACGAATTGGTCGGGAGCGGCGCCGAGCATATTGTCGCTAGGCCCGAAGACGTGCTGGCCTTGTTGTAACGACGCAGGCGGCGGTCGCGGACCGCTGCCGGAAAAAAAGGACGCCCTGCTTGCGCAGGACGTCCTTCGTTTGATTGCAGTTTGCGAGTGTCGGATTAGCGACGACCGCGGCCACCGCCGCCGCCACCAAAGTCGCGCTTGCCGCCGCGTCCGCCGCCACCGCCAAATCCACCGCCACCGCCGCCGCCGCCGAAGTCCCCACGGGGACGTTCTTCGCGCGGACGCGCTTCATTGACGGTCAGGGCGCGACCATCGATTTCCTTGCCGTTGAAATCGGTCACGGCCTTGTTGGCTTCTTCCTGCGTCCCCATTTGCACGAACGCGAAGCCGCGGGATTTGCCCGTGAACTTGTCCATGATGAGTTCGCAACTGACCACATTACCCGCCTGCTTGAACAGATCGAGAATCTGGCCTTCCGTTGTATTGAATGACAGGTTACCCACGAATAGCTTGGTTGCCATAGGTGCTGTTGTTATTTCCTTCTGCTGCGGTAGGGAGGTCTCAGTGACTGTTCCCGCTCATCGGGTTTCGGACTGCCACGAAGCAAACTAGGCTGTTGGCCATTCCACCAATCTCACTGCGAGCTTCTTCCATAATGCTAGCACGAAAACGATACCCAAACCCCGCCAAATATCAACTACATTTTAGGCCATCCACAAGGCCAACAAAACCAAGGCTTTCGGGGTTGCTGGCACATCTTCGGCTGTCATCCTGGGCTGGCCGGTTAGTTTCTTTGGTATATCCGACATGATTCGGCGGATGACAAGTCGATAGTGAGTCTCATTCACGCCGAGGACACCGTCGCCAGCTTACCGGATGATAGTTGTGCGAAACGGAATCTCAAGCTCTTGACGCAGCTAAAAGGTATTTGGACGAAATGCTTTCGCCGTGACGCACTTCAGGTATTAATGAAAGCCAAAGCAATAAATGAGCAAGAACATTCGAGCCTGGGACGTGATTCCAACCTTGTACCTTCGTGCCGTCAGTCTGTGCAAGCTGCAGACACCCTTTCCCATCGCCGCAATCCACAATCGCCCCTCTATTCAGGATGAAGACCGCGTCAATGGAACGTGTGCCTTGCCCAACCAAACGTTGCCGAACAGTTTCCTTTGCCATCTGCGTGTCAAACGCAAAGAGAAAATATGGAGGGTTGCCAACAAACCGTTTGTGATCCGATTCATTCATACTCAAAAGTATCGTCATTCCTGGTGGATCACATTTAAGCTCACGAAATTTTAGCGCATTCGCGATAGTCCTTTCCAGCTCTTGGGAAGTCAGCACAGATTTCACTTCGCCCAGTGCAAAAACACCTTCAACGAAGAAGAGGCCTGGTTGGTCAGCAGTGAAAGTGAATGGATGCTCGTCTGTGACAATCACAATGTCGGTTTGTGCGGAGCGACCGTCTTTTGAATCTATGATTTCACCGTGACCAACACCATACCGTCTGGGCAGATATTCACGGAGAAAATCTCGCACGATCGCTTCCGCATTCGCCCTTTGTTTCCGCTATTCTCAAATTTGGCTCGCACCACTTCAAACTGGTGGCGCATCTCATTTTCTAGTCTTTCCAGAAGCTCTCGCATTCGGAGAATTGAACACCTGTGGAACTCGGTATCTATTTCTTCTTCTTCAACACGCTCGCTCGTGTTCGCAATCGCAGCGCATTCAAGCGGATGAAACCGGTGGCGTCGGTCTGGTTGTACGCGCCTTTGTCGGCTTCCATGGTGGCGACGTATGGATTGTAGAGAGACACGGGCGACTTGCGGCCGGCGGTGATGACGTTGCCTTTGTACAGCTTCAATCGCACCGTTCCCGTAACGTTCTTCTGGCTCTCCGTGACGAAGGCCTGCAGCGCTTCCCGCTCGGGGCTGAACCAGAATCCATAATACACCAGCTCCGCGTAGCGCGGGATCAGTGAGTCGCGCAGGTGCATGACCTCGCGGTCCATCGTCAGCGTTTCCATCTGCCGATGCGCGAAATGCAGGATCGTGCCGCCGGGCGTCTCGTACACACCCCGCGATTTCATGCCGACGAACCGGTTCTCGACGAGATCGACACGCCCGACACCGTGTTTGCCGCCGAGTTTGTTGAGCGTGCGCAGGACGTTGGCGGGCGACAACTTCTTGCCGTCCACCGCCACGCAGTTGCCCAACTCGAAATCGAGTTCCACGTACTCGGCCTTGTTCGGCGCGTCCTCGGGCGACACAGTGAGTTTGAACATGTCTTTCGGCGGCTCGGCCCACGGATCTTCAAGGATGCCGGATTCAAACGAAATGTGCAGGAGATTGCGGTCCATCGAGTACGGTTTCTTGGCGCTGGCCTCGACCTTAATGCCATTCTCGGCGCAATACGCGAGCATCTCGGCGCGGCCTTTGAATCGGTTGTGATATTCCGGCAAGCGCCACGGCGCGATGATTTTCAAATCCGGCGCAAGCGCGGCATACGTCAGTTCAAATCGACACTGGTCGTTGCCCTTCCCCGTCGCGCCGTGCGCCACGGTGTCGGCATGCTCCTTGCGCGCGACGTCGACTTGCGCCTTGGCGATGAGCGGACGCGCGATGCTCGTGCCGAGGTAATACTGGTTCTCGTAAATCGCGCTCGCTTGGATTATCGGAAAAACGAAATCGCGCGCGAATTCCTCCACGAGATCCAGCGCGTAATACTCGCTCGCGCCCGTGGCCTTCGCTTTCTTGTCGAGACCCTTGAGTTCCTCTTCCTGCCCGATGTCGGCGCAGAACGCGACCACCTCGCACCGATAAGTTTCCTTCAGCCAGTGCAAGATGACCGAGGTGTCCAGTCCGCCGGAGTATGCGACAACGATTTTCATTAGACCGCACTTTGTAAGGCCGTTCCCCGCAAAAATCACGAAAAATCTCGACTCGCCCGCCGGCTTCGCCTACCAAGACCCCATGATTCGTCGCCGCCTCCCATGGGTCGCCGTCGCGCTGGTGCTCGGCATCACCCTCGGCTTGATGTGGCCGCCGATGCGCAACGATACCGCCACCTCGGACGAAACCGTCTTTCTGGGCGCAGGCTACTCCTACTGGCAGGGCCACCGCTACTATCTCAACCCCGAGCACCCACCGCTGATGCAACTCTGGAGCGCGTTGCCCCTGCTGTACCTCAACGTGAAATCGCCGACGGACGAGGCCGTCTACTTCCACGGAACATTCTTCTCGGATCTGGCCGTTACGTGGACGTACGCGCCAGATCCGGGCGAGAAACTCGCGCCCGCGCTACCGCCCTTCTATCATTACCCCGCCAACGAAGCCCAACTCTTTGGCCGCGACCTGGTCTATGGCGGCCAAAACAATCCGGACGATCTGCTCTTCTGGGGTCGATTCATGCAGGCTCTGGTCACCCTAGCCACCGGTGTCCTTGTGTTCCTCTGGGCCAAATCCCTCAGCAACCTGGGCGGCGGACTCCTCGCGTTGATGGCCTGGTCCTTCAATCCTCTAGCCCTCGCTTATGGACACTTGATCATCACCGACCCCGGTATCGCGCTGATGTTGCCGTTGGCGGTCTGGACGTTCTCCCGCTTTCTGGAATCGCCCCGACCACGAACGGCATTGTCGGCGGGGCTCACTTTCGGCGGCGCGCTGCTCACCAAGTACACCGCCATCATTCTCATCCCCATCTTTGGCCTGCTCGCGGCGGTCGCCTGGTGGCGACTGTGGCGCTCAGCCGGTGAAAAGCCGGCGCGAAGAATCTTCGCCAATCTTTGCCTGTTCGCCGTCGTGGTCTGGGGAACAGTCCTGCTGCTCTACTTTCCGCACTGGTCGCCGCCGCCGGCTCTCCCGGTCGAAGATGCGCATCGGCTCGAAATACCGTCGTGGTTCACCAACCTGAGGTGGTTGTTGATTCCGCGGGATTTTTTCAAGGGATTCACGATCATGTTGACGCATGTGTTCGGTGGCCACGACTCGTACTTGCTGGGCCAATGGTCAAGGACAGGCTGGTGGTACTACTATCCCGTCGCCATCCTCGTCAAAACACCGGTCGCGCTGTTGCTGCTGCTCGCTTCCGCCGTCGTGATGGCGCTGCGGCGAATACGCCAGTGGAGCTTCGCCGAAGCCACCCCGTTGATTGCCGCCGTTGTCTACCTGGCGTGTGCCATCTCCAGCAAGGCCGACATCGGCATCCGCCACATTCTGCCCATCTACCCGTTGCTCGCCGTTGTGGCCGGAATCGAATACGGCCGGGCCAGGCTGCTGACTCGGTTCGCGGGCTGGCTTCTCGCAGCCTGGCTGGCGGTGGCGGCATTCGCGGCCCGTGACGATTACCTGGCCTATTTCAATGAACTCGCGGGCGGCCCCGCCCATGGCCAGGACTATCTTCTGGATTCCAATTTCGACTGGGGTCAGGGCGGCAAACGATTGAAGGCATGGATGGAGAAGAACCACGTCGCCCACGTCTATCTCGACTACTTCGGCACCGGCGTCGCGATCGAGCACCTGCAGATCCCGAACGAG